>JAGZNE010000007.1:0-33040 GCA_018363825.1 Atopobium sp. | reverse complement strand
GATGCAGTGCTTGGACGGATTGTAGAGCTCAACGGCCATGCGCCATCCGCGCTTTGCAGCTCGCAAGGCGTTTTGTACCAGAGGCGAGTTGTCATCAAATCCACGCTCGGAATCAAAGAGCAGGGGCGCGGCACCTGGAACGGGAAGCGAGAAGTCGGCGTCGGTATGCATGAGCTGCTGCTCGTTCTTTCTGTAGACGTACGCTGCAGAAAGACACGCCTGCGCCGCCTGTAACGAAGGCGCGTCGCTCAGATAGGTGGTACAAAGCGCGTTCCAGTCGGAAACAGGAGCCTCGTTCATAACCACGTCAACAGGGTTGATAGGTAGCTGCTTTGCTGCGGTAGGAAGCTTTTCCCATGAAGCAATGGCAGATTTTGGCAGTCCGTGAAGCACATCAACTGCCTGATCCTGCAGCTCATCTGCAGAAACGCTGAGCTTCAAGAGCGTCCAGGGACGCAGAGCACCGCGCTTAGACTTACGAATGGTAGCGGTAATAACCTCGTCTGTCTGCGGTTTCTTGTAACGCGTGTTAAACGTGAACGTGCCGCCCTTGGAAATGAGCGCGCGAGAAGACTCGGCAAGTTTGAAGTCTTCTTCCAGCTGTTTGAGGACGTTAGCATCAACGGGAGCCATCTGATACAAAATGCCGAGAAGCTCGTTGTTGACGTGGACATCTTCCTCAAAATTGGCAGGGTATGTTGGGGTAGGAGCAGGAGCCTCATTCTGATTGGTTGCCTGCGTAGAAGCCTGGGATTCAGAAACTGTAGTGCTAGAGACAGAACTTGTTGCACTCATGGCCTGCTGCAATACTGAAGGAGCGGCCTCAAGCGTCTTCTCTTCATCGGAGCCGTCGTAGGGATTGTAGGTAACGGTAAGCGAGATGGTAGGCTCGGGCACTACAGGCTCGGGCACTACAGGTTCGGGCACTGTAGGCTCGGCGGCTTTAGGCTCTGGAGCGACATCATCGGTTCCAGCGGGCTCTGGAGCAGCGTCATCGGCAGATTCTTGCCGGAGGTCTTCTTCAGGCGCCTCTGCACAAGGCGTTGCTACAACAGGCACCTCAGCAGCAGATTCCTCTGCAACAGACAGTTCCTCTGAGCTCTCCGCGACAGGTAGCTCCTCTGGCTCCGTTGGCTCTTCCTGGGCAGGAAGCTCCTCAACTACAGGTTCCGCTTCAACTACCAGGTGTTTTGGCTTGAGAGCTCGAATGGACTTTGCTCCACGGCGACGCTTCCAAGGTTTGCCGTTGTTTTGCGACTCGACGTTTTTCTCGCCAGCTACAAGGGCAGCCTCAAAGGTGTCAAAGGTCAGAAGCGTTGCGTAGACGTAGCCTTTTTTGAACGCAGTGATTTTGATGAAATCGGGGCACGCCTCCATGAGAGCGCGGATGTCGTCAAAGCCAAAATCCTGCGGTGCAAGGTCGTCTTCAATGAGCACACCCTCAACGGTAGAGAGGGGAGTCTGTTTGGAGACGCCAATGGTTGATTTGAGTAGTTTATACAGGTAGAGAGCGTGTTCTTGTTTTATAACAGCCATGATGCTCCTGAGATAGTAGTTAGTGGACTACATACTACTCGATTTTGAACAGACAAAGATACTGATTACGCACAGAAAGTCGCAATACGTAGCGAAAAAGCGAGAACTGGACTGATAGAATAAGGCTAGATTGAAGGGAGCTTACATGATTGGTCGTTTTATTAAGAGAGCTGCAGTTAGAGCCGCAGGTTTAGCAATTACTCAGTATGCCGCAAAGGCAGCACTTCAATCCGAGGCTGGAAGAAAGTTGCTTGCCACAACGGCTTCTAAAGCTGCCAACTTGGCTGGCAATATCGCTAAAGAGCAGCTTACCGCTGGGTTTAATGCTCATATTAGGCCAGCACTGCCAAGTGGCGATGCTATTCAGTCATCAGTCGCTCGTGCTCAGTCTGCGCTTCGTTCGGCTCAGACTTCAGTTTTGGCTGCTCAGGCACAGCTTCAGTCTAATCTAGAGAATCGTTTTTCTCGCCCAAAGAACAAGCTTTCAAAGCAGCTTGCAAGCACTGCAGAGTCGCTTGAAGAGATGGGGGAGACCCTGGCCGAGCACCAGGATGCTGCCGCAGATATCGCAGTTGCAGATGTTGCTGAGGAAATTGCTGCTCAAAGCGGACAGGAATCTGACGCTCTGTTAGCTTCTACCAAGAAGCGTAAATCGTTTAGAAACGTTGCAATTGCCGGTGGCGTTGTGGCTGGTGCTGCTCTTGGTTTAGCTGCATACGGCGCTTATTCCATTGCTCCACGCAAGCAAAATGATCGCCTGCTTCTGGAGCGCTGGCACGAGATTGCTCGTCATCGCTATGCTCACCGTGGCCTCTACAACAACGAGGCGGGCATTCCAGAGAACTCCCTGCTTGCTTTCCGCGCAGCTGTCGAGAAGGGCTTTGGCTCCGAGGTTGATGTTCACCTGACCGCAGACAACAAGTTGGTTGTTGTTCACGATTCAGCACTTGATCGCCTCTGTGGCGTACAGAAGATTGTTGAGGAGTCCACGCTAGAGGAGCTTCGTGGTTTGAGGCTTCTTGCTACCGACGAGCAGATTCCAACATTTGAGGAAGTCCTTGAGGTTTATGCATGGAGTGGCTCCGGTGAGCTACCTGCACCTTTGATTATTGAGGCTAAGACACGCAACAATAACGCTGAGCAGCTGACAGAAAAGATTATGCAGGCTCTTGATCTTCGTCCCGTTCGTGCATGCATCGAGAGCTTTGACCCTCGCGTTTTGCAGTGGCTGCGTCAGAACCGTCCTGAGATGCTTCGCGGCCAGCTCTCAGAGAATTTCCTGGTTGACCGTCAGACTAAGCACATGAACATTGCTACACGAGCTGGCGCTACAGCTCTCTTTGGTAATTCTGTTGGTCGCCCAGACTTCATTTCATACAAGTTTGAAGATCGCAAGAACCCCTTTGTTAAGCTGGCTTGCAATACCATGGGCGCACATCTGATTACCTGGACCGTTAGGAACGAGGAGGACATGATTGCCTCCGAGCTTGAAGGTGCGCCTGTCATTTTTGAGGGATTTATCCCAACTCCCGCATCGCTGATCAACTAGCTTTCCAATCGGTGAGAAGACCAATTGGCGAGAAGAACGTTTGGCTTAAACTACGGCCAAAATTTATAGGTTTATCTGGGACTCCACGGGTTTCTCGCCCGCGGAGTTTCTTGTGAAAAGTTCCTTAAGATTATTGTATGAATATATGTACATATATCAATTTAAGGAGTAGACTAGGCATAACAACAACCCAAGGAGGAGCCATGAGCTCAAAGACAAAGGTGAAAATTGCTCGCATTGTCTGTTCTGCTGTTTTGCTAGGTATTGCTTACGCGGTTGAACACGCATTTGACCTGCAGCTCTGGCAGGCACTGCTGCTTTACTTGTTGCCTTACGCTGTTGCGGGATACGATGTTGTTCTAGAAGCATGGGAGAGCATCACTGAGGGTGAGTGCTTTAACGAAGACTTGCTCATGACCATTGCTACTGTTGGTGCCTTGCTCATTGGCTTTGTGCCTAACGGTTCTCCTATGTTTGATGAGGCCGTCTTTGTCATGCTGTTCTTCCAGGTAGGAGAAGTGTTTGAACACCTTGCTTCCGATAACAGCAAGAAATCTATTGCCAAGCTTATGGATATCCGTCCTGACAGCGCAACGGTTGAACGTGACGGACAGCTGCTTACTATCTCTCCAGAAGAAGTTGGGCTAGGAGAGATTATTGTGGTCAAACCCGGCGACCGTGTCCCTGTTGACGCAGAGATCGTCGAGGGTTCTACCAGTCTTGATACCGTTGCTCTTACTGGTGAGAGCGTGCCTCGTGACGCAACGGTGGGAGACAATATTATCTCGGGCTGCGTAAACCTTTCTGGCGTGGTTCGTGCTCGCGTTACCCACCTCTTTGAAGACTCTACTGCTTCCCGCATCATTAAGCTGGTAGAGAGCTCAAACCAAAACAAGTCCAAGACTGAGAGCTTTATTCGTCGTTTTTCTCGCGTGTATACTCCAGCAGTTGTTTACAGTGCCATTGCGCTGGCGTTTTTGCCACCACTGCTCTCGGGAGACTTTGTGGGCAACGCATCAATCTGGATTGTAAGAGCACTGACCTTCCTTATTGCCTCATGTCCTTGTGCGCTGGTAGTTTCCGTGCCACTGGCCTTCTTTGGCGGTATTGGCGCTGCTTCGAAGGAGGGCATCCTAATCAAGGGCTCTGCGTACATTGATATGCTTTCTACCCTTGATACCGTTGCCTTTGACAAGACCGGTACGCTGACTGAGGGTGTTTTTGAGGTCCTTGCTGTTCATCCTCAGGCCATTGGCGAGAAGGACCTTCTGCACCTAGCTTCTCACGTTGAGATGCACTCCACGCATCCCATTGCTGCAGCTCTTCGTGCTGCTTATCCAAGCGAGGACGATGACTGTGTTATCACGGACATCAAAGAAATTGCTGGTCAGGGCATTTGCGCTAACGTGAATGGTAAGAGCGTTGCTGTTGGCAACTGCACACTTATGGAGAGCGTAGGAGCTTCTTGGAAAGCGTGCGAGAACCACGGAACCATCATTCACGTGGCTGTTGATGGGACCTACATGGGCCACATTGTTATTTCTGACCGCGAACGAGCTGATGCTCCAGCAGCAATCGCTTCCCTCAAAGACGTTGGCGTTTCTAAGGTTGTTATGCTCACGGGCGATAAACGCGACGTTGCAGAAGAGATTGCTGCTCAGATGGGCATTACTGAGGTTTGTGCTGAACTGCTTCCACAGGATAAGGTTTCTGCCGTTGAAGGTCTTCTCGCCCAAAAGACAGCTGGTAAGTCCCTTGCTTTTGTCGGTGACGGCATCAATGATGCACCCGTTCTTGCACGCGCTGATGTAGGCGTTGCTATGGGCGTTTTGGGGTCTGATGCTGCTATTGAGGCCGCCGACGTAGTTCTTATGGACGACAAGCTTTCTAAGCTCTCAAAGGCCGTAAAGATTGCTCGTCATACCTTGGGTATTGCAAAGCAAAATATTGTGTTTGCTATTGGAGTTAAGGTTGCTGTTTTGATTCTTGCAGCCTTTGGTTTGGCTCCCATGTGGCTAGCGGTCTTTGGAGACATAGGCGTTATGGTACTTGCGGTTCTTAATTCCACTAGAGCTTTGAATATAAAGTCGATTAAGTAAAAGAGTCAGGGCTGCTGGCTTAAAAAAGAGCGCTCACAAAGGAGCGCTCCTACAAAGGTTGTTTTCACAAACGGCTGTTTCTACACATAGCCAATTACAAATTACTGAGCCTTCTTACGAAGTCTACGAGCACGGTTTGCAAGATTGCGGACCGTGCTTTCCATTCCATGAGGAACGTAGGCCAGCGATTCTAAGTCTTCTGGAAGGTAGTCAACAAGACTGACAGGCTCTGTGGGTGTGAAATCTGCTGGTACAGGACCTGGAGCAATCAGGTAGGCATGAACCTTAGCGCCCTGGGCGCCAAGTTTTTGTTCGTACTCACTAGGAACATCGTGAGGAAAATCTGCTTGAGCATCTCGCGTTTTCCAAATAAAGTTGTAACCAGCAACTTCAACTTGCTCAAGAGAAAAATCAAAAAGTGGCTGACTGTCCGTTTTAAGACGAACAACACCCTCTTTAGCTAAAACATTTCTGTACTGCATAAGACGTTCAGCATCAGTGAGGCGCAACTTTGCCTGTCTGATTCGAGGAAATGGTGCAGGGAAGTTGAGGTAAATAACAGAGACTTCTTCTGGCGAGAAGTACTCATCAATCTTCATGCCGGTACCAGGTACTACGATGGCGTTAGGCACTCCTGCTTCATACATTGTTTTAGCAGCATATGAAATACAGATAGGTTCTGTATCAATGGCTACAAAAAGCACGTTAGGATTTGCCTTAGCTTGAGCAGCAGTAAAAGATCCCTTACCGCAGCCAAGGTCTACACGGACCTCAGAGAAGGGGACATGTCCCTCAGCAGTAATTGGCGCACACGCAGAAGCCCACGTACCTCTCAAAGTCTCTGGATGAGGCTCAATGACGCTGGAATACGCCTCTAAGCGCTCTTCCAGAATAAAGTTTTTAGGCAAACGTGCATGTAGTGCGCGCAAAACAACTCCTCAAAAGCAGGCAAAATCAGCGTTTCTTTACAGAAGCTGATCAAGCGTTTCTCCGTACGAAGGTAGGAATTCTGTCATAAAATCGTGCACTTCTGGAAGAGAATCTGCTAAATCTTCAACAACTCCACGAGTTGAGGCTTCAGCGGTAATAAACTCTGAGTTTCCAGACTGAGCCTCCTCAATACACTTAATGAGTGCTGCAATCTTATCTGCAGCTTTAATAAGCTTTCTAAGATAAGCTTCACTCTCTGAAGCCTCAGCGCTGTGAGTAAGCACCTGAGCATAGGCATCTTGCAGGTCTTCTGGCAGTGTGGAGAGAATGGTTTTCTCGGCACGTGCCTCTACCTGATGATACGCATCTCTAATCTCTGAATTAGCATACTTTACAGGCGTGGGCATGTCTCCGGTGATAATCTCTGATGCATCGTGATATATACCAATAAGAGCTGCACGATCTGCGTCAAGATTTCTGTGATAGCGCACATTTGCAATAGTTGCGAGGCAGTGAGAAATAACGGCCACGTCAAGGGCGTGTTCAGCAAGGCTTTCTGATCGAGAATTGCGCATAAGCGACCAGCGCTCAATGTAGCGCATGCGAGAAATAAGTGCAAAAAAGCTGGATTGCGACGAAGAATTCTGAGACATTGCCCCTCCTTAATTTGTTTTCTCAACCTTACCACGGATACCGGACAAAAACTGTTTTGACACAACTATGCAATGTAGTCATAGCAAATATGAAGTAATCAAATACTTTAGATGTTTATATGAAATTATTGATATCTGAACATCCGTTCATGGGTATTTTTGCTCCGCTTACCGGCAACCATGGCTAACTTATTCCAAAGGAGTTAACCCGGGCTTACTATGCAAGTAAACCTCGTCCGTTTAAAAGAAGTGAGCGGACAACAAAGGAAGGATGGGAAACATGAGTAAGTATGCTTTTGTAGGCGGCAAGCTCGTTGACGGTACTGGCGCTGCTCCAGTTGAGGACTCCCTTGTCCTTATCGATGACGACAAGATTACCTATGCTGGTCCTCGCAAAGAGGTCCCAGAGGGATATGAGGTACGTGACGCATCCGGTCATACCGTAATGCCTGGTCTTGTTGATACACACCTGCACTTCTCCGGCAACCTGACCGACAACGATAACGACTGGGTTATCGAGTCCGTTGCTCAGAAGCAGGCATGCGCAGTCAAGCAGGCTTATGACGCTCTTACCCACGGCCTCACAACCGTCGTTGAGATTGGCCGTAACGGTATTGCTATCCGCGACCTCGTTAACATGGGCATTATGCAGGGTCCTCGTATCTTTGCTACCGGCCTTGGCCTTTGCCGCGTTGCTGGTCACGGTGACTCTCACCATCTGCCACTGCAGATTTCCAAGGACGGACACCCTTGGGGCGACCAGGTAGACGGTCCATGGGAGCTTCGTAAGGCAATTCGTCGTCGTCTTCGTGAAGAGCCAGACGGCATCAAGATTTGGGCAACTGGTGGCGGCATTTGGCGCTGGGACTCCGACCGTCTGCAGCTCTTCTGCACCGAGGAGATCAAGGCAATTGCTGACGAGTGCGCACTGGTAGGCATTCCTCTGTACGCTCACTCCTACAATAACTTTGACGCTGCATATGACTGCGTCCGCTTTGGTTGCAAGCAGCTCATTCACGGCTTTGAGCTTGACGAGCGCACCATGAAGCTTATGGCTGAGCAGGGAACATACTTCACCCCAACCATCGGCTTCCTGCCAACTTGGTACGGAACTTATCCACCAGACTGGACTCCAGAGCTTGACGCATTCCCAGGCGAGACTGTTGTCGAGAAGGGCCTTGCACGCACCTACGCTAACCTGCGTAAGGCTTATGATATGGGTATCACCATTACCATCGGCTCTGACTCCTTCAGCTTTGTCACTCCTTACGGCTACGTCACCATCGATGAGATGTATGACTTTGTCGAGAAGGTTGGCATCTCCATCCTTGATACTGTTGCAGCTGCTACTTACAACGGCGCAAAGATGCTGGGCAAGGAGAACGAGTTTGGTGCTGTCAAGGAAGGCCTCTCCGCTGATATCCTTGTAGTCAAGGGCGACGTTGCTAACAACATCCGCGACCTCACGCCTGAGAACATGGACGTCATCATGAAGGAAGGCAAGATTATTGATCGCGGTAGCTTCTAAGCTTCCAGCTCGATAATTTGTAACGCGAAGGTTGGGCCCTGACTCACTTAAGCGTCAGGGCCCACTTTTACAAACAAGAAGTTTATTCTTTGATATAAAAGTTTGACATTTGATAGGAGCTCACTATGTCTGAACCAAAGCAGGTGAAAATTGTGCTGCTTACCGGCTATTTAGGCGCAGGTAAGACCACTATTTTGAACCACATTCTTTCTAACACTGAAGGTATTCACGCAGCAGTCATTGTCAACGACATTGGCGAGATTAACGTTGACGCTGGTCTTATTAAAGACGGCGGCTACGCTAAAGAGGGCGACGTTATCCCTCTGACCAACGGTTGCCTCTGCTGCACCCTTTCTAATGACTTGGCACTTCAGTTGGGTGATTTGGCCGATACCGAGGAGTTTGACTACATCATTATTGAGGCTTCGGGCATCTGCGAGCCAATCCCCATTACCTATAACATTTCTGCATTCTGCAATCAGAGCCAGCATGCAACTAATCACTCTCACCTCAACCTTGATAACATCGTCGCAGTTGTTGACTGTGCTCGCATGTTTGAGGAGTTCCACAACGGCGCCGATCTTCTCGACCCAGACATTGAAGAGGACGACATCGAGAACCTGCTTATTCAGCAGATTGAGTTCTGCTCTACGCTGGTGCTCAACAAGACCGACCTGGTTACTCCAGAGCAGCTTCACGAGCTCAAGGCGCTTGTTCGCGGCCTGCAGAAAGACGCCGTTATTGTTGAGGCGGTCAACGGTGACATTCCAATGAGCGAGCTTATCAATACGGGCCGTTTTGACTTTGACAAAGCCTACGCCTCCGCTGCCTGGATGGATGCAATGGAGCACCCTGAGGAGCACGAGGACCCAGAGGTTTTGGAGTACGAGATTACTACCTTTGTGTATCGCCGCCGTCAGCCATTTGATCTGGACAAACTTAATCAGTTTGTGGCTAGCTGGCCAAAGAATATCATCCGCGTCAAGGGTAGCATTTGGATTTCGCAAGACCCCGAGATGAGCTACGTATTTGAGCAGGCCGGCAAGCAGGTCCAATTCTACGAGAATGGCATGTTCTACGCTTCGCTGCCAGAGGATGAGCGAGAAACCCTTCTTGACGAGAAACCCGAGCTACGCGCAGAATGGGATGATGAACTGGGCGATCGTCAAACTAAGCTGTGCTTCATTGGTCGTCATATGAACCATGAAGAAATTGAAGCCGGTCTGGATGCATGCCTTACCGAGTATGTTCCTGACGAGTTTGACTACTAGCGTTTTCAGCGCCAAGAGCTCCGGCGCTTGAGACGAGGGACCCAGTTTATCCGGGTCCCTTTTTTAGGTTAGAGGTGCCTAATGACCAAGATTGAGCAGCTTAAAGACTGGATTCAGTCGTCAGATAACATAGTCTTCTTTGGTGGCGCAGGTGTGTCAACGGAAAGCGGTATTCCTGATTTTAGGGGGACTAACGGTCTGTATCGCCAGGGCGGTATCAAAGTAGAAAACATGACCATTGGCCTGGGCCAAGACGGCTATGACATGGGAAAAGAAGCCTACGACCTGGGAAATGGCGTAACGGTTGACCCTGATAATGAGGAGTCTTTTGCTTACAGCAAGGCGCCAGACTTTACGCTTGAAGAGATCTTCTCGCTCGATGTGTTTTTAGATTACCCCGCAGCGTATTACACGTATTTTAGAAACTCTCATCATTTGGGGGAGGCTCAGCCAAACATTGCTCACAAGTGGTTGGCAGACTTGGAAGCTGCGGGAAAGTTGCGCGCGGTGGTGACGCAAAACATCGACGGACTACATCAAGCTGCTGGTAACAAGCGTGTGTTTGAGCTCCATGGCAACGAGACGCGTTTTTATTGCCCCGAGTGCGGCCACACCTACACGCTTGATCAGATTGAAGAGCAGTCGTCTGTGGTGCCGCTCTGTCAATGCGGTGCAGTTATTAGGCCTGATATCGTCTTTTACGGAGAGGGTCTTGATATGGACACGGTCTACGGAGCGCTGAATGCTATCTCACAAGCGGAGGTTCTTGTGGTTGCAGGAAGTTCGCTGGTAGTGCAGCCTGCCGCCGGTCTTCTCGACTACTACGAGGGCAACAAAATGGCCATCATCAACGACCAACCTACGCCGTACGATGCTCGCGCCAACCTGGTGATCAGAGACAGAATTGGCGCCGTCATAGAACAGCTCCTGTAAACAGCTCCTGTAGAAAAACGCCTACCCGCAAGTTCGCAGGTAGGCGTTATCATTTCAATCAATGGCGAGAAGCACGATGTGCGAGAAATCCGCGCAGTGAAAGCTCGCATAAGGTGCGATGCGCGAGAAACCCGAGAACCCCGTGAATTAGTTGGCTTCCTCGGCGAGCGTCTGAAGCGTTGCCATGAGAGATGGAACAACCTGCTTCTTACGGCTGACAACACCTGGAAGAACAGCAATGTTGCCGTCAACCTTTACGTTAAAGGCGCGCTCGATGACGTTGGCAGCGTTTGCACCGTAGAAGAGCATCTCGGTGACCTGGCTCTTTACGTCGGTGAACATGTAGAAGACCATTGGGAGCTCTTCGGACTTAGCGGCAGTCTCCAAGAATGGTCCAACAAGTTCCTCTGCAGCTTTGCGGCTGGACTCGGTCATGAAGGAGCCCTGGCCAACGCCAAACTTTACGCCGCCACGGCTGAATACCTTGTAGTCACCATGGAAGACTTCTTCTGCAGTACGACCAGTGAGGTCTGCGCCAGCATCAAACATTTGCTCAGAGTAAGCGTCAATGTCTTCTCCGCAAATCTCTGCAAGCTTCTTACCAGCAACAATATCGCGCTCAGTGCAGGTAGGGGAGCGGAATGCAAGGGTGTCGGAAAGAATTGCAGAGAGCATGAGGCCAGCAATATTCTTTGGAATCTCGATGCCGTACTCGTGGTAGAGGCCATAGATGATGGTGCAGGTGCAGCCAACAGGGACGTTTCTAAAGGTAATTGGGTTAGAAGTCTCAATGGAGCCGATGCGGTGGTGATCAACAATCTCCATGATCTCTGCCTGCTCAAGACCATCAACTGCCTGAGTGCGCTCGTTGTGGTCAACAAGAATGACATGCTTCTTGCGAGGGTTCAAAAGACCAGGACCGCTGATAAGACCTGCAAAAGTGCCGTTCTCGTTGATAACAGGGAAGAAGCGGTGCCTTGAGTTGGTCATTTCCTTACGAGCATCATCAATTGCGGTGTTAACGCTGAACTTAAGGATGTCGTCAGTGAGCATCTTCTCACGTACAGGCATAGACATGATAAGCAGGCGAGCTACCTCAAAGGTATCGCGAGGAGTGCTGATAATAGCGCAATCACGCTTTTTAGCCAGGTCAATGACGTCCTGAGCAATTGGAGCATCGCAAGAGACAATAAGGCAGGAAGCGCCGTGCTCAACTGCGATAGTCTGGTTCTCATGGTTGCCAGCAACAACAATGATATCGCCAGCATCAACAATCTCTGACAGGGCGGAAGCGCTGGTACCAACGCGAATATTGCCCTGCTTAACAACGCCCCGAGGATCACCAAGAACCATGGTGCCGCCAAGCGTAGAAACGATATTTTCATAGCTTGTCTTAGCCTTAGAGAGCAGGTTTGGCTCGGAAAGGCTCATGTTTGCATTTGCAATATCTTTAACGGCAATCAGGCCGGTAAGTTCTTCTTCCTCATCAGTAACGCAGAGTGTATCAAGCTTAACGTCCTGCATAAGCTGCCAAGCAGCATAGAGGCTCATTCCAGCATCAACTTTTGGCTGTGCCTGAATCTCTGCATCTTTAATCTGAGGAGTAACCGTAGTAATAAGCTGCGGCTCTTCAAAGCCAAAGTGATTTAGGACAAACGCAGTCTCACGGTTGAGTGAGCCAGCGCGACGAGCTTCATAGATAGGGTTGTCAATCTGATTTTTGAGATACGCATAAGAAATTGCAGCACAAATGCTGTCTGTATCTGGGTTCAAATGGCCAATGATATTTACTTTACGAATTGCTTCTGCCATCTTTGCCTCCCTGATAATGTCGATGAGGTAACTTTCTAATTAGAACACACTTTAGTAAGCACATTTTGTTTCTTTTCTAATACCACCTTGTAGTGTACCCCTCTCTCTTTTTACTTAGAACAGAAAATCGCAGAAAAACAGCGGGCGTACCTGTGAATCTGGTAAATGTGTATAGGTGTATAGGACAAATGACAATTCAAAAGTTGAAGGAAATTAGTACAATGAAATAGTTAACAAATCGATTGAATTGGAATACCCAGTGAGTTCTCCTACGCGTTTTTCTGCTAAAAAAAGAAACGCTCGTCATATGGTTAAAGCGGCGCACTTCCCTGAGCCTTCATCTGAGGCAAGTGAAGTTGCACCTGTAGAAGCACCTCAGGCTCCCGTAGAGAATGCTGATACTTCGGCAAGTCCAGCGGCCTCTCTGCAGACCGCTTCTGAGCAGCTTTCGTCTGCTTTTGAGTCGCTTGCGCAGCGTAAGCCTGCAGAAAAGTCCGCTACACAGCCCGCAGAAAAACCTGCAGAAAATATGCGGTCTAAAGTTGAGCCAGAAAAAGAGAAGCGTCAGAAAACGCCTCTATCTGCCCGCAAAAGCATTCGTGTGGAGAAGCGTCCTCGCAATCAAGCAGATCCAGAACCAGAGCAGCGTCATTCTCGCCCGGTGAGTGCGGGCAGAAGAAAGCTCGAGCTGGTAAGCGTTGTTGCAATTTTGGTGCTTGCGGTGCTCTCGATTGTTCTGGTTAACCGACCAAGTCAAAAAACGCTGGTATTCGGCGACAATCAGGTGACGTATACCGGCACTACCATTCAGGGAAAGATGAATGGTCAAGGCAAGATGACTTTTGAGAATGGTGATACCTACGAGGGAGAATTTGTCGACGGGTATTTCCAAGGTACGGGAACGTATACTTCAAAAGATGGTTGGACGTACGAAGGTCAGTTTGTAAAAGGCCAGGCAGATGGCCAGGGAAGGCTCACTACGCAAGACAACATTGTGTACGAAGGAACTTTTAAGCAAGGGATTTATCAAAGTGCGAATTAAATGGTTTTCGCTTGTACGTATAACAGGACTTGTTTTAGTCCTCATATATCACTTTTTTAAGGACGCGCTTCCAGGTGGCTTCATTGGTGTCGACGTATTCTTTACGTTCTCGGGCTATCTCATCACGGCTCTCTTGATTGACGAGTTTGCTCGCTTTAGATCCATCGACGTCATTGGTTTCCTGCGCAGGCGTTTCTACAGAATTGTGCCGCCGCTTGTGTTTATGGTGCTTGTATGCACGCCGTTTCTTCTGCTTGTGCGTACCGAGTTCATTTCCGGTATTAAGTATCAGATTGCCGCAGCTCTTGGCTTTGTAACTAACTACTTTGAGATAGTTCTGGGCAACAGCTACGAGAACCAATTTGCTCCTCATGTGTATCTGCACACCTGGAGTCTTGCCGTTGAAATGCACTTTTATGTGCTCTGGGGTTTGTGCGCCTGGCTGCTTGCTTGCATGAGCAAAACAATTAGAAGCTATAAGGTAAAGATTGCTGGAGCTTCCCTGGTGCTGTTGGTTGCTACTTACTTGGCGATGGCCACCGGCGCCCAAAACTCCACGAATCTTTCTATCCAGTATTTCTCGACGCAAACGCACGTGTTCCCCTTCTTTATCGGTGCGCTTTTATCGTGTGTTGCAGGAATTGCCCAGACGAGCGAGCTCTTTGACCAGCTCGAGCAGAAGCTTTCTACTCAGCTAACGCTTGTGGGCCTTGTGGCAAGCTGCGGTGTTCTCGTCTTTTTGAGCGTCTTCATGCACTTCGAGGACCTCTTTACGTACACCTTTGGTTTCCTTTTTGCCTCGCTCGCAGCAGCCGCAATGATTTTCTTTGCTCGCATGTTGCATCAAAAAACCGAGGGTATCAACGAGCCTGGCATCGTTTCTTTTGTGGCAGATACCAGCTACGGCGTGTATCTGTTCCACTGGCCTTTGTACATTATTTTTGCCGAGAAGGTCGATCCAGTCCTGGCTGCACTCCTAACCCTGGTGCTTTCGTTTGTATTTGCAAGTTGCTCGTTCTATGTGCTTGAGCCAGCGTTGGTAGGGAAGTCTCCAGAGATCTTCTCGCGCATCAAGCTTGATGGTCAGAAGGTTTTGCGAGGTACCGGCCTTGCGCTTATTCCTTTTGCTGCGGCCGTTGCCTTTATTGCGCTAACCGCTCCACAGCTTAGCGATTTCCAGAACGATCTGCTGCTCAATGCTTCGTTGCAGGAGCAGAGCACCATGACCATGACTCGCAAGCATGCGGATACCTCGCAGGCAAGCAACTACAACGTTGTTGAGGGAGTCACCTACATTGGCGATTCTGTTTCGCTGCGCGCTCGTTCTTACCTGCAGGATGCGCTGCCCGATGCTCAAATTGACGCTTCTGTTAGTAGAAACGTGGCGATGGGCGTAGATTTGCTGCAGTCTGCGATCGATAACAACACCCTCTACCAGGACGTTGTTGTTGCCCTGGGCACCAACCCTGTTGGCGGCTCCGATGCGGTTGATAAGATTGTGGACATGCTGCCGCGCGGACATCGTCTGATTTTTGTCACTCCGTATGACGGTAGAAACTCCGATCCAAATGCTGGTGCAAATGCTATTCGCGCACACGAGCTTGAGCTCGCTCAGCAGTATGACTTCATTACTATTGCGGATTGGGCACAGGTTGCTCAGGACAATCCTGACATTTGGGCAGGTACTGACTACGTTCACTTTGGCTCTGATTCAGATTCCATTAATCGAGGCGGTACCCTGTACGCGCAGATGGTCAAAGATGCCGTAGATAAAGCAAACCAGGGCCACGTCAAACCTTAATTCAGCTGCGTTTATCCGGGTCTACCTGCGCTTAGTTGCGTCCAGATGCACCTAGCTGCGCCTAGCTGCGCCGTTATTTCCCCGGTCTGGTCGTGACGGTGTTCTTGCTGGTGACATATGGCGTGATTACGCTGGATATCTAGGAGATTTGGACCCTTTGCGGTGAGTTGTTCGGCGCAAGTCGTCTGGTATGAGGCATCTGACACAAGCTATGATCAACGATTTATGGGATGATTCATTTCTGCGTATAAACATGGTCTAATATACGGAATTATGAATATCATCATATAAATAATTTAACTACTGCTATTTTCAAGCCTTCAACAACACACCTATGTCAGATAATCTGCTAAATCCGGGGCGAAAAACACACCTAAGTCAAATAATCTGCAAGATATAGAGGTTTTGGGTGCAATGTATACGCTTTTTGAGCAGATTATCTGCCATAGGTGTGTTTTCGCATCCGTGTCTCGCACCCGCGCGCCTCGTGACGCGCTCGCGCACCCCGCAGCGCACCCGCGCGCCCTCTTTTCCTGCTCCTTCTACTGTGGAGTCCCCGCGATATTTCATTAGAATGGACTATGTGAATATTTCATCTGACAGCCCCTTAAGGAGGAGCACATGGCAGAGTTTGTCTATCAGATGTACAAGGCTCGCAAAGCTGTCGGCGAAAAGGTCATCCTTGATGACGTCACCGTCGGCGTATACCCAGGCGCAAAAATCGGTGTTGTGGGTCCAAACGGAATGGGAAAGTCCACCCTGCTCAAAGTTATTGCCGGCATGGAGGACGTCTCTAACGGCGAGGCTAAGCTAACCCCAGGTTATACCGTTGGCCTGCTCCAGCAGGAGCCGCCGCTGGATGAGACAAAAACGGTCAAGGAGAACATCGAGCTTGCCTTCGGTGACTTGCTTGCCAAGATTGCACGCTTCAACGAGATTGGAGTTGAGATGGGCAATCCTGACGCCGATTTTGACGCGCTCATGGCAGAGATGGGCCAGCTCCAGACCGAGATCGATGCAGCTAACGGCTGGGATCTGGACAGCCAGCTCTCTCAGGCAATGGACGCGCTCCAGTGCCCAGACCCAGACTCTCCCGTCACTCATCTCTCTGGTGGCGAGAAACGCCGTGTAGCCCTGTGTCGTCTGCTTCTCGAAGCTCCTGACCTGCTGCTTCTTGACGAGCCCACCAACCACCTCGATGCGGAGTCGGTGCTCTGGCTTGAGAAGTTCCTGCACGATTACCCCGGCGCTGTCATGGCCGTCACGCACGATCGCTACTTCCTCGACGACGTCGCTGAGTGGATCTGCGAGGTTGACCGCGGACAGCTCTATCCTTACGAGGGAAACTACTCAACTTACCTGGAGAACAAGGCCGCACGTCTCGAGGCTCAGAACCAGCAGGACGCCAAGCGCGCAAAGAAAATGCGTGCTGAGCTGGAGTGGGTTCGTTCGTCTCCTAAGGCTCGCCAGGCAAAGAACCGCGCGCGTCTTGACCGCTATGAGCAGATGGAAGCAGAGGCTCGTGCGTCCAAGAAGCTCGACTTCACCGAGATCCAGATTCCTGTGGGTCCGCGTCTGGGCCAGAAGGTCCTGGAGGCCGACCACATTCACAAGGCCTTTGGAGACCGCGTTCTTATCGACGACCTCTCGTTTAGCCTGCCAAGAAACGGCATCGTTGGCGTAATTGGCCCCAACGGTGTTGGTAAATCCACGCTGTTCAAGGCTATTGTTGGCCAGGAGGAGCTTACTTCCGGCACGCTTGAGATTGGCGAGACGGTTCAAATTTCTTACGTTGACCAGCTCAGGCAGGGAATCGATCCAGATAAAACTATCTGGGAGGTTGTCTCCGACGGAAACGACTTTATCAAGGTGAGAGATACGGAGATTCCAAGCCGCGCCTATGTGGCCAGCTTCGGCTTTAAAGGACCTGACCAGCAGAAACGCGCTGGCGTCCTTTCTGGTGGCGAGAGAAACCGTCTAAACCTAGCTCTAACGCTTAAGCAAGGAGGAAACCTCCTGCTTCTGGACGAGCCTACCAACGACCTCGATATTGAGACACTTGAGAGTCTTGAGGATGCGCTTGAGCGCTTCCCAGGATGTTCTGTAGTAACCAGCCATGACCGCTGGTTCTTGGACCGCATTGCTACGCACATCCTTGCGTGGGAGGGCGACGACGAGAATCCAGGTAAGTGGTTCTGGTTTGAGGGCAACTTTGAGGCATACCAAGCCAATCGTATCGAAAGACTTGGTCAGGAGGCTGCTCGTCCTCATCGCATTCACCGCAAGCTCACCCGCGACTAACGTATAGGTGGCGCAAGCGCAGCGCATTCAAATAGAAGATAAAAATAGTAACTATTTTTATCATTAAGATTTTGTGAAATCTGTTTAAGAGGCTAACAACTGGGTATCAAAAATGAGAAGCCAAAGAGCTTCTCATTTTTTGAGAAAAAGTTACGAGGAAAGAGAAGAACATGGCACTTGACACAAACGTTGGTAACATCCTTACTCAGCAGATCAACAAAGAGTTCTATTCCGCTTATCTGTATCTGACCTTTGCAGATTTCTATGAGGAGCAGGGCCTGAAGGGCTTTGCAAACTGGTATGTCATCCAGTCTCAGGAAGAACTTGCTCACGCACGTATTCTTCGTCGTTACCTGCTTGATAACGATTGGACTCCAACCATGGAGGCAATCGCAAAGCCAGACCTTACCTTCTCCAAGGTAGTTGAGCCAATCAAGGCAGCATACGAGCACGAGCAGTTCATTACCGCAAGCATTAACGAGTGCTATGCCGTTGCTCAGAAGGCAAACGATTTCCGCACTATGCAGCTGCTTGACTGGTACGTTAAGGAGCAGGGTGAGGAAGAGGCAAATGCTTCCGACCTTCTCAAAGCAGTCGAGCTCTTTGGTGGAGATCCAAAGAACCTGTATGACCTTGACCGCGAGAACGCCGCTCGTGTCTTTGTCGCTCCAACTATGCCAATGTAAGCAGCGATTTACGCGCAGCTTAACGCAGCTTATACGCTAGAGCGGAGTTTCAATAGCCTCTGATTTGTTTGAAGAGGAACCTGAAAGCTCAGCAAAGATGGCACCGCCTATGATGCAGGCGGTGCCTATTATTTTGAGAAGACCAAAAGGCTCGCCAAGGATAAGTGCCGAGAAAATAACTGCAGATAGTGGCTCAAGGTAGCCAAAGATTGCCACGCGCTGAACTGGAATCTTGGTAAGTTGTGGGAAATACAAAAATGATCCAAGGCCTGTGTTAAAGAGGCCGATGGTCAAAACGGCAAGCCAATTTACCGATGCTGGATCCGCGGGCAGCTCAATGCCATGGAATACAACAGTAACCAGAGCAACAATAGCGCAGCCAATGCCCAGTTGAATGCTGGTGCCTTCAATACCAGAAACACCTTTGAGCTGCCTGTTACAAATAACCATAACGGCATAAAGAACAGCAGAGAGAGCGCCTAGAAGAAGACCAACTGGCGAGAGGTTCAGTCCAACTCCATAGCCAATAATAAGGGCAGCTCCAATAACAACTACAAGAAATCCTAGTATCTTTTTAGCAGTGAGTTTCTCGCCAAATAAAAGGGGAGAGAGCGCCATTACAATAACGGGTCCGCAGTAGTACTCAAGCGTTGCAATACCAACGCCAACCAGGCGATACGCCTCAAAAAGAAAGGTCCACTGAAGACCCAAGGCAATGCCTGATCCAACGAGCGCCTGGAAGTCCTTGGGGTAGTTTTGAATGGTAAAAGCCTCTTTTTGTACAAGCTTAACCGCGAGCAAAAAGAGCGTGCCCAAAAGCATACGGAAGAAGACAATTTGGTAGCTAGGAAGATTGATAAAGCTTGCAACGATTCCGTTAGAACCGCAGATGATAAGCGCAATTAGGTAGAGCACGGTAGGTTTAAATGTGGCGTCTCTCATCGGCTACTCGCAAATTTCTGTATCCACGGACTGTGGAATTCTGTCGTTACAAATTACCTGGTAGAACAGGTTTTCTTGCTCTCGTTGATCGGAGGTCTGACCAAGCATCCACATAGTTTTTGCAACCAGAGCTTCGGTAGTCATATCGTCTCCAGAGAGAACGCCGGGCATATCTTGATAGGTTCTACCGACCTCATATACACCCAGGTCAAGACCCTCTTCAGGAACTTGTGTGGTAATAACTACGGTGCGACCAGATGCAATCCAATCGGTGATAGCTTCCTCAAAAGAGCCGTCATATGAGGGGATGCCGCCAATACCAAAGGTTTCAAGCACAATGGCGTCGTAGTCATTCTTCAGAAGGTAGAAGATAGATGGATTAAGCTCGGGGGTCAGTTTAAGCACAATGACACGCGTATTGAGCGTTTCATAGGTTGTAAGACCACCATCTACCTGCACTTCATTTGGCGCACTACGAATAATCTTGTTGCCACGGATGTGTGCAAGCGGTGGATAATTCATGCTCGTGAATGCATTGAAGCTCAGGGTGCGCTGTTTATGAGCGCGGGTGCCGGCAATAACCTCGTTGCCAAAAACCACCACGACTCCGGCGCTTCTGTCGTCGAGCGCGTAGAGAACGGAGTGGTAGAGGTTGAGTTTGGCGTCGGTAAACGGATTTGCCATTGGCTGTTGAGAGCCTGTGAGCACAATGGGTTTCTCGCTATTTTGAATCAGGTAGGAGAGGGCAGCAGCGGTATATGCCATGGTATCGGTGCCGTGAAGGATAATAAAGCCGTCATAGGCATCATACGACTCAATAATGGCGTCTCTGATCTGGAGCCAGTTTTGAGGGCGCATATTGGTGCTGTCGATATTCATGACTTGTTTGAAATCAAATTCGCAGAGGTCATGAACAAGAGGGACGTTGGCTAAAAGCTCTTCTCCTGAAAGTGAGGGAGCCAAGCCCGATTCAGTGGAAACAGAAGCAATAGTTCCTCCTGTTGCCATCAGTAAAAGTTTCTTCACGCGTCCCCCATGAACTCCAATTGTGCAGACTTTACAGAAAATAAGTCTGTATAGCGCTTTATTGTAACGGGATAGATGCTTTTCAGGGCGAGAAAAGCAAAGTCGGTGTATTCTTTTTTTGGTAAACGAATCTTTTAGCAAGGATTGTTGATGGCAGAGAACAACCTCTTTGGTTTTGGTAAGAAAAAGCGTCCAACTCAGGTTCCACCTACTGTCTCTCGTAATGGGGAGTCTTCTACCTCTCCGCGTGCGGTACGAGGTCGTCACGCAGCTGTTGGAAGCCGCGCTCAGGCGCAGCGTAGGATGACGCAAGATCGCCCAACAAATCCCGTTAACCATGCCCGTGCAGATGCCGCCCGTGCACGTGGTCGAGCAAGAACTGCTTACGGCAATCACTATGGCACGCTCAACCCCAGAGATGAAGCCCAGGCAGCATATGCAGCTAGAAGACGTCGTTCTTCTCGCATGAAGCTGGGTCGTGTGGCGCTGGCGGTTCTGCTTGCAGCCATTATTCTGTGGGTTGTATTTACGCTGGTAAGTTCATGCAGCCCAGGAGGCGCTTTTGCACATGCTCAGGCGCTTGATCCTACCGTTACCCTGGCTGGTTCCGTGAAGGTCGGATAGCCTTACGGGCTGCGGCGTGACTGTGGAGCGTCCAGTAGTTTCGATGTGTAAGTTGCTACTTTGAGCTTTTGCTTGTAGAGACTGCAGAGAAGTCCAAATTCAAATCAACTGAACCGGTAATACCGTCAACTTGTCCTGTTGAAGTGTATTGCCATATCAAAAAGTTAAAGTTTACGTCTGGTTGATCAACGTATTGTGCCAGCCAAATAGGCTCGTCAAGCGAGACTAGGTCAAAGCGGTTTAGATCAACTTTGTTGCCATACACAATAACGCGGTATCCCGCTTCTTGAATAGTGGTGCAAAACGCGCGCGCAATTGCGTTAGTTTCTGCGGGGGAAAGGTTGTCGGCGCGACCGCTGTAATCGGGAGAAGGCTCCAGATCAAACGCAACAGGAAGAGCAAGCTTTGTAACTCCTGCTTCCCGTAACTGCTGCAGAACAAAAGCTGCCTCCTCGCGAGCTTCTTCCACGTTAATAGCCTGCGAGAAGAAGTACACACCTACATCAAGACCAGCGCTTTGCGCACCCTTTAGATTGGTCTCAAACAGCTCATCCGCGTGAATACTACCCTCGGTGGAGCCGCGGTAGCCAATGCGAAGCATGGCAAACTGAATGTTATCGGCAGCAACGGCCTCCCAGTCAATAAACCCCTGGTGAGAAGAGACGTCAACGCCCGTGCGTGTGAGCTCTTCTCCGTCCACCACATAATGCGCACGTCCTGTTGCATCATAGGTGAGGTTTTCCCACTCATAGGGGACCTCGTTTTTGATGATCAGATTGTTGTCAAAAGAGAGGGAGAAAAGTCCTTGGCACGATTGCAACAATGCCAGCACAAACACAATGGCCAGCGTAATGAGCCCCCATGTAACAACAGGATTGTTCTGGGAATTTTGCTCAAGTGTATGCATCGCCCGCTGCTTACGTTTTGAAGCGTTTGCAGAAGCAGGTGTATGTTTAGTTTTAGAACGAGTCGTAGAGTTTCTCGTTTTCTTGCTTTTATGTGAGCTGTTAAAAATCACTGGTGAAAGAATTGTCCTTGTTCAAAAATTGGCTCGCAACACACGTTAATGCCCAGCTTGTGATAGATGGACTCGTCATCGCTTGGAATAATTGACGAGAAATACGCGTCGCATCCACGGAGTAGTTGCGTGGCATCAACGGCTTTTCCGGCCAATGGGTTGGTAATTGAGCTGATAGAGAGCGCAATGAGCATCTCATCAGCGCAGAGGCTGGTGCGAGCCAGCTTAAAGTTGTCCTCTTTTAGCGTGCAAATGGGCCTTAGGACCTCATCCGAGACAATAAACGTCTTCTTCTCAATACCAACTACGTATTTGAGGGCGTTGAGCAAAAGCGACGCTGGCGCACCTAACAGCTCCGAAGTTTTGCCGGTAATAATGATGCCGTCAGGCATAACCATAGCGCCCGCAAGCTTTCTTGTCTCTTCTGCTTTGTGCAGACATGCAGCATGAGCTGGCGAGAAGTTCTGGTCAACGTTAACGTCTTTCATCAAGAGATTAATCTTTGTGAGTTCACGCTCACCCATGCCCGTACGCTCGAGTTTCTCGGCAGCCCTAAACCACCTGCGTACAATCTCTGCCTTGGAAGCTTCCTGGCAAACCTCATCATCAATAATGCAGTTGCCAACCATATTGACACCCATATCGGTTGGAGACTGATACGGGCTGGTACCTGCGATTTTCTCCATCATGGCCTTGAGCACAGGAAAAGCCTCAACGTCGCGGTTGTAGTTAACGGTAACTTTGCCATGAGCTTCAAGGTGATAGGGATCGATGATGTTGTTGTCGCCCAAGTCTGCTGTAGCTGCCTCGTAGGCAACGTTTACGGGGTGCTTGAGCGGAAGGTTCCAGACAGGGAAGGTCTCAAACTTAGCGTAGCCTGCGCGGACTCCACGGGCATTCTCGTTGTAGAGCTGCGAGAGGCAGACAGCAAGCTTGCCAGAGCCGGGACCAGGTGCTGTTACAACTACCAGAGGATGCGTAGTCTTGACGTACTCGTTTTTACCGTAGCCCTCCGCTGAGACAATTAGGTCAATATTTGATGGGTAGCCCTCAATAGGGTAGTGGCGATATACCGCAATACCCATGTTTTCCAGGCGCGCACGATAGGCCTTTGCTTTTGGCTGGCCAGAGTACTGCGTAATGACAACGCCGCCAATGGCAAGGCCGCGAGCACGGAAGATGTCCATAAGCCTCAACACGTCATCGGCATAGGTAACGCCAATATCGCTTCTGCGCTTGCCGTTTTCAATGTCGTTTGCGTTGATGGCAAAGACAACCTCTGCCTCGTGAGCAAGCTGCTGAAGCATCTGAGCTTTTGCGTCTGGAGCAAATCCAGGGAGGATGCGAGAAGCGTGGTTGTCGTCGAGCAGTTTACCGCCAAACTCAAGGTAGAGCTTGCCGCCAAATTCACTGATACGCTGGTGGATTCGATCCGCCTGCATAGTGATGTACTTCTCGTTATCAAAGCCGATACGCATGCGTCCTCCTGCCAAGATTTACTGTAGAAATTGTATCATCAAGCGCAGACTTCCTATACGCTATAAGCTATACAGAAAACAAATAAACAACCAAGGAGTTGTGTATGGATAGCAAGTTTTCACAAGCACCTTCTCGTGGCGAGAAGTTCAAAGAGCTGGCACTGAGTGCCTTGCGTGCATTTGGTTATGGTTGTCTTACAGCAGCTGGAATGAGTGCTGTTATCTTTGCATTTGCGTACTTTACCAGTGGTATGGATATGTTTACGGGCATCGACTGGGTGCGCCGTGTTATGTACGTCATTTCTTCTTTGGGAATTATTGCTTGCGGCGTTGGCCTGCTCTTTAGCGGAAAAGAGTACGAGGACCGTCAGATGGGCTTTACGCGCGATATTGATGACCCCATCAGCCTTAAAGAAGGAAAGCTTGATCCTCGTATTTCAAAAATCGAGACCAATCACCTTTCGTGGCAAGCCGCAATCCTTTATGCCTCAATTGGTATGTTTGTAGTTACCACTATCTTTGACGAGGTTATGAGCCACACCTTCTTGATGTAGGTATCCTCGCTAGTACAGAGATAACTCACTAGTACAGAGGCAGCTTTCTAGTACAGAGGCAGATTGCCTAGTACAAAGGTAGAGCGCCTAGTATAAAGGCAGCTCGCCCGTTAACGGATCAATATCTTCTGCAGCCAGTGGCTCAAATGCCAGGCAGGTAAATGTTGGTTCTCCATGGAACTCGGTAAAGCCCGCGTCCCTAATAAGGGCCACGACAAAACCACGAGCTTTTCCCTCGACAGCAAGCTCAAGCAACGCTTCTTCAGAATCAACATAGACACATACTTTTGCAACGCCAGCATCAAACCAGTTAGTGATTGCAGAGGTATCTTCGTCAGCATGGTCCAAATAGACCCAATTCTGATCATCGGTAACACGAACCTGATCAAGTCGACGCTCTTTTGCAAGTGCCATCAGCGTGGCTTCAACACATGCATGGCTTGCCTGAGCGGCAATTTTACCTTTTCGCATCTTAAGATCGCGACGAATAACAATCATTTGTTTTGATTTATATGAAGAACTTGGCATGAAAAACCTTTCTAGAAACTGAGTGCTAAGTGTACCATTCACGGCTTTCCGATTTTTGTCGCAAGTAAATCTCGAAGGATCAAAAAGGCTCTCTAAAACCAAGAGCGGCGAGAAGAACGTTGAATGTTCAGCTTGTTACATCAATAAGTTAAATAACGGCACCTGTGTAGAAAGTTGATTCTTGTCCATGCTGCTAAGGTTGACTGAGGAGGTGTCTATGAGAGAGTTAGTTATTTTTGTCATGTATATCTGGGCTTCAATATCGGATATGCGAAATCGCACTATTCCAAATAGAATCCCTATTTTGCTCGCTTTTTTATGGCCTATTTGGCTTGTGGCAAATGAAAAGCGCACTGAGTTACTGATGAATGCATTATGGAGTGAGCTCTTTGTTATATGTGTACTGGTTACCGTAGGTATAGTTACAAAATTTATAGGTCATATGTCTTCTCTGGGAGGAGGAGATATTAAACTAATTCTCTCAACATGCCTTTATCTTGAAATAAAAGAGACATTTGTCTTTTTATTTTTATCAAATATTTTAGGTGTTATGTTTTCCTTTCTGTTCTTTATTTGGCGTAAATTTTTAAAGAGAGAAGACAGAAATAAAGAAGAAATTACCAGTTCAGATAGTATATTTATGTATACATTTCCTTTTGCGCCATTTCTTGGATTTGGTGTGGCACTTGCGCTATTTTTACGCTAAAATCGGGAAGTGTTATATGAATTTAAAAATTCTTCTAATTCCCGAATATATAAAAAGTTTTTTCTGCTATCAATAGTTTACACGTTGCGTTGAGAGATTGAGTACCCCCAACACTCAATTTCATTACTGAATGGCCCCGACTGTTCAGATCTCTCGTTATGCGAGGCAACGTATGCCATGGAGGCAGGACGACTATTAACGTGGTCGCACACATGTCGCCCTGCCTCATGGCAACCTTTAAGAGCAAGAAGCTCTGCTTCTGATATACCCATTATTTCAAGTATTTAAAAGTAAATATACAGCTACTAAGCTATTTTCCTGTGGTTTTATACGTGCCAGAAACCAGCTGCATGGATCATCCAAAATCTTAAAAGCCAGATGGCGTAGAGGTTCTTTGTTATTGCATAAAATCGCTGATACATTATTTTGCATAGTTCAATTGATTTTTGCATATCTTTTGTATAGCTAATTAATCCCAGACAGAAGAGTCACTTACGATTTATTTACGTAACAGGTATGCAATTTTCTTCAAATTTCCGCTTGTAAAACAACATAACAAATTGTATCTGAAGATATTTTAGTGTAGTATGATACGGTAACAGCACGAGACTATGCATAAAACATACGCATGTTTTTCAGACATCGTTTGAGCAGATGGGGCTGTGAGATGGCTAAGGCAGGTGTTACCAAAAAGACCGACCCAGGTTTGGGTAGGACAGTAGCAAGGTTGTTACAAGAAAGTGGCAAGCGCCAGGTAGACCTGTGCGAATTCTCACATTGGTCACGTGCGTATGTCTCTTATATTTGCACTGAGCGCCGTAAGTGGCCTTCATTTGATAAAGCAAAGGTTATCGCTGACTTTTTCTCCTTAAGTCTTGATCAACTCTGGGTTGAGCATCTTAAAGATCTTGTTGATGCTGGCGTGGAGCTTACAGAGATGCAGAAGAAGAATTTAGCCGAGGGTGTTAATCTTCCAAATCCTACCGTTCTGCATGACGGAAATGACAATAGAGAATACCTTCAACCTGTTGTTTCCTCGGGGAACGGTTCAGATTACACGCTCCCGGAAATTCTTGGCGTCGAATAAGTATTTTTGACCATTTTTATTGTTTTCAATGCCATACTTGCTGTATACGCGTATGATTCAGCGTTGTTCAGATTGCATGGGGCTATCTGAAGAGTAGGAGATGTGCAAGATGGCTGGACTACACTGTTCAGACTGCGCTTTTAGCTCGTTCAAATTTAACGAGGACGCCCAGATGTATCAGGCGTACTGCTCGCGCGGCTATTTGCTGGCTGATCCACATATCCATGAGCTTTTCGCCATGCACTTTGCTAAGTCTCCAGAGGATTTTGTTCCCGTCAAAGATCCGTTTAATCGCGAGTATCTAAGGAAGTCATATATCTGCGGAGAATTTATTAAGCGTAAGGATAATTTGGGTTAACGGTATGTCTTAAAGCCCTGTTATGTAACATAGCAGGGTTTTATTATGCCTCTGACGTGTTTCTCGTCTGATCAATATCAAAGAATTAAGTAAATATCACAAAAGTTGTTATGTAGCGCTTATAGATTTCTGCATAATTAGTTAACTTTCTGTTATATGTTCCTCTTAAAACAAGGTAGTATTGATTTGGGGGAATCTCCTTATTACAAGGGGATTTAAAACATTTATAAAGGAGCGGCAGCAATGTCGAGGCGACCACAAACAGAAAGTTGTGACACACGTCACAAGCTTCTTAAATCCGCAGAGCAAGAGTTTGCTTTACAGGGATACGATAAAGCTTCACTTCGACAGATTTGTGCACATGCAGGCGTTACCACGGGCGCTCTTTATTTCTTCTTTGATAACAAAGAGGACCTCTTTAAGAATGTTTTGATTCCTGTCACTGAAGGCGCAATTCAGATTCTTGAGGATTACAAAGATCATCTGCTGGTCTCTGGCGAAAGAAATCTTGAAGACACTCCTTTGGGTGATAAAGAAACGCTCGAGAAATTCTTGGACCTTCTGTACGGCAATAGGTACGTGGCGCAGATTCTTGTGAATAATCGAGAAAACCCATATGTTGCCTATTTCTTTGAAGAGTTGACCGAGGTTATCTCTGCAACCATCAGAGCTATTCTTTATCCTAACGTTGCACAGGTTAAACCCTATGATGAGTTTATTATTACCTGGCTTGCTCAAACTGAAATGACCACCATTGTCAATATTCTTAAAAATGATGAGACTCGTGAAGAGGCTGACGGTCACATTAATTCTGCAGTGATGTTTACGCAAGGTGGCATCAAGGCTTTAGTTGCAGAGCATTAAGTGTTCATCTATGCATAAAAATTGACAATATCTACTTATTTCCGTTATCCTCTTACAAGGTATAAATCACCCGAAGGAGACCTTTATGAAGTTCAATAAGCTCGGCCTCGTAGCAGCATCCGCTTCTGCCGTTCTTGCACTTGCTGGCTGCAATCTTATTCCAAATCTTGCTGATCCAGGAACCACTACTGGCGGTGGTCAGCAGCAACAGCAGCAACAGCAGACTGCACCTGATGCAAATACCGCAACCAAGCCTTCAGATACTCGTGCTGGTGACTCTGACTCTCAGCAGCTCTATCAAACTCTGATGGACAAGCACAACACTTCCGAGCAGATTACCAACGTTCAGAAGTACGTTGATGATGTTAAGAAGACTGGCGATAAGACTGAGGTTCTTATCGACACCGATAAGATTACCGTTACCGTTACCGGCATTGGTGTTGACTTTGAGAACTCCAATGGCTATCTGGTAGAGGTTGTCAACAAGACCGATACAAACATCTTCCTCCAGACAACAGATACTGCCGTTGGTAAAGATGAGCTGAACCTGTTTGTTAACGCAGCTCCTAACGCAACTACCAAGGGCTTTGCATACTTTGAGGCAGGCGTAAAGATGGATCCATCCGCAACTGTTCGTGGTACCATCCTTGCTCTTTATGGTTCTGATTACAGCATGGATTCCTTCAGTGTTATGTTCTAAGTTTTATTTAGTTCATTGACTGCAAAGGCTCAGCTTTTCAGCTGAGCCTTTTTTGTTAGCGAGAAACCCCGTCAAAAGCAGTTAAATAAGTCAGTGTTAAGTTATTAGAATCCGTTAGACTATAGAGTTGTTAGCTATTAGAAAAGCATGTGTGCACTGCATATAGGGAGCTACGATGCTAGATTTAGATAAAAACACAGACAGGTCATATAACGATCTTATCTTTTTAAAACCTCTTTTTCACAATAAGATTTGGGGCGGCAGAAGGCTTGCTGAAGAGTATGGCTATGACATTCCTGAAGGTGCAGTAGGAGAGTGCTGGGCAATCAGCGCACATCCTAACGGAGACTGTGAAGTTGCCTCTGGTGCCTTTGAAGGAAACACTCTTTCCGAGCTATGGGTTTCTCATCGAGAGCTTTTTGGTAATGCAGAGGGCGACCGTTTCCCACTTCTCATTAAAATTCTTGATGCAAAAGATGACCTCTCTGTTCAGGTTCATCCAGATGACACGTACGCAGCAGAACACGAGAATGGTTCTCTGGGAAAGTCTGAGTGCTGGTATATTCTTGATGCAAAAGAGAATGGCGATATTGTTGTAGGACAAAATGCCTCCTCAAAAGAAGAGTTTGCAGCCATGGTTGAGCAGGGAAAGTGGTCTGAACTGCTCAATTACGTTCCTATCAAGGCTGGAGATTTCTTTAGGATTGATCCTGGAACCGTTCACGCCATTAGAACGGGCACGCTTATTCTTGAAACGCAGCAGAGCTCAGATATTACATACCGTGTGTATGACTATGATCGTTTAGGAGACGATGGCAAGCCTCGTGACTTGCATCTGGCACAGAGCTTAGAGGTTATTGATTACGCTCAGAAGGCTCCAACATCTGGAGAAATTACTGCTCCAGAAATTGATGGCAAAACTGAACTTATGAGCTGCAAGTACTTCTCGGTAGAAAAATACGAGATTCATGAGGCAAAAACTATTGCTCAGCCATGGTCGTTTATGTGCGTAAGTGTCATTGAGGGAGAAGGTACGGTTTGCGCTGACGGCGGCAACGGAGAAGAGCATAGGATTTGCAAGGGTTCGCATTTTATTGCACCTGCATCTTCTGGTAGCCTGCGCTTTACGGGCACTATGACATTGATTACCTCTCATCTTCCTCATACAAAGTAGGATGATACATAAGTCGAATGCAGCTTAATGTGTAACATTTGACTCGTTTCAAGTAGAATATAAAAAGTTGAGCCTTTTATACGTTTATAGGAGGAACGTATGAATAAAGAGATGATTACTCGTCGCGCTTTTGCTGGATTGGCTGCAGGCGGTGCTGCCAGCACGCTTGCTGCTTGTAATAGTGACGTGATGCAGGCAATCTTAAACCCTGATTCTATTCTTGGTGGAGCTGGTCAAGATCCTCAGAATGGCGGTCAAGGCGGTACTGGTGATGCACCTTCTCAGTCAGATTTTGTGAAGCTTGAAGAGATTCCAGACCATCCAACGCTAACCGGAGATTTTTCTAAGATTATTACTGGCGTCTGGTGTGTTGACAATGGCGTTGGAACTAAAGGTGGATCAAAGGAAGGCAAAACCTTTGACCATGGTGGCATGCTTAATCAGGGCTATAACGATGGAACCGTTCTTTACTATTCCTTCAAAGAAGACGGCACTTTCTTCATGCATAATTTTAAAGGCGTGAAGAATAATGGTAAGTGGGAAGCAAAAGGAACTGTTGCCATTCAATGTAATTATGATGATGGTGATAGTGTGCCAATGCTTTTTGATAAGGACGATAATAACTATCTGAAGCTCAGTGATGCCAAAAGTGAGATTACGTTTAATTTCAAAAAACTTTCTGACAATCCAGACGATACTTCACAGATAGCTTATATTGAGGGACAGGTAGTCAATTTTGCTGCCACCATTCCTGGTACGTATTATCTCTTTGGCTTGCACTATGCAGATGGTTCTAAAGAAGATTTGACCAGTGATCAGATTGAGTCTATGAATAAGGGTTCTGGCGGAGCGTATACCTTCTCTGCTCATAAGGATGGATCTGCTGCACTGTTCTATCCAGACGGTAACGTTTCTCCTATTCAGATTGTTGCAGAAGAGCCTTCGGCAGATGGTCTTTCTTTCCCCATTCTTGCTCAGGGCTTTTCAGAAACTGAACAGATATCTAAGTCTGTTCTATACACTACTGCGGAAAATAAAAAGCTTCTCAGTATTGATGCTCCTGGATTTACTCTTAAGTTTGCCCTCCTTAATCACCGTGAGGATGATTGGGCTAAATATGAGTATCCACCAAAGGCAGAGTTCCCTTGGCAGCCAGATGGTAAGGGTGGCTATAAGCTAGTAACTCCTACTTCTTCTGGTTCTGGTAATGGTGGTAGCTCTTCAGGAAATGGCGGCAGCTCATCTGGAAATGGTGGCGGCGGCAAGGGCGGCTCAGGTAAGAAATAACCCAGCCGTTTCTGGTTTCTTTTATTAACAAAAAAAGCAGGCATATGATATGCCTGCTTTTTTTCTTGCCTACTTTTACATGCGTAAAAGGGCGGTGATGTAAAGCTTGGTGTAAAGCTTACGCAGCGTGTGCGCCGCCCTCAATCTCACCAGTGCAGTGTGGGCAGCGAGTTGCGCCTTCTTTAACCTCTTCAAGGCAATGTGGGCAGTGTGGGGCTGCAACCTCTTCAACAGCCTCTTCTTCGTCCTTCTTAAGCTTGGAAGCCTTCATGAACTTATTGAGGGCTTTAACCATGCAGAAGACAATGAATGCAATGATCAGGAAGTTGATGATTGCGCTGATAAACGCACCAAAGTCAATGCCGTTCTGGGTGCCAGGAACTGGAATAGAAAGACCAGAAACCTCGGTGCCACCGCCAGAGATCAGCTTAATAAATGGGTTGATGATGTCATTGACAAGGGAGGTAACAATAGCGGTAAATGCGCCGCCAATGATGATACCAATAGCCATGTCCATAACATTGCCCTGCTGGATAAACTCTTTAAACTCCTCGATAAACTTTTTCATTTCATCCCTTTCGTTTAATTGGTAGAGGACAGATATTTCTACTCGCGCCTACGGCGTGCGCTTATGCGCTGGCCAGACCATAGATGCGAGAGTATTTATCAGTTAGATACTTGGTGTAGTAGTGGACGTCAAAAGGCTCACCGCATGCACCCAAGATAAGCTCCTTAGAGTCTTTTGCTCGGCCCCAGGTCCAAATACGGCTGCCCAGCCACTCCCTAATAGGAGCAAGATCTCCAGATGCGCAGACGGCGTCAAAGTCCATACCCTCAGCAATCATGGCGTGCTTATACTGAGCGCCATAGGCACTACCTAGAGCATAGGTTGGGAAGTAGCCAAACTCGCCCCATGACCAGTGAACATCCTGAAGAGCGCCTTCGGTGTTGTTTGGAACCGTAACGCCCAGGTACTGCTTGTACTTCTCGGCCCAAAGAGCTGGGACATCCTTTGCAGTAATCTCGCCAGACAAAAGTGCCTGCTCCATTTCATAACGGATGAGGATGTGCAGAGGATAGGTGAGCTCGTCCGCCTCAGTGCGGATGAGACTTGGCTGTACCTTATTAGCTGCCGAGAAGAGCTGGAAGGCAGTAACGCGATTCAGCTGACCAGGGAAATGCTTGCGCATAAGCTGAATAAGAGGCTCAGCAAATGCCTCAGAAAGGCCAACGTAGTTCTCAAAGAACCTGGACTGAGACTCGTGCATGCCCATAGAAGTGCCGGTGCTCAGAGAGGTAAAGCGGTACTCCCAGTTGATTCCCTGCTCGTAGAGGGCGTGACCGTTCTCATGCAGCATGGAATAGACATTGGAGAGAACGTTATTCTCGTAAGCGTGGCTGGCAACCATAACAAAGCCGATACCAGGGCCACCGGTGTAAGGGTGCTCAGTTTTACCAAGCCAATAAGCGTCCTCGTCAAGACCCTGGATCTTTACCAGGTCTTTTGCAAGATCCCACTGACGGTTAACGTCAAACTTACCCTCAAGAGGTTTGGTGCTTGGTTGGCGCTTAGAAGCCATGCAATCAGCAACTAGGGGAACTACCACTTCTTTAACGTTATTGAAGAAGGTGTTGTAGAACTCTCTGTTGGTGCCGTGCTCAAAATCGCTGAGTAAGAGATCATATGGATCTTTGGAAGCATCGCGTGCTTGGCACATCTCTTTGCGAAGCTCAATTAAGCTATCCAGCTTTGGCGCAAAGAGTGACCAGTCATCGCTGTTCTTTGCCTGCTCCCAGACCTCATTAGCCTCTGTGGTAAGACGAACAAAATTACTCTGAAGCTCAACAGGTACATCTACCAGCTGACTTCTGTCGCGGCGCAGAATTTTAACTTGTGCGCGATGAGTCTCATCAAGTAGAGCGCGATTCTCGTGAAGTCTGTCAAGCAGTGCGCCAACAGCAGGATCACAGAGGGTCTCCTGGATCTGCTCGCCAAGGATTGCCAGGGCTTCTCCACGCTCTTCAGCAGCCTTTTTTGGATCAATGCATGGTCCAAAAGAGCCAATCTCATTAGCTGCATAGTTGAAGGCAAAGAGCTTCTTCTCAAGTTCATCAAGTTTGGCGATATCATCGCGGGGATTTGAAAGCGCTGCGTTCAGTTCAACAGTGTTATGTGCGCTGTCCATAAAAATCCTCTCTACAAAATAGGTGTGACCAGTATGTTTGCCGGTTATATGCAACCGTTTAGCAATTGCGTCATATTTTACCCTGTTATTTATTGTTATTTGAGCGATACTAAAAAGACTACGTCCTAAAACAATAAGCACATCTTTTCGGCACAATTTTTGCCTAAAGATGGCCTGTAAGGAGTAAGAGTTCTATGGATGACAGCAGAATCTCGTTTGACGTATGGAGTGATCTTTACGCAGATCGCGTTCAAACCATGCGAAAAAGCGAAGTACGAGATTTGTTTGCGGCCCTGTCTCGTCCAGGTGTCATTGCGCTGTCTGGTGGTCTGCCAGACATTTCTTCGCTGCCACTTGACCAGGTTGC
>JAGZNE010000098.1:0-3691 GCA_018363825.1 Atopobium sp. | reverse complement strand
ACCAGCGCTGAACTTATCCTCAACTGCCTTCCAAGCACGCTCGTACTCAGCACGCTTCTTGGAGAGAACCAGACGGCCCTCTTTGTCCTCTTTCTGGAGAACAAGAGCCTCGACGTCCTCACCCAGGGAGATGACCTCTGCAGGGTTAACGTCTTTACGAATAGAAAGCTCACGAGCAGGAATAACGCCCTCAGACTTGTAGCCAATGTCTACGAGGACCTCATCGCGCTCAATCTTGACGACGGTGCCGTTGACAAGATCTCCCTCATCAAAATCGGTAACAGTGCCGTCGATCAGGCTGTTCATTTCCTCATCGGAAATTTCATCCAAAGAGAAGATGGACGAGTTCTGAATCTCACTCAAAGGTGGACCCCTTCCAAAACGGGGCCCCGGTCAACATGGTTGCTGCCAGAGTGCCAATACGTGGGCTTCTCTACTCGGAAACTTACATGCTCTCGGGGGCCAACAGATACAGTGCATAGCTTGACGCCATACGGGCAATAGGATAGCGCTCTTCGGCTGATTAAACAAGCCAAAGAGCGCTACTTTGCACAGCTATTACGCAAGTTTTACAAAATTTCTTCAAAGTTTGTTTCTTGCGAGAAGATCTTGTTGTGCTTACGCACGAAGACGGTAACCTTCTTTCTCTACGGCAGCTCGGTACGCATCGACATCAATTGGATTTTTGCTGAGGATACGTGCCTGACCACCAGCTAGAGTAACCTGCGCCCATGTTCCCTCAATACTATCGAGAGCTCGAGTCACATGATTGACGCAGTTCTGGCAAGTCATACCACCAATCTCAAAGGTCTGAACATAAGGGTAATGAGATTCATCTTTGTCTTCTGGACCATCTGCAGCAGAAACCTGCTCTGTGTTACAGGTAGTAACGCCTGTTCCCTCATCAGAGCAGCAGCCTTTTTTACCTGCAGCAATTCCGTAAACACGATAAACCGCAAAACCGCAAAGCGCTACAACAGCAAGAATAACAATAATATTGATTGGTGACATACAAACTTCCTTTCTGTTGCTGTTTTACTACCCACCATTTTATAGATTATTCAAAAAAAGATGTTTTTCTCGCAAAATTTAACAGCAACAGCAAAAATCGTAATGCAGCTTAAGCAGAAAGCTTTGCGCCAAGACCGCGAAGAGCCTCAAGAGCATCGTCATCTGGCTCAAGGTTGCAGATAAAAGTCTCAACAACGTTGACACCCTCTGCTTCAGCATTCTGCTTCCAAGTCTCCATCCAGTCGCCGGTTCCCCAGTCATAAGAACCAAAGAGAGCGGTTGGCTTCTGACCAAGCTTGCCAGCACAATCGTTGAAGAGCTCCTCAAAATCAGGATCAAGCTCCTCGTCACCCATAGCAGGGCAACCAAAAGCAAATGCATCGTACTGATCGCACATATCTGCAGAGAACTCAGAAGACTCAATAGCCTCGGTGTCTGCAGCACTTGCAAGCTCTTTTGCCATTGCCTCAGTATTGCCCGTCATGGACCAATACACAACTGCTACTTTACTCATACATTTCCTCCTTCTGTGTCCAGGCTCCCCCTGGAAAACTACACATTACTTTCAATACCTCAACAAGAAATCCAAGCACACCCCTTATGCAACCTGGCGTTTCTTGGTATTGCCATACGATGAGAGAATCTGCGCTAAAGATTCCCCTTGATAAAAACGATGCTTGCACTGATCTTCTGCATCTTTAAGTCTCTCGAGACGCAGGCGAGTTTCTTCCGTGTTGTCATAGACTTTCCAAGCACCAGTAAAAAGCTCAGGCTGTCCATTCATAAAGCCCTGAACATCAGTAAGTGGATAGCCCAGTACCAGTCCAATCTCGTGCGGAAATGCGGCTTTTCTTGCATGAAAAGCAAAAATTCTTGAACGCATGCTCTTCATCAACGCCTGCACTGACTCAGTGGAATGGCCAAAGGCAGCCAGAAACTCACAGTGCTCTGGTTTGACAAGAATATCCTCAATAAGCTCAGGTCTATAGGCAACAAACGTCACCTTTCCGCCAGAAATAGCAGAGGTAGCAAGGAGCGTTACCCCAAACAGTGAGAGCTCGTGAGTAGCGTTGCAGAGAAATGACCTCAACGTTGGATCAGTGCAGACAAGACTTGCACAAGAGCTACAAGACTTATGAGAAGCAAATGAAAAGAGTGCAGCCGGCTTAACGTGAGCAATAACACCAGCAGCACAGCGAACAAATGTTGTTGCAAAATCATGACAGAGCTCGGGAGCATACGCTCTCTTACCCTCATTCAAAACAGGCTTTTTATCAGCGGAATAGGTATAGGGAGAAGGAACGTCTAGGAGCGATGAATTCTCAAAAGAAGTAAGACAATCCATACCGTACTTGCTCCCTTCTTAAAAATGCGCCGTCGACTAAAAGGGAGCCGACGGCGCCTGGATTCCGGACCCTTGGAGAGGGGAAAGGTTCCGGGCTGATAAAGCAATTTTATTAGAACTAGCTCCTGTTATATAAAAAACCTTAACAAGTTAACCTCTTCTAACTATTTAAAGTGTAAGCCATAGCTAACTAAATGCAAGAGAAAACTCAAAATATTTTTACTTTTTGACAGAAAAAAAGCTCCCGCCTCTTACAAATAAGAAACGGGAGCTCTAACGCGATCTAAAGAAGCGCTTTGTTGACGCACAAGTACGTTCTAGGCAGCTTGTCCTTCAGTTAAAAGCATCTTTACCTCAGAAGGAACATTAGGGTTATGAGCTGCAGCGGTAAGCAGTGACCTTGTGTTTGCAAGCGTTACCATAAGTGTCAGAAGATTGTGCATATATGCAGCAGCACTTACGGTAATAAGACCTGCAACGCCTGCAGCAATGAAAGAGCTGTTCAGCGCAACAATCGTACGATAGTCGGCGTGAATCCTCTTCATTACCTGCTGGCCTAAAAGACGCATGATTACCAGCGATTCAAGCGAATCATTCTTAATCGAAATATCCGCAACTGCGCGAGCAATATCAGTTGCATCAGACAGAGCCAGTGAAACATCAGATACGGCTAGTGCAGGTGAATCGTTAATACCATCGCCTACCATTGCAACGGTGTAGCCCTCCTGCTGGAACTTCTTAACATACTCACACTTATCCTCTGGGAGAATCTGTGCCACATAGTCATCAAGACCAAGCTTCTTAGCAACACTTGCTGCAACGTTTTCTGAGTCGCCAGTCAACATAACCATACGCTTAACACCAAGAGCACGGAGCTGCGTAATAGTTGCTGCTGCTTCTTCCCTTACAGGATCGGTAATACAAATTGCTGCAATAAGTTTTGAATCCTCGGACATAAAGATAATGGACGAGGTTGGAGCAATCTGTGCAAGGTCGTCTTGAATTCCCTCGGGCATTGGGGTCTTCTCGTCATCAAAAATGAAGTGAGCTGAGCCAATGCAGACCTCTTTGTCGTTAACCTTGGTACGAATACCGTGAGCAACAACATACTTAACCTCTGCGTGGAACTCGTCATTGTGCTTGAGGCCACGTACCTTTGCCTCGTTCACAATTGCTCGAGCCATGCTGTGTGGGAAGTGCTCCTCAATACATGCAGCAAGACGCAGAAGCTGGTCCTCGGTGCGACCACAGAAGCTGACAATGCACTCAACATGTGGAACTGCCTTTGTCAGCGTACCGGTCTTATCAAAGACGATAAGATCAGCCGCAGCGATC
>JAGZNE010000097.1:0-3799 GCA_018363825.1 Atopobium sp. | reverse complement strand
GAACGCGGCTGGTGCCCTTGAACTTGACGAAGGCAAAACGAGGAACCTTGACCACGCAGTAGTCGATGGAAGGCTCAAAGGCAGCAGGAGTTGCCTTGGTGATGTCGTTGGTAATTTCATCCAGTGTATAGCCAACAGAGAGCAACGCGGCCATCTTTGCAATTGGGAAGCCAGTTGCCTTGGACGCCAGCGCAGAGGAGCGGCTGACACGAGGGTTCATCTCAATGACAATGACGCGGCCGTTAGTTGGGTTGACCGCAAACTGAACGTTAGAGCCACCGCAGGCAACGCCTACACGCTCGAGAATAGCAATGGAGTAGTCGCGGAGATTCTGGAGTTCTTCATCGGTAAGCGTCTGAGCTGGAGCAACGGTAATGGAGTCTCCGGTGTGAACACCCATTGGATCGAGGTTCTCGATGGAGCAGACAACAATACCGTTACCTGCGGTATCGCGCATGACCTCCATCTCAATCTCTTTCCAACCCTCAATGGACTCCTCTACCAGCACCTCATGCTCTGGAGAAAGCAAGAGGCCCTGCTCAACAATCTCTACGAGCTCTTCTGGGGTATGAGCAATGCCGCCGCCTGCGCCACCAAGGGTGAAGCTTGGGCGAATGACCACAGGGTATCCCAGATCAGCAACAATGCGTTGGGCATCTTCCATGGAGTGAGCGATGTCTGCACGAGCAACCTCCAGACCAATGTCTTGGACTGCCTCGCTAAAGAGCTCACGGTCCTCGCCGGTACGGATAGACTCCAGGTTGCAGCCGATGACCTCAATGTTGTACTTGTCAAGAACGCCAGCCTCGCCAAGGCCGATAGTACAGTTCAGAGCAGTCTGACCGCCCATGTTTGGCAGGAGCGCATCAGGGCGCTCGCGCTCAATGACGCGGGTCACCGACTCAACGGTGATCGGCTCAACGTAGGTTCTATCTGCAGTTTCTGGATCTGTCATGATGGTTGCTGGGTTTGAATTGACCAGAACAACCTCAAAGCCCTCTTTGCGAAGGGCGCGGCATGCTTGAGTGCCAGAATAGTCAAACTCGCAAGCCTGGCCAATAACAATTGGGCCAGAGCCGATGACTAGGATCTTCTTTATATCAGTACGCTTTGGCATTAGAAGCGCCTCCCCTCACGAACGTCGATGGCAAGATAGTCAGACTGTCCCTCCATCAAACGCGCAAACGCCTTGAACAAGTAGGATGAATCATGAGGTCCTGGGCTTGCCTCAGGGTGATACTGAACGGAAAACGCTGGAATATCCAGGAACTGAATGCCCTCTGGAGTGCCGTCGTTAAGGTTTACGTGGGTGAGCCTGACGCGGCCGAACTCTTTTGTCTGGACAACAGGAGCAATGCGCCTTGCGGACCACTCACAGAGGTTGTCAAAGTGCTCGGAGATTCCACCAGACTCCTCTGCAATAAGCTTGCCGAGGCTTGGGAAAACCAGACCGTAATTATGGTTCTGGGCAGTAATTTCTACCTTGCCGGTCAGAAGATTCATGACTGGTTCGTTGCCGCCATGGTGGCCAAATTTGAGTTTCTCGATATCTGCACCGGCAACAATGGAGAGCATCTGGTTGCCCAGGCAGATACCAAAGACGGGGACCTTGCCCAAAACGCCGCGAGCGGCCTCCTGCGTAGCGTCAACCTGCTCTGGGTCACCAGGGCCGTTGGAGAAGAAGATGCCGTCTGGGTTGTAGGCTAAGGCGTCCTTTGCAGGTGTGTTCCACGGTACAACCGTGACCTCGCAGCCGTTTGCCGCAAGGCCCTGGAGAATGCCGTTCTTCTCGCCACAGTCGTACGCGACAACGTTAAAGCGCTTCTTGGACGTAGCGGGAACCACGTGAGGCGCGTCGACGGAGACGTCGGGGACATAGTTGTGCTCGGAGATGTTGGGCGACGCCTGGACGCGCGCAAGCAGATGGGCGGGATCCAGGTCCTCGGTGGAGATGGCTGCCTTCTGTGCGCCATGGTCGCGCAGATGCATGGTCAGCGCGCGGGTATCGATGCCCTCGATGGCAACGACGCCGTTTTCCTGCAGAAACTCCGGCAGGCTCTGCTTGGATGTCCAGTTGCTTGGCTCGTAGCACATGTCGTGGACGACAAAACCACGCAGGTGCAAGACGTCTCGCTGCATGACCGCAGGATCGATGCCGTAGTTGCCCACCTGCGGATAAGTCAGCGTGACAATCTGGCCGGCGTAACTTGGATCGGAGATAATCTCCTGGTAGCCGGTCATAGACGTGTTAAAAACAATTTCGCCGAAGGTCTCTCCGCTAGCACCACAGCACCTCCCCTCGAAGGTTGTTCCGTCTTCGAGAACAAGCAGCGCGCGAGGCTGCGAGGTGGCACTTGCCAGTGGATTCATATACTCTCCGATCTGCGCAGGAGCATGCCGAGCCATAAAAAAAGAGCACTCCTTATGGAGGCTCAACAGCGAACATGCGCACTCAACGCTATGGGCCTTGCCGGTGTCTCGCACCGTCCTTAAAGGTTGGTAGTATTGTAGCGCATAACCAATAAAGGAGATGGCATGTTTCCAGATTTTCTAGAGAATCCCTCAGATGTGGCCGCGCCGCTGCTGCTGGGATGCACTCTGACAAGGACAATTACGCTTAATGGCGAGAAACACAAACTAGTTGCAAGAATTGTGGAGACCGAAGCTTACGACCAAGACGATCCCGCGAGTAATGCGTTTGGCGGTCCTAGCGAGCGCAATGCAGCCATGTTTGGACCTGCGGGTCACCTCTACGTTTACGTTTCGTATGGTATGCATCACTGCTGCAATGTGGTGTGTGGTCCTGAGGGCTTTGGCAGCGGTTGCTTGGTGCGCGCGGTTGAGCCTCTTGAGAGTGTAGAGGTGATGCGCGAGCTCCGTGAGGCTGGACGCGCGGGTAAAGCGCAAGCAGAACGTGCGCGTAAGCACCCGCTCAAGCTGCGCGACCTCACCAACGGGCCAGGTAAAGTGTGTGCGGCGCTTGGTATTGACAAGGAACTCTACGGACATGACCTGACAGTTGAGCCGCTTGTGCTGGAATTTGCTCCCCTGCTACCAGGAGAAACAATTGGGAGTTCACCTCGCGTAGGTATCAGCAAAAACATTGATGCTCCAAAGCGCTTTTTCATCGAAGGAAACGAGTTTGTTTCAAGAGCGTAGGTAATTTCAAGAGCGCAAGACGGGACCAAAATACTATCAATGAGCAGCACAAAAAAGGACCTTGGGAGACCAAGGTCCTTTTAAATCTTACGTTAAAGCCAACGATGTAGTTAGCTCAAATACGTGCTGCAACAACGGGTTTCTCGCTATATGTTTTACGAATTAGCAGACACCCTGCGCCATCATTGCATTTGCAACCTTGAGGAAACCGGCGATGTTTGCGCCAAAGACCAGGTTGCCGGGGTGGCCATACGTTGCTGCGGCCTCAGAAGCAGCGGTGTAAATGCTCTCCATGATTCCCTGCAGCTTGGAGTCTACCTCTTCAAACGTCCAGGAAAGGTGCTCGGCGTTCTGGGACATCTCAAGACCGGAAACAGCTACGCCACCTGCGTTTGCAGCCTTTCCAGGTGCGAAAAAGACGCCGTTCTCGATGAGATAATTGGTTGCCTCGAGGGTGGTTGGCATATTAGCGCCCTCAACGACGTACTTGGTGCCGTTAGCAACAAGTTTCTGCACGTCAGCAAACTCGAGCTCGTTCTGAGTTGCGCATGGCATAGCGACGTCACACTTCTGACTCCAAGGACGCTCACCTGGGAAGAAAGTAGCAGAAGGACGTGCGTCGGCGTACTCCTTGATGCGT
>JAGZNE010000096.1:0-3852 GCA_018363825.1 Atopobium sp. | reverse complement strand
TGGCGCTCACGGAACTACGCATAAGAGTGTTCAAGAGGCATCCGAGAAGTACGCAGATGATCTTGAGCGCCTTGTTCGTGGTGATCTCGGGCTTCTTTAGTATTTCTGCTTGAATAATACAGGGCTTCCCCGTATAGTTGTTATCGCGCTTTTGCACGCCAGCATAGCTCAGTTGGTAGATCACCGCTCTCGTAAAGCGGGGGTCATCAGTTCGATCCTGGTTGCTGGCACCACTAACTATTAAATAGCCGCCTTGTGCGGCTATTTTTATGCCTATCCAAATCCATGTGAAACAACTACGCTATGGTGGGTATAGACAAAGTAGTAGTAATTACTAACAAAAGGAGTTTTTATGGCTACTCAGAATCTTGAGCTTTTCTATAAGCCAACCTGCCCATACTGCCACAAGGTTATGTCCTTCATGGAGCAGAACAACATTGAGCTTCCTATGCATGACATTGTTGCTGATGACGCAGCTCGCGAGCGTCTCATTGAGGTAGGCGGCAAGCGTCAGGTTCCATGTCTGTTCATTGACGGCAAGGCAATGTATGAGTCCGGCGACATCATTAACTACCTCTCCGAGGCCTTCCATGTTTCTGGTTCAAACGATGATTCAGATGACGGCTCTGCAGCAGCTGCTTGCACTATCGGCGGAGCCTGCTCCTTCTAAGCTCATTGTCGAGAAACCCCTCTAGCAGACGGGTTTCTCGCTATATGCATTAAAAATCCCTCTGCTCCAGCGTATGGAGCAGAGGGGTTTTACGTTTGAGCGTCAATTGTTTTGCTAGTTTTTCATGCGTGCTACGGCGTATTCGCTGATGAGCAGTAAGAAGAGGATAAGGATGGATGAGAAGCTGCCAATAACTGCGCCGTTAAGGCCCGTAAAGCTGACCATCATCCAGATAATGGGGATGGATACAGCAAATGAAATGAGGTAAGCGCGCGTAACGGCTTTTTGAACTCGCATGATGGTGATGAGTTGGTATAAAAAGTCAATCGCAGCACAAAGTCCACCCGTGGCTACCATAATGCGTGCAAGTCCACGATATTGCTCAAAATCAACGCCATATAAGAAGCCGTTAAGAGGAATGCCAATGAACTCGACAAATGCAGCGGTACCTATGGTGACTACGGCAATGGCTCCAAACATTGCAAGTACAATCACGCCAAAGCGTTTCTTATGAGCGGGATTATGAATTGAGGTTTCTAGCAAACTAGCAAGTTTGAAGAGCTGTGGCCTGTAGATGAGTGTAGAGATCATCAAAATAGTGTGAGCTGGGAAATAAAGTGCGTTGAAGTACAACTGATTGCTGTAAGAAAGCGTGCCTTCCATGGCAAACTTTGGCAGTGAGTCAATAAGGTTGTAGAGGAAAAGTGCTAAAAAGAGAGGCCAGCACTGTACAAAGATATCTTTGATGTTTGCAAGTTTGATGCGCACGCTTTTATCGGTCTCAAGAATGGCTAGGGGAGCAGAAACAAATACCAGAGTGATAAGGGCACAAATACCCATGCTCCAGCTTGCCCATACAAGATTTCTGGTAACAAACAACACAACAGTAAAGAGAATAAAACTGGCACTACACCTAAGAGCCTGACTGAGTCCTGCGAGGTAGAGTTTGTCTTTTTGCTGAAGACGACCTTCGTAGACATCAGCCTTACCGTCAACTGCCCTAAAAAGCAAAGCTCCCGTGCAGATAGAAAACATGGGCTCGGTATACCCTTTAAAGAAGCACCAAATAAGACCTACTAGTACCATGACAACAACAGTAGCTGCGCGTTGAATCTGGTAATCAGAAAAACTACGTTGTTCAGCTATGTCGGAAACTTGATACGTGCGAACACCGTATTGGGCAATAAATAACAAAAGCGTTGCCACAACAAATGCCATGGAGAAAAGTCCTGCTTGTTCAATGCCAACAAGCTGGGAGCAGACAACAGTTAAAAGCGGGAAAAGTGCACCCCAGGCACCTTGTCCAAGTGCATTGAAAAGATAATCCTGGGACGTTTGATGGGCCAAGTATTGCTCGTCTTGATTTGCAATATCGCCAGAGACCACGGCAGAAAGAAGCCTGGTCCACCATGTAATCACAATGCCAGGTTGGCCCCCGTTTGTGCGCGAGTCATCAAGCTCATAGCGAGGTGTGCGAAGACGCTCTACCTGCTTATGTACGGAAGAATTGTTGTACGCAGTACGACTTTTCTTGAATGGATTGAGCATGTAAAACCTAAGATCTTCTTTAGCGCGGTCAGAAACTTTGATATATCAATTTTTATTTGTTATATCGATTGTAGTCCACGATGTACATTAGGTAACAGATTGACAAACAATCGTGCGAAGATTGTTACAAAAGGGTATGGTAGATAGTACGTATTCTGAGTCATGTGGGAAAGGATGAGCATGGCAGGCAATCCTCAAGATTCAAATCTAGAGTCCAGCAATGCTTCTTTTGACGAGAAACCCATCGATGGTGCAACAACTCCTGAAGTAGCTCAGTCGCTTCTTGAACGACGCGGGAATGAGATTGCTGCTGCTCGTACCCTTATTCAAGCGCTTAAAGCGCCAGCTCCTCTGCGCGATAACCTTACCTTCTTTTTGCGTTTGGTAAGAAAAGTGCTTGCTGAGTACAATCCAGATCTTCTTACTAGTTTTGACACGTTGTTGGTTGAGGCAATTAAAGCTGGACCAGATGATTTGTCTACAACTCGCGCACCTTTGCTGCTTGAGGCAATCAATGCGGTACTCAAAGTAGATTCAGAGAAGGAATCGCTTAATGCTTTTCTGCGTTTTGCTTCTACCATTGACAGCCTAAGCATGGAAGACTCCGTGCTTCTCATGCGCGCATTTGTAACTTTCTTCCACTTAGCAAATCTTTGTGAAGAGAATTATCGCGTTACCAGCCTGCGCTCTCGTGAGGCTTCTGTTGATCCATCTTCTGCAGAAGACCCTATCAATGAGATAACCGTTGCATATAGACAGCTTATTGACGAGTGCGGTGAAGAAGAGGCAAAAGCACGTCTTAATCGTCTTGAGTTCCACCCCGTCTTTACCGCGCACCCAACTGAGGCTCGTCGTAAAAACGTTGAGCGCCGAATCCGTACCATTTCAGAGCTTCTTGATGAACGTCAGAGGCTTGGTGGTCCTGCTCGTGTGGAAAACGAGCGTCGTATGTTGCAAGAGATTGACGGCCTATTCCGTACATCTCCTATCGGTCATAAAAAGCCAACTCCTTTGGAGGAGGCAGATACTGTCCTCAACATTTTTGATACCACCCTTTTTGAGATGGTTCCTTCGGTATATCGCCGCTTTGATAACTGGGTGCTGGGAGAAAACGCTGGTTGCGTGTCGCCTGTCTGCCCACCATTTTTCCGTCCAGGTAGCTGGATTGGCTCCGACCGCGACGGTAACCCTAATGTTACCGCTCTGGTTTCTCGCCAAGTTGCCGAGAAGTACCGTGTACACGTATTGCAGGCACTGGCTCGGGCTACCAAGGAAGTTAGTCGAGGCCTGACGCTTGATGGTATTTCTACTCCAGCTTCGCCTGCGCTTGTCAATCTTTGGGCACAGCAGGTAGAAATGAGCCAGGCCCTGACCTCTAGGGCTATTGATAAGGCTGGGTCTGAGTTGCACCGTGCGGCAATGCGCGTCATTTCTGGCCGACTCAGTGCCACCATTGAGCGCAATGCTGACCTGATGTATCAAAACGCTGAAGAGTTTATTGCTGATCTGCGTGTTATTCAGGATTCACTGGCTCAAGCGGGGGCTTTCCGTATTGCCTACGGTCCTGTTCAGAAGCTTATCTGGCAGGCTCAAACTTTTGGCTTCCACTTGGTAGAGATGGAGTTCCGTCAGCA
>JAGZNE010000095.1:0-3922 GCA_018363825.1 Atopobium sp. | reverse complement strand
GCTTCAGGTGTGGGTCAACAACAATGACGGAACGGCCAGAGTAGTCAACACGCTTACCCAGAAGGTTCTGACGGAAGCGACCCTGCTTACCCTTAAGGGCCTCAGCAAGAGACTTCAGAGGACGTCCACCACGACCAGTGACGGGACGACCACGGCGACCGTTGTCAAACAGAGCGTCAACGGACTCCTGAAGCATGCGCTTCTCGTTGTTAACAATGATAGAAGGTGCCTCAAGATCAAGCAGGCGCTTAAGACGATTGTTACGGTTAATAACACGACGATACAAATCGTTTAAGTCGGAAGCTGCAAAACGGCCACCATCAAGCTGAACCATAGGACGAAGATCAGGTGGAATAACTGGAACAACGTCAAGGATCATGTTAGCTGGATCATTGCCGCCCTTAAGGAAGGCGTCAACAATCTCAAGGCGCTTAATGGCCTTCTCGCGCTTCTGCTTCTGAGCATCCTCATTGGCGATAATAGCGCGGAGCTCCTTGGCCTCTTTCTCAAGGTCAATGTTGGAAAGAAGGTCACGTACTGCCTCTGCGCCCATGCCACCCTTGAAGTAGATGCCATAGTAGCGCTTAAGCTCGGAGAACAGACCCTCATCGGAGATGAGCTCTCTGGTCTCAAGCTGCATGAACTTCTCGAAAGCCTCACGACGAAGTGTCTTCTCTTCCTCGTACTCTTCCTCAAGATCAGCGACGCCTGCACGAATCTCGTCCTCAGAAAGAGGCTCAAAATCGCCAAACTCGTCATCCTGTGGCTGGCCCTGCTCGCGAAGACGTGCAATCTGATCGTCACGCTCTGCGTCAAGCTCTTCGAGGTCTGCTGCAAGCTCCTCACGAAGATCGTCTACGTCAGCCTCACGTGCCTCAGTGTCAACACTGGTGATTACGTAAGATGCAAAGTAGAGGACTTTCTCGAGGTCCTTGCTCTTGATGTCAAGAAGACGTGCCAGAGGGAAGCTGGTTGGGCTCTTGAAGTACCAGATGTGGCTTACAGGAGCAGCAAGCTCGATGTGGCCCATGCGGTCACGACGAACCTTTGCGGTGGTAACTTCAACACCGCAGCGCTCGCAGGTAATGCCCTTGAAGCGAATGCCTTTGTACTTACCGCAGGCGCACTCCCAGTCCCTTACAGGTCCAAAGATCTTCTCGCAGAAAAGACCGTCCTTTTCTGGCTTAAGGGTACGGTAGTTGATGGTCTCAGGCTTCTTTACCTCGCCATAGGACCAACCGCGGATATCATCAGCAGACGCTAGAGAAATTTTAATAGCGTCAAATTCAGTGGAATCGAAATCTGCCACAGTCGCTACTCCTTATCGGTGGTCGCGTCGCCTACAAGTGCGGATGCACCATCAGCGTCTTGGGACAGGTCGGAAGCGGTTACCTCAGTGAAGCCAAGGTCGTTGAGGATCTCAACAGCGTTCTTCTCCTCAGGATCTGTGACCTTTGCGGTATTTGCACGCTTACGATAGGAGATTGGCTCAATGTCAAGTGCCAGGGAGCGAATCTCTTTGACCAGAACCTTGAAGGACTCAGGAATTCCTGCAGTAGGAATGTTCTCGCCCTTAACAATGGACTCATAGGTCTTAACACGGCCGTTGGTATCGTCAGACTTAACGGTGAGGATCTCCTGGAGGACGTTAGCAGCACCGTATGCATACAGTGCCCAAACCTCCATCTCACCAAAGCGCTGACCACCGAACTGTGCCTTACCACCCAGAGGCTGCTGGGTAACAAGAGAGTAAGGACCAGTTGAACGTGCGTGGATCTTATCGTCAACCATGTGGCCGAGCTTCAGGATGTAAGAAACACCAACGGTAATTGGGCTCTTGAAAGCCTCGCCGGTACGACCATCGTAGAGGGTAGTCTTACCACGCTCGTTGAGCTGTGGAACAAACTCCTCACGCATGTTCTCGCTGTACTCCTTGAGAGCCTTGTTGATCATGTTGATGTTGGTGCGGCGAACAATCTCTGCAACGGACTCATCAGTAGCACCGTCAAAGAGTGGTGTTGCAACAGGAATTGGACCCTCAACGTAACGCTTAGAATCTGCGTCGTCGTCATCCCAACCGTGTGCAGCGCCCCAACCAAGATGGCACTCAAGCAGCTGACCAACGTTCATACGGGAAGGAACGCCCAATGGGTCGAGAATAACGTCTACTGGGGTACCGTCTGCCATGTAAGGCATGTCCTCAACAGGGAGAACCTTACAAATAACACCCTTGTTACCGTGACGACCAGCAATCTTATCGCCCTGCTGGATCTTTCTGCGCTGAGCAACAAAGACGCGGACCAGGTCGTTTACTCCTGGAGGCAGGTCGTCTCCAGCCTCACGGCTGAAGCGGACAACGTCAACAACGCGGCCATAGGAGCCGTGTGGCATCTTAAGGGAAGTATCACGAACATCGTGTGCCTTAGCACCGAAGATTGCGCGAAGCAAGCGCTCTTCTGCGGTCAGAGCGGTCTCACCCTTAGGAGTAACCTTACCAACCAGAATATCGCCAGGGCCAACCTCGGCGCCGATGCGGATGATACCGTCATCGTCGAGGTTTGCGAGCATGTCCTCACCAAGGTTTGGAATCTCGCGGGTAATCTCCTCAGCACCAAGCTTGGTGTCACGGGCATCAATCTCGTGGCGGGAAATGTTAACGGAAGTCAGAAGGTCTTCCTGAACAACACGCTCGGAGACGATAATACCGTCCTCGTAGTTGTAGCCTTCCCATGGCATGTAAGCAACGGTAAGGTTTGCACCAAGTGCCAGCTCAGAGTGGTCAACAGATGGACCGTCTGCGATTGGCTGGCCTTTCTCGACCTGCTGTCCAACAGTGACGATTGGACGGTGGTTGATGCAAGTGGACTGGTTGGAGCGCTCGTACTTAGGAAGATCGTAGCGCTGAGAACCGTGCTCATCGGAGTAGATGACAACGTGAGCTGCGTCAACCTCGGTGACCTCGCCGGCAAACTCTGCACAAATAAGCTCACCAGAGTCCTGAGCTGCGCGGCCCTCCATACCAGTTCCAACAAATGGAGCGTGGGACTGAATCAGAGGCACTGCCTGACGCTGCATGTTTGCACCCATGAGGGTACGCTTTGCGTCGTCGTGCTCAAGGAATGGAATGAGGTTAGCTGCGACGGAGAGAAGCTGACGTGGAGAAACGTCCATGTAGTCAACGTCCTCAACAGGAACCTGTGCAGGTGCACCGAAGGAACCGTCGAAGTCGCGGGTACGTGCAATAACGCGGTCTGCATTAACAATCTTGCCGTCTGCGTCAACCTCAACAAACTTCTTAGACTTAGGGTCAATTGGGGTGTTAGCAGGAGCAATAATGTGATTCTCCTCCTCGTCTGCAGTCATCCAGACAATGTCGTCAGAGACAACGCCGTCCGTGACCTTACGATAAGGAGCCTCGATAAAGCCGTACTCATTTACGTGAGCGTACAGTGCCAAAGAGCCGATAAGACCAATGTTTGGTCCCTCAGGAGTCTCGATTGGGCACATACGGGAGTAGTGCGAGTTGTGAACGTCGCGGACTGCGGTAGGAACGTTGGTACGACGGCTGGAGCCGGACTTGTGTCCTGCAAGACCGCCAGGTCCCAGAGCAGAAAGACGACGCTTGTGGGTCAAACCAGCAAGTGGGTTTGCCTGGTCCATGAACTGCGAAAGCTGAGAAGAACCGAAGAACTCCTTGATTGCAGCAACAATTGGACGGATGTTGATCAGAGACTGTGGAGTGATGTCGTCTGCGTCCTGAGATGCCATGCGCTCACGAACAACGCGCTCCATGCGGCTCATACCAATGCGGAACTGGTTCTGGACCAGCTCGCCTACGGTACGAACGCGGCGGTTGCCAAAGTGGTCAATGTCATCAAGGTGCTTAGACTCATCACCTGCATGCACTGCAAGAAGGTACTGA
>JAGZNE010000094.1:0-4026 GCA_018363825.1 Atopobium sp. | reverse complement strand
CCCAAGGAGAAACCATATGCCACTCTAGAAGTACAAAAAGAGCTACAACAACAGCGAGTTTATCGGCAATTGGGTCTAAGAACTTACCAAACGTAGTAACTTCATTTCTACTTCGCGCAAGATAACCATCAAGTTTATCGGTCAAAGAAATGACAACATAGCCGATAAAGACAAGAAAAGCTCCAAGTTTAAAACCAGGTGTTGCCAGAGAATCTGCCAGAGATACACCTAAAAGCTGCGCCAAGAGGAGCCAAAAGGGCACTAAGACCACACGAGCAGAGGTAACAATATTTGCAGGTGTCCAAATTGTCTTTGATGACATGACCTATCCCCAACTAAACGGTTTTCTCGCCAGACTGTGTGTCTGTAGTGTCTACGATCTCGCCAATCATTTCATAGCAGAAAGAATCTACCAGGTCACAAAGGACAATATCTCCGACTGCGGCCTCTCCCTCTGCAATGTGAACAGCGCCATCACAGTCTGGAGCCTGGAACCACGTGTGGCCGATAAGCTCAGTGCCTTCGTCGGATTCTTCAATTCCGTCGATAATGACCTCGCAGCGCTCGCCAACGTGACGAGCGGTGGCTGCAAAACCGAGCTGTTCTACAAGGTCAAGCAAGCGCTGAGTACGCTCAATTTTAACCTCGTCTGGAACCTGATCAGACATCTTTGCGCCCAGAGTTCCCTCTTCTGGTGAATAAGTAAAGACGGAAGTGTAATCAAACTCCTGCTCCTGAATAAAGTCGAAGAGCTCATCTGATTCATCATCAGTCTCACCTGGGAAGCCGCATATTCCCGTAGTTCGAAGAACCATACCAGGAATCTCTGTTCTGAGGCGATCAAAAAGCTCACGAAGCTCCTGTGTAGAGCCAGAACGACCCATACGCTTAAGAATGCGCTCGTTGCAGTGCTGAATTGGAATATCAATGTAAGGAAGAACCTCAGGTGTATCACGAATGGTGCTGATAAGCTCATCGGTCATACCTTCTGGCTGCAGATACAAAACGCGAATCCATCCCTTATACGGACGAACTACCTCAGCAACCTGCTGCATAAGCTTGGCAAGCGTTGGAGTCTGACCATCTGCTGTATCAGGCATATCCGAGCCCCAGATACCGGTGTCCTGGCCAATCAGGATGACCTCACGAACACCACCTTCCATCAGCTCATGTACCTCTTGAAGAATCTCTTCAGCAGGCCTTGAGTGATAGTGACCACGAATGTACGGAATGGCGCAGAAAGCGCAGAATCTATCACAGCCCTCGGAAATCTTTACAAATGCACTAGCGCCATCAATAGTGCGCAGCATTCCATGGGCAGCAACAATAGACTGTGTAGGCTCAGGGATATTCAGGACGTCTGCAACAACGCTGACAATGCTATCTTCTTGATCTGCCGGAACAAACGCAGCAACTTCAGGAAGCTGCTCGTTAAGCTCTGCGCCATACCTGGAAGGAACGCAGCCACACATAATAATGGGCAGCTTACGGACTCCCTCGGAAGCGCCTTCAGCAATCTCAAGCGTAGTCTCAATGGACTCCTCTGTTGCTGAGGCCAAGAACGAGCAGGTGTTGATAATTGCTATGTCTGCTGAGTCTGGATCTACAACTTCACCAAAACCAGAGGCCAAAAGACGCGCACGCATGCGGTCTGTATCAACCTCGTTTTTAGCGCATCCTAACGTGATATATAGGACGTTGTAGCCCCTATCGATAGTTGTTGAACTGGAGGGGCTGGCCATAGTCTTTCTCCTTAAGGCTTGCAATCACAGACTGAAGAACATCGCGAGAAGCGCTAGAAACACGCAGCTTATCGCCCTCAACGGTTGCCTTAGCCTTAACTTTCATATCACGAATATCTTTAGCAATCTTCTTGGCAGTCTCCTGGTCAATACCAGAAACAATAGAGCCAATCTGACGCACGGTAGAACCTGCTGCAGGAATGGGGTCTCCCCAACGAATAGCAGTCAGATCAATTCCACGCTTTACCAGCTTGGAGCCAAGAACATCCCTAACCTGAGATGCAACAAAATCTGCAGGAGCCTCAATAGTGAACTTGCCCTCTTTCTTAGAGAGCTCAAGTGTTGCGCCAGAATCTTTTAGATCGTAACGCTGGGTAAGCTCACGAGCTGCCTGCTGAAATGCATTATCAACTTCCATCATGTCTACTTCAGACACAACGTCAAAGCTTGATTCTTTAGCCATTTCCCCTCCGTATTACCTGGGCGAGAAGAACTTCTCGCCCTATGGCGTTTAGTTATTTGAATTGCTGTTGGAATTCTGGTTGTTAGTGGTACCAGAGGTTCCGCTTGTTGTATTTGTTGACGTGCTGTTTGTTTGAGTTCCTGAAGCGTTTGCTCCGTTAGCGTCAGCAGGTTTAGTACCCTGAATAGTCAAGGTGCCAATACCAGAAGCATTTGCGTCAAATGGCTTAGCAGTACCATTAACGGTTACCGCAACAGCACCAGGAGTACCTGCAAGAACGGTCATGGAGTCAGTGACGGTGTATGTCTGAGACCATGGGCCGGTAATAGCATCAGCCTCAACACTCTTGCCGTCAACGGTAATCTCAACCCAGCTGGTCTGACCATCTGCAACAGTAACCACTACGGTAGTCTGCTTAGGAGTCTCTTCCTTCTTTGGCTCAGTTGTAGTGGTGCTCTTAGAAGTATCAGTAGAATCCTTCTTAGAGGTGTCCGTGTTGCTATTTGTAGTAGTGGAATTCTTAGAAGAATCGGATGTTGAGTTGTTAACGCTTACCGTTTTAGTTGTAGTAGGCGTAGTGCGAGCTGTCATGCAGGAACGAACGCTAAACAGCAAAACGGCAGTAATGATCACAACAACAAGAGCAAATACGGTGGCAATGGTGCGGCCCGTATCAGAGAAATAATTCTGAAGCGCTCCCATAACGCCTGGTCTTTGAGGAGCACGGCGCTGTTGAGCGGCGGCGCTAGATGGCTGGCGACGACGAACATTAGGCCTATCTACCTGCGCAATATTTCTAGAGCCACGGCGACCGGAAATAGTAGATGCTCGCTCATAAGGATCAGTTACATTGTCATAGCGAAGGTCATCGGTGTAATCGCTTGGAGCAACGGTTCTTCTGGTTACATCGTCTTTATAAGCTGGCATGCTAACGCCCGCAATACCGACACGTCTGCGCTGAACGCCACCACGTGTACGACTTGCCATGGTCTTCTGGCGAGAAGCCTCTTCAATACCAGCGTTATACGCATGACCTGTGGCGTAGCGAGAATATGAGTAGCCGCCAGCGTCTTCTTCAGATGCCTGAGCACCCAGAGGCACACCGGTTTGCCTGGAGCGAACACCAGAGGTAGTTGCAAATGCACCCATATCGCCAGCAGGGCCTCCCGATGTGGGGAGAAGACCGTGGTACTGTACGTATGCCTTTGGCCTGCTACCAGACTCGTTTACGACGTCATAACCAGCAATGCCACGGCCAGACTGGGTATCGCGCGTACGGCGGCGCAGCTCATGAGAATAGGTGCCGTTTTCAAACTCGTAGCTCTCTTCCTGGAAGAGGTCTACAATCTCGCGCGGATTAAGTCCTAGATAGCGAGCATACGAAGAAAGCATGCCCTGAGCATAACCACTCTGCGGCATGTTCTTAAAATCGCCTTCCTCAAAAGCAATAAGTGCCTGCTCTTTGAGGCGAAGAATCTTTGATGCTTGCGTGATAGAAAGTCCGAGTTGACGTCTACGTTCTACGAGCATCTCACTAAAACGAGGGCGTGGCATGCTTACTCTACCTCCCTATAGGCAGCGTCTTGAACTTTGAGCTCTTCAAGAGCTTCTTTATCAATAAGAACTTCTCGAGGCTTTGATCCGTTAGCTGGGCCAACAACACCCTTTGCCTCAAGCATATCCATAATTCTACCAGCACGAGCATACCCAACAGAGAGCGCTCTTTGCAAACTAGATGTAGAACCTAGCTGAGAATCCACAATAATGCGCTCAGCTTCACAAATAAGCGGATCGTCTGCCTGTGCCATACCGCCAACTCCC
>JAGZNE010000006.1:0-36043 GCA_018363825.1 Atopobium sp. | reverse complement strand
TGTTGTTGATGAGGGAATCACCTTTGGTGACCTCAAGGGCACCCTTGACCACTTTACTCGTGAGATCTTTGGTAAGGACCGCGCTACCCGCTATCGTCCTCACTTCTTCCCATTCACCGAGCCAAGCTGCGAGGTAGACGTTTCTTGTGGTGTTTGCCACGGTGAGGGCTGCCGTTTCTGCAAGAACACGGGCTGGCTTGAGATTCTTGGTTGCGGCATGGTTGACCCTAATGTCTTCAAGTACTGCGGTATTGATTCCGAGAAGTACACAGGCTTTGCCTTTGGCATTGGTGTTGAGCGTGTTGCAGCGCTTCGTTATGACCTTCCTGACCTGCGCATGCTCATCTCTGGTGACCAGAGAGTTCTGCGTCAGTTCTAATCATCGGCGTCTTACTAGAAAGGCAATCACATGCGTGTATCTTATGAATGGCTGAAGACGCTCGTTGATCTTCCTCAGGATCCAAAAGACCTTGAGCGCGAGTTTGTGCGCACTGGTACTGAGGTTGAAGCGGTAGAGCGTGTTGGCGCTAACCTTGACTATGTTGTTACTGCTCAGGTTGTAAGCAAAGAGCCTCATCCTGATTCTGATCACATGTACGTCACCCTAGTTGACGTGGGCAACAACAATGTAGATAAGGACGGAAATCCTGTTCCTCTACAGATTGTTTGTGGCGCCCAGAACTTTAATCAGGGAGACCACATTGTTACCGCAATGATTGGTGCAGTACTTCCTGGAGACTTTAAGATTAAAAAGTCCAAGCTGCGTGGCGTTGAGTCTTGCGGCATGAACTGCTCTTCTCGCGAGCTGGGTCTTGGCGATGACCAGAGCGGCATTATGATTCTTCCTGAGGATGCTCCAATTGGTATGCCGCTTACGGATTACCTGGGCATGTCTGACGTTGTTCTTGATTGTGAGATTACCCCTAACCGTCCTGACTGCCTCTCTATGACAGGTATGGCTGTTGAGGTTTCCGCAATGTATGACATCGATACCCACATTGAGCTTCCAAGTGTTGCCTCTGAGTCTGGTGCAGATGCATCTGAGCAGGTAGATGTTACTATTGCTGACCCTGAGCTCTGCTCAAGGTACACCGCTCGCGTGGTTCGCAACGTCAAGATTGGCCCAAGCCCTGAGTGGCTTGCTCGTCGCGTTACAGCTTGTGGTGGCCGCTCAATCAACAACGTTGTTGATGTTACCAACTACGTTATGTACCTGACTGGCCAGCCTCTACACGCTTTTGACCTTGGAAAACTTACCAAGGAAGATGACAAGTATCACATTGTGGTTCGCGCTGCAGAAGACGGTGAACACATTGTGACGCTTGACGGAGAAGACCGCGAGCTCACGTCTGATATGACCGTCATTACTGATAACGGTAAAACTCCTATTGCGCTTGCTGGTGTTATGGGCGGCTTGGATTCTGAAATTACCGAGAATACCGTTGATGTTCTTTTGGAGTCTGCGGTCTTTGATAATGGACACATTAGCCGTACCAGCAGAAACCTTGACCTTATGAGCGAGGCTTCTATTCGCTACGAGCGTCTTGTGGATCCAAACGGTTGCGCATCTGTTGCAGATATTGCAGCAGCACTCTTTGAGGAGTGCTGTGGTGCTGAGGTTTGCCCTGGTATTGTTGATGTATATCCAAAGGTAAAAGAGGCAGTAACTATTACGCTTCGCCCAGAGCGCGTTTGCTCTCTTGCAGGTGCTCAAATTCCAGAAGAGTTTATGGTTTCTCGCCTTACGCGCCTTGGTTGCAAGGTTACGCCTGCAGACAACGGAGAGCTGAGCGTTATTGCTCCTACAAACCGCCCAGACCTTACGCGCGAGGTTGACCTTATTGAGGAGATCGTTCGTCTGTGGGGCGAAGGCGATATTGAGGCAACGCTTCCTGCTGCTCGAAACCATGCAGGCGGTTTGACCTCAGATCAGCGTCAGATTAGAAAGATTGGCCGCACGCTGCGCTCCCTTGGCCTCAACGAGACAAAGTCATATTTGTTTGCAAGTCCAGATGACCTCTCTAAGCTTGGTATGAGCGAAGAGGGAAGAGGCGTCCCGGTAAAGGTTATGAGCCCACTTGTTGCTGACCAGTCTGAGATGCGCCGCTCCATTGTTCCAGGCCTTCTACGCTCTATTGCATACAACCTTGCTCATGGTGTCTCTAATATTGCCATGTATGAGCTGGGTCGTGTGCTCTTTGGACATAAGGATAAGAGCCAGCCAGATGAGCCAAGCTATGTCTGTGGCGTATTGGTTGGTCGTCCAGCAGATGACGCTTGGAATGCTAAGTATCCAGCCTACGATTTCTTTGATGCCAAGGGTATTGTTGAGGGTCTGCTTGAGGCACTTCGCATCCCTAAAGTTCGTTTCCGTGTAGCTGAGCCAGAGCAATACGGTTGGCTACAGCCTGGTCGCGCTGCTGAGATTCTTGCAGGTAGCGAGACAATCGGTTGGGTTGGAAACATTCATCCTTTGTCGCTCCAGAACTTTGACATTGAGGTTCCTGTCATTGCCTTTGAGATTTCTGTTGCGTCGCTTTTGCGTCTTTCTCAGAAAGACCTTCCTATTGTTGAGCCTCCAACCTATCCAGGCATCTCCATTGACCTGGCAATTGTTGTTGACGAGAGCGTTACTGCTGAGCAGTTGGTTCAGCGTTTGAAGTCTGCTGGTGGCAAGCTCCTCTGCGACATCAGACTCTTTGACGTGTACCGCGATCCGCTGCGTGTTGGTGAGGGCAAGAAGTCCATGGCCTTCTCGCTCACGTATCGTGCAGACGACAGAACGCTTACTTCAGAAGAGGTCGAGAAGACCCATACAAAGCTTGTGGAGAAGGTTCTTCGTTCTACCGGCGGAGAAATTCGCGGATAAGCAGGTAATTGTAGTGCCAAGTTGGAACGTACATATTGCTCATGCTGACCGGCTCCTTGAGAAAGGAGCCGGTTGCTTGGGTGTAGATATTCACTACCCTGATGCATTTCTACTTGGAAATGTTGCTCCTGACGTGCATATTGGCTTTATGGTCCCAGACTATTCTCACAAGGTGAGGTACGGTCGAAGCCATCAGTCATACCCAGGAAGTTTGCCTATTCCAAGTTATAAGCGGTATCAGCGTAATTTTATGGGTGGTCTTAATCCTGCTGAGTATCTGCTACAGACTGACTTTATTCAGCCAAATGTATCGTATTGTTCACCTGAGCAGCGCAGCTTAGTAGATCAGCGCCAGCTTAGAGAGTTTATCGTGGGCATTTGGTGCCACCTTGTTTGTGACCACGTGTATAACGCTCATACACGGGCATTTTTGCGTGCTCATCATATTCCGACAGGAGAAGATGCACGTATTCGTAAGCAAGCAGATTTTGATGTTTACGGGCGCTCGCTTGATATGAATCGTCTGCCAGAAGCATCTGATGAGCTCTTTGCAGTTGCCGCGGCTCATCCACAGTATGGGTTTACGTATTCAGATGTTGAGCAAACACTTCAGGTTATACAGCGTATTGCAGAGGAGAATCGCCAGAATAGTGTGAGCTCCCCGCAGTATCAAATGCTTGATACAGAGTTTTTCTCGTCAGCCTACAAAGAGGCGGAAGACACACTAGTTCAAGGATTTATGCTGCAAAAACATAACTAATTCAGTTAAAGTTATATTCTCGCTTTTCTGAGATAGGTTTTGGAGGACGCTATGGAAAAGATGGAATCTCGCGGAACTTTTACGGAGTATCTGCCTTCATACACCATTGGTGTTGATGCTTATAAGTCGGTACTGCACATTGTTAAGCGCTTTGGTAAAAATGCTGTAGTCATTGGTGGACCAACAGCAATGGAGAAGGCACGTCCAAAGCTTGAGGCTGCACTTGCGGGTTCTGAGGTTTCTATCTCTTCTTGGATTTCTTACGGCACTAACTCTACGCACGCAAATGCCAAGAGAATTGCAGCAATGCCTGAGGTTATTGCTGCTGATATGCTCTTCCTTGTTGGCGGCGGTCGCGCAATTGATGAGGGTAAAGAGATTGCAACCATCCTGGATAAGCCATACTTTACCTTCCCAACACTTGCTTCTAACTGCGCTCCTGTAACAAGAATTGCTGTTTTCTATAAAGAGGACGGTTCTGCAGATACGTACTTCATTCCTGCTGAGCTGCCCGTTCATACCTTTATTGATACGCAGATTATTGCAGAGAGCCCTGATGAGTACTTCTGGGCAGGAATTGGCGATGCCTTCTCTAAGGGTCCTGAGGTTGAACTTTCTTCCAGAGAAGTTGAGCTGCTCCACAGCCCTCTTATGGGACGAGCCCTTGCCGCAGGTGCCTGCATTGAGCCTCTGTTTGATAATGCAGAGCAGGCACTGGCAGATAAGCGCGCCGGCGTTGTCTCTGAGGCATTTGAAAACGTTGTTCTTAACATCATCATTACTGCTGGTGTTGTGTCTAACATGACCACCAACATTGGTGCTGAGCGCGGTGCGTATTACTTCAATTCCTCAACCGCTCATGCCTTCTACAATGCCTTTACTGCTCTGGGCGAGCGTGGCGAGAAACACCTTCATGGTGAGGTTGTTTCCTTTGGTACCTGCGTTCTTTATGCCTTTGACGGCAACCTTAAGGCACTTGAGGAGCAGGTGGCGCTTAATAGAAAGCTTGGTCTCCCAACCACCTTGGCCGATCTGGACATTACTCCAGAATCAGTTGACGCTGACCTGGACATCATTGTTGAGCGAGCTCAGAAGACCAACGAGTGGGGTCGCGCTCCTTATGGATTTACCACTGATCGCTTCCGCCAGGCAATTCTTGATACCGACGCATACGGTAGGGCAGTTGCTTCGGGCGAGAAGGACCAAGAGACAGCAGCTCTTGATGTAATTGCTGCACATGCTCCTTCAGCTGAGACGGCTGTACCACGCAAGATGTAGCTGCAAGTAACCTGAAGAATCACTTTAGGAAGAGGACTTGTAGGAGCCAGCTTTCTTAAGTCGCTTCACGGTTATATAAAAAGTTTTTGTATCAAATGGCAGTTTATTTGGATAAGCTGCCATTTCTTTTAGTTGCAATTTTTATTCACTATTATTAACAAAAATCGGTAAAAACAAAAAATAACGCGTACGGTCGTTTTTTATCGGTGAAAGTCATATTGACTGTTTGTCACCGTGTTTTACCTTGTAATGGTTTATCTTAGTAACTATCAACTACGAGTCTTTATGGATAACAAATCTATAAGATGCGTAGATTTCATTGGTAAGCGCGGGGGTGAGTATGGCAGAGTTAAATGCATCGTTAGCAGTGAGTGACCAGGATGCATACTTGTTTGCGCAAGGAAAATGGATCCAGAGTCATAAGAAATTAGGTGCACACCCTGCGGTTCAAGAAGATGGAGTTGAAGGTTATCATTTTGCGGTTTGGGCCCCCAATGCAGCCTCTGTCTCTGTTGTTGGAGACTTTAATAATTGGGATGATACCGTCAACGTTCTTTCTCGCTCAAATCATGGCGGAATCTGGGAAGGTTTTATTCCAGGAATCACCTCGGAAGTATTGTATAAATTCCTGATTGTATCCGCATCTGGACAGAAGATTTTTAAGGCTGACCCCTATGGCACATATGCAGAGGTCAGGCCACATACGGCATCTATTACGTTTGACCCAGATGTATACGTCTGGGAAGACGAAGCATGGATGAAGAGGCGTGCAACGCTTAAGTTCCTGCATAGCCCTCTTAACATCTTTGAAGTCCATCTTGGTAGCTGGAAGCAGCATACTGACGTGGCTGTTCAAGAAGAAGATTCCGCTGATGCTGAAGATGCAAACCAGAACGAAGAGCCAAAAGATTATTTTGATACCAACGTAGATGCCTTCTATACCTATGATGACCTTTCAGAAGAGCTGGTAGCCTACGTTAAAGATATGGGCTACACCCACATTGAGCTTCTCCCTGTTATGGAGCATCCTTTTGATGGATCTTGGGGTTATCAGGTAACGGGTTATTTTGCTCCCACCTCAAGGTATGGCAATCCTGCCCAGTTCAAACACTTTATTGACTGCTGCCATCAGGCTGGTATTGGCGTCATTTTAGACTGGGTCCCAGGAGGCTTCTGCAAAGATGCTCATGGTCTTGCAGAGTTTGATGGTACCAAGCTCTTTGAAGAAAAAGAGCATCCTAACTGGGGAACTCTTAAGTTTGATCTTACTCGTGGTGAGGTTAGAAGCTTCCTTGTTTCTAACCTGCTCATGTGGCTGAAGGACTATCACGCTGATGGCATTCGTGTTGACGGTGTCAGTAGCATGCTGTATTTGAATTTTGGTATCGACGATCCTTCTCAGAAGCGCTTTAACCATAAGGGCACTGAGGAAGATCTTGATGCAAGCGCTTTCTTGCGTCTCTGCAACGAGACTGCTCAAAAAGAACATCCCGATATTTTGATGATTGCAGAAGAGTCCACAGCATGGCCACTGGTTACCTATCCTCCCGAGGTTGGAGGACTTGGCTTTAACCTTAAGTGGGACATGGGCTGGATGAATGATACGCTGCACTATTGCCAGACGGACTTTCCTTATAGACCAGGTAACCATCGTCTTTTGACCTTCTCCAGTATGTATCAGTTCAACGAGAACTTTGTGCTGCCACTCAGCCACGATGAGGTTGTCCATGGTAAGTGCAGCCTTATTCAGCGCATGCCAGGGGACTGGTGGAGACAGTTTGCTGGCATGAGGGCTCTAGCGCTTCATCAGATGACCCACCCGGGCGCTAAGCTTAACTTTATGGGCAACGAGATTGCACAGTTTATTGAGTGGCGCTACTACGAGGGTATTGAGTATTACCTGACTGAGGAGTATCCAACTCACGCTCATCAGCAGGCATTTATTAAGGCTCTTAATCATTTCTATAAGAATCATCCAGGACTTTGGCAGTATGCCTACGACAACCGTGGATTTGATTGGATTGACGCAGACAATAATGAACAATCAATCATCTCGTTTGTTCGTCACGGAAGAAAGCCTTCCGAGGACCTGGTTATTCTCATCAATTTTGACGTTGCAACCCATCAGAACTTCCGTTTAGGCATGCCTTCTGCAGGTGTGTGGAAAGAAGTGTTTAATTCCGACGCAAAAGAGTTTGGCGGTTCGGGTATTGTGAATACTAAGAAACTTTCCACAAAACCAGTGGCATGGAATGGAAGAGATTATTCGGTAGAGCTGTCTGTTCCTCCGCTTGGTGGCATTGTTTTAGCGTTTGAGAAAGAACTTCCAAAGAGGGGGAAGCATGGCCGTAAATAACGGACAAAACATTTTTACCGATAAACAAGATTTTGAAGAGCAGTATCGCGATAAGTTCATCAAGATTCTTGGCAAATACTATGGAGAGTGCACTGATCAGGAGCGCTATAACGTTCTTGCTCACCTCATTGCAGAAAAGGCGCGAGAAATTCAGTCAACCTCCTATATTCATGCAAACAAGCAGGTCTATTACTTCTCCCTTGAGTTCCTTCTAGGACCACTGCTTGAGAATTACCTGCTCAATCTTGGTATTACCGACGTTGTTGCAGAGGGCCTTAAAGAGATGGGTACCTCTCTTCATGAGCTTGCCGCTCAGGAGGTAGACCCTGGCCTTGGCAATGGTGGTCTGGGTAGGCTTGCCGCGTGCTTCCTGGACTCCATGGCACACGAGGGAATGGCTGGCTTTGGTAATGGCATGAGATACCGCTATGGCCTCTTCCGTCAGGAAATTAAGGATGGACGACAGGTAGAGCGTACCGATAACTGGCTGGCAAATGGATATCCTTGGGAAGTCAGAAAAGACGATTCCAGCGTACTAGTGCGCTTTGGTGGCACAGTTGTAAGGCATGAGGACGAGAATGGCAACTTCTGGTTCTCGCAAGAGGGTGGCCAGGTAGTAAGGGCTGTTCCATACGATGTGCCTATTGTTGGCTATGGCGCAAAGACCGTAAATAAGCTGCGTCTTTGGTCTGCAGAGCCAGCAGAGGAAGACTTTGATCTTGATGCTTTTAACGCCGGCGATTATGCACGTGCTAATAAGTTCCGCTCTGACGTTGAGGCAATTTCAACCATTTTGTATCCAAATGACTCTGGTGAGCACGGACGCATTCTTCGCTTGAAGCAGGAGTACCTGTTTGTCTCCGCTGGTCTTCAGACCATTCTTCGTGCTTACAAGGATAAGTACGGTGAGGATTGGGACCACTTTGCAGATCACGTCTGCATCCACACTAACGATACGCACCCAGCAATGTGCGGACCAGAGCTTATGCGTCTGCTTGTCGATGACCATGGCGTTGACTTTAACGAGGCATTTGATATTGCGAGAAACGCAATCTCTTATACCAACCACACCGTTATGCCTGAGGCTCTTGAGAAGTGGCCTATCAACACCTTCCGTGAGCTGCTTCCCCGCCTGTATATGTTTATTGATGAGGTTGATCGCCTCTATAAGGAGCAGCTGCTTGCTGACTCTAACGGCAACACCGATCTTCTCGCCTCAACAGCTGTGTTGTGGGATAACACCGTTCGTATGGCTAACCTCTCTATTCTGTTTAGCCACTCGGTTAATGGTGTCTCTGACCTGCACACAAATATTTTGAAGCAGAGTGTTTTGAAGGATTTCTACAAGCTTCGTCCAGAAATCTTTAATAACAAGACTAACGGCATCTGCCACCGTCGTTTCTTGGCTCAGGCTAATACCGCTTACGCAAAGCTTATTACTGAGGCTATCGGTACCGGCTGGCTTGATGATGCCAATGAACTTCAGAAGCTTTCTGCTTTTGAGAACAATGTTGAGTTCTTGGACAAGATGGATGCTGCAAAGAGAGAAGAAAAAGAGCGTCTTGCTGCATACGTCAAGAAGACAACCGGTATTGAGATGGATACTAATACCATCTTTGATACGCAGGTAAAACGCTTCCATGCATATAAGCGTCAGCTGCTTAATGTCTTTAAGATTTTGTATCTCTACAACCGCATGCTTGATGACCCAAGCTATAAGCCAGCTCCAACAACCTTTATTTTCTCGGGCAAGGCTGCTCAGAGCTATACCTTTGCAAAGGAAGTCATTCGACTTATTCACTCCGTTGCAGACGTGGTTAACAACGACGAGCGCATTGAGGGCCGCCTTAAGGTTGTCTTTATTCCAAACTTTGCTGTTTCAAATGCACAGCTTATCTATGCTGCATCTGATATTTCAGAGCAGATTTCGGTTGCTGGCGCAGAGGCTTCTGGTACCTCAAACATGAAGCTTATGATGAATGCGGCTCTGACCCTTGGAACATATGACGGTTCAAATATTGAGATCTCTGAGCTTGCAGGACCAGAGAACATCAAGATTTTTGGTCTTCGTGCAGACGAGGTCCAAGAGGTATATGCTTCCGGCACCTACTTTGCACAAAACCTGCTTAACCAGAACCCAACGCTGGCTCGCATTGTAAATATGCTGACCGATGGTTCTTTGAGCCGACTCTCTGGCAACTTTGAGTCGATTCACGATTATCTGCTGATCAACAATGATCCTGACCTGGTGCTTATTGACTTTGATGCCTATGTGAAGGCATGGGAAGAGCTTACTCAGTCCTATGCAGATCGTCGTAGCTGGAATGCTCGCGCACTTCACAATACGGCAAACTCTGGTTTCTTCTCGGCTGATAGAACTATCAGGGAGTACATGGAAGATATTTGGCACGTGTAAGGATCTGCGTTTAGGTTCAATCGTCGTAGGGCGTTGAGAATATAGACCTCTGTTGGGGAGAGAGGAGATTTGGATATGGGCAAAAGGGAATGTCTTGCAATGCTACTTGCAGGAGGACAGGGAAGCCGATTAGGTGCTCTGACCTCAAAAGTAGCTAAACCTGCTGTCTCGTTTGGTGGCAAGTTCCGCATTATTGACTTTGCATTATCCAACTGCGCAAATTCAGGAATTTCTACGGTAGGTGTTTTGACACAGTACCGTCCTTATTTGCTGCACTCTTACGTGGGATCAGGTAGTGCTTGGGACCTTGATGAGCGCGGTGGTGGAATTTCTATTCTTCCTCCATTTGCTACTCAGTCTGGTGGTGCGTGGTATGCGGGAACCGCAGATGCCGTCACCCAGAATATTGGTTACATTGAGCAGAATAACCCTGATTACGTACTTATCCTCTCTGGCGATCAGCTTTACCGTATGGACTACGGCGAGATGCTCGCCTGCCATAAGAAGAACAACGCAGACCTCACCATTGCTGTTATGCCTGTTCCTTGGGAAGAGACTTCTCGCTTCGGCATCATGTCCATTGATGATGAGGATAGAATCACCAAGTTTTCCGAGAAACCCAAAGAGCCAGAATCCAACCTGGCGTCCATGGGAATCTATATCTTTAGCACAGACCTGCTTCTTGAGACCTTGCGTGAGGACGCAAAGAATCCTGAATCTTCTCATGACTTTGGCGGCGATATTATTCCGACGTTGCTTGATGATGGTAAACGTCTTTTTGCCTATCGCTTTGAGGGTTTCTGGCGCGATGTAGGCACCATTGCAAGTTATCACGAGACCAGCATGGATCTACTTGGCTCTGAGCCTAAGTTTGATATCTTCTCGGATAAGTTCCCTATTTTGTCCAATGCTTCCACCCGTCCACCAGCGTACATTGGCGCTTTTGGCGAGGTAGACGACTGTCTGGTAAGCAACGGATGCCAGATCTTTGGTTATTCTCGCCATTCAATTTTGTCTACCGATGCCGTTATTGGTGAGGGAGCTCGCGTTATTGACTCCGTACTTCTTCCTGGCGCAGAAGTTAAACCTGGTGCGGTGGTTATTCGTGCAATTCTTGGCGAGAACGCTGTGGTCGAGAAGAACGTCCATATTGGCAGCTCTGATTTGAACAAGGAGATTGCTGTTGTTGGAAATGATGTAGTAGTCGAAAGAGGTGAGCAATAATGAATAGAGTAATTGGTCTTATTACCTGCAATTATGCTTCTACTAATATGGAAATCGCCAACGATGTTCGCCCAATTGCATCTATGCCTTTTTTGGGAAGATATCGCCTGGTTGATTTTCCTCTTTCAAACATGGTCAATTCTGACATTAGTACCGTTGGCGTAATCATGCCCTTTAACTATCGCTCACTTATTGATCACCTTGGCTCTGGTAAAGATTGGAACTTGGACCGCAAGAGCGGAGGCTTGTTTATCCTGCCAGGATCCGCTTTTGGTACCTCTCACACAGGTGCTCGTTTCCTGCTCAGAGATCTGATTTCCAACAAGCCATATCTTGAGAGAACTGATGCAGAGTATGTTCTGTTGTCCACTTCAAACTTTGTTTTTAACTCTGATCTTACCGAGCTGCTTGACCAGCACCTTGAGTCCGATGCAGACATCACTATGATGACCTACACCACTCGTTATAATGATAGAGACGTTGTTGGTGTTGAGCTTGACGGTGACCGTGTAGTTAAAACGCACAATGGTGTTCAGCGCGGAGACGAGGCTTCTCTCGATTGCTTTATTATCAAGCGCGACCTGCTTATTGACATGCTTGATTGGTATAGAGCTACTGATTACCTTGATCTTTTTGAGGCACTCCACGCTGACTATAACCGTGTCAAGGTTCGCACCTTCCACTTTGAAGGTCATGTAGCATCTATCTTCTCAAAGAACTCTTATTATCGGGCCAACATGGAGCTTTTGAACCCCATGCCGGCAAATGAGCTCTTTACCCCAGAGCGATCCATCAAGACAAAGGCTCACGATACCGCTCCTGCAAAATTTGAGATTGGCTCAAAGGTAAGTAACTCTACTATTTCTGCAGGTTGTCGCATTCGCGGAACGGTTACTGGTTCCATCCTTGGCCGTAACGTCATTATTGAGCGCGGTGCTATCGTTCGTGATTCCATTGTGATGGAGGGCTGCATTGTTAAGGAAGGCTCTGTAGTCGAGCACGCTATTGTAGACCGCTCTAACATCATTCCTGCAGGTACTGAGCTTCGTGGTACCAGTGAAGAAATTCTTATTCAGCGTAAAAACAATAAGAGGGTGGCGTAATAATGTCCCAAGTCTCCAAGCGTCGCAAACTTCGCGTTGTCTATGCAACTTCAGAGGTAGCGCCTTTTTCCAAGTCGGGTGGTCTTGGAGATGTTTCGGGCTCATTGCCACAAGCACTTAAAAAAGTAGGAGCAAGAGTGGCGGTTATCTCGCCACTCTACAGCTCTATTAAGCCCGAGTGGAAACAAAAGATGAAGAAGGTCTACGAGCTTCAGGTGCCTCTTTCGTGGCGCTTTGAGTATTGTGGGCTGTGGCATCTAGTTCATGAAGGCGTTGATTTTTACTTTGTAGATAACGAGTCTTACTTTGCTCGTGATGGTCTCTATGGCTACTTTGATGATGGAGAGCGCTATGCGTTCTTCTCCAAGGCTCTGTGTGAGCTGATTGCACACGTCCCAGAGCTCTCCTGCGACGTTCTGCACTGCAATGACTGGCAAACGGCACTGGCACCCGTATTTCTGCGTGAGCAGTATCAGGGCGTCCCTGAGGTCCACAACGTTAAGACGGTCTTCTCCATTCATAACGTCAAGTTCCAGGGACAGTTTACTGACAAGATGCTCAGTGACGTGCTTGGCCTTGCTGATATTCCTGCTGCAGTTGATCAACTGAGGTGTGACGCAAGCTCCATCAACTTTATGAAGGGTGCGCTTTGCTACTCTGATTATCTGCTCACCGTGAGCCCAACGTATGCTCGTGAGCTGCAGACAGAGCACTTCGGTGAGGGCATGGATGACATCTTCCGCCGCCGTCAAAGCGTTCTGCGCGGAATTCTGAACGGCATTGATATTGGTGCGTGGTCGCCTGCAAGCGATTCTTATATTCCACAGAACTTCTCGGCACGTCATATGGAAGGTAAGGCTGAGTGTAAGCGTCAATTGCAAGAGGAGCTGGGTCTTGAGGTAAATCCAGATGTACCTCTTGCGGTAATGGTTACGCGCTTGACCAACCAGAAGGGCTTGGGCCTGATTCGCTATGCGATGGACCGCCTTATTTGTGCAGGTATTGAGGTTGCTGTTCTAGGAACTGGTGACGCTGAACAAGAAGACGCTATGCGCTTCTTTGATGGGCACTATGGCAACCGCATGGCAGCACGTATTGAGTTTGATATTGCGCTTTCTCACCGCATGTATGCAGGTGCAGATATGTTCTTGATGCCCTCAGAGTTTGAGCCTTGCGGCCTTTCTCAGATGATTTCTATGCGTTATGGCACGCTTCCTGTTGTTCGCGAGACGGGCGGTCTGGCAGATTCTGTAAAACCGTTCAACCAGTTTACGGGAGAAGGAACCGGCTTTAGTTTTGCCAATCAAAACGCAGATGAAATGGCAGATATTATTCTGTACGCTGCCGATGTGTATAGAAATGATAAACAAGCGTGGGCAAATCTTGTAAAACAGGCGATGACAGAGGACTTTAGTTGGCATAACGCTGCAAATGAATATCTTGACGTGTATCATTTACTACACCCTGAGATTATCAGGTATGTACGTCGTCGAGATTGGTAAGAATGCAGGCTTTTCACAACACCTCAAACATTGTTTGTAGAAATCCAAAAGGCGCGGTAGAACTAGGTACTTCAGCAACAATCAGACTATTTGCTTGGGACGATGATGTTCAATCAGTAACGCTTCGTCTCTGGCAAGAGTATGGCCCTGAATCGTCTCCAGAGGCCCAGGCTCTGTCTGGCGAGAAACGCGTTGTGATGCAAAAGAGTGATTTTGCTGGCGCGCTTCCGAATGGTGTACCTGACTATGCGCAGTGCTTTGAGGCAATTGTTAAACCAGCTGCTACGGGCCTTATTTGGTATCGTTTTGAGCTTCAGGCTTCTGACGGAGCAGTTTGGTCATATGGTGCTCAAGAAAATAGATGCACCGGTGTTGGTAGCTTTGCCTATGGCGAGCCTCCTTCATTTCAGATTACTTGCTATGAGCCTCGTGGTAGCTTCGCAGGTGTAGAGGATCCTAGCTGGTACAAAGGGGGAGTTGTCTACCAGATTTTCCCTGACAGGTTTGCACGAGATGCAAACTGGCACGAACGTACCAAGCAAGCGCTTGCCGTTCCAAGAAATGGGGTTTCTCGCCAGCTGGTTGAAGACTGGGAGAAGACTCCTGAGTATCAGCGAGACGCTAACGGCCGCGTGACTCAGTGGGATTTCTACGGCGGTTCTTTGGCTGGTATTGAAGAGAAGCTTCCTTATTTGGAAAACCTTGGAATAACTGCGCTTTATTTGAATCCCATCTATGCTGCTTCCAGTAATCATCGCTACGATATTGCGGATTATTTGGAAGTAGATCCCGTTTTGGGCACCGTAGAGGATTTTGAACGCCTCTGCGTTAAAGCAGCTGAGCACGGTATTTCCATTATTTTGGATGGCGTTTTTAATCACTGTGGTGCTGATTCAAAATACTTTAATAAATTTTCCAACTACTCTGAATCAGGAGCAGTTCAACAGGCTGGCTCTGCCTATGATGAGTGGTTTACCTTCCATGAGGATGGAACGTATGAGAGCTGGTGGGGTGTAGATGCGCTTCCAACCATCGTCTCTGAAAACCCCGATTATCAGGAATTTATTTGTGGCAAGGATGGCGTTATTAGAACGTGGCTTCGTCGTGGAGCTCGTGGATGGCGCTTAGACGTTGCAGATGAGATTTCTGATTCGTTTATACAGAAGATTCGTGAGGCTGCACTTGCAGAGCGTAGCGACGCAGTTATTATCGGAGAGGTCTGGGAGGACGCAAGCAATAAGCGCGCGTACGGAAAACTCAGGCATTATCTGGAAGGTTCTGAGCTTGACGGACCTATGAATTATCCTCTGCGCAAGTCCATTCTTTCATTTTTGATGAATGAGGCTGGTGCTGAGTCAACTGCTTTAGCTCTTGAGGAGCTGTGGGAAAACTATCCTCACGAGGCGTTTTATTCTTGCCTGAATGTGTTTGGAACACATGACAAAGAGCGCTTGATTAACGTGGTTGCAGGAGCTCCTACTCCTGATTCTCTTTCTGCTCATGAGCAGGTAACGTACAGACTTTCTGCTGATCAGCGCGGTCTTTCTAAGGCTCGTATGTGGCAGACAGCTGTGCTGCAGATGACACTTCCCGGTGTTCCATCAATTTACTACGGCGATGAGATGGGCGTTGAGGGATTTGTTGACCCAACAAATCGCGCAACTATGCCATGGCCTGGAATCAGTTCTCGTGCGGACTTGGATTACCTGCATATGTATCGCAATGCCATCGCGCTCAGAAAAACGCTGCCACTACTGGTAGATGGTTCGTTTGAACCGTTTGTTCCAGAGTGTGGTTCAGATGATGTTTTGGCTTTCTGGCGTAAGCCTGTTCAAAAAGATGGCCAGCAAGAGCAGCAGAACAGAGCCGCCTCTGGCATTTGTGTTCTGGTGAATAAGAGCCGCTCAGATGCTAAGACTGTATATGTTTCTGTACCTCAAAATATGCAGGTTATTGACGTTATTAGTGGACAAGCCGTACCTGTCAAAGACGGTAAGGCGGAGGTCTTTTTGTGGCAGCTTGGATGCACGGTCTTAAACGTGCAGCCAGCTCACAGGTTACAAAAGCCCCTTGAGCCTGGTATGGGAGTGCTTGCTCATATAACTTCTCTACCTGCCGATGAGGACTCTGCAATTATGCCAGGTCAGAAGCCCGGTGTCATTGGAAATACAACTTCCGAGTTCATCGATTTTCTCGCCAAATCAGGTCAAAGGTATTGGCAGATTTTACCTGTCAGTCCAACCGATGAATACGGCTCTCCTTACGCGGGAATTTCCGCTTTTGCAGGAAATATCAATCTGCTTGACCAAACTGCAATGGAGAAAGTCATTTCTGAGTGCGATGATACTCAGAGCAGGCGAGCCGCTGAATACCAGGAATTCTGCGCGAGAAACTCATATTGGCTTGATTCGTATGCAGCATTCCGCGCTATTAAAGACCTCCTTGGAGAGGAAGTATGGCAGGATTGGCCTAAGCAGTATCGCAGCTGGTCGCAAGAGCTTCTTGAGCGTCCTGAGCTTGCTCAGGCAATCGAACTTCACCGAAAGCAGCAATTTACTTTTGACGTAATTTGGAATCAGACATTAGCGGAGGCTCGTGCTAAAGGCATTCAGATTATTGGCGATATGCCTATGTTTGTTTCAGAGGATTCCGCTGATGTTTGGGCACATCCAGAACTTTTTGCTTTAGATGATACAGGTCATACAGAGCTTCAGGCTGGAGCTCCTGCTGACGCGTTTTCTCAAGATGGCCAACTGTGGGGTAATCCAACGTATACCTGGCAGGCTCATAAAGACGAAGGATATCGCTGGTGGATTGAACGTTTCCGCAGATCCTTTTATCTGTATGACTATACAAGGCTGGACCATTTTATTGGCTTTACGTCTTACTATGCTATTGAGCAGGGAAAGACTGCTGCCGAGGGCTCATTCAAGTTTGGTCCCGGCCTGGAGCTGTTTGATGTTGCTTATAAGCAGCTTGGACCACTACCTTTTATTGCAGAAGATTTAGGAGCAGTTACTCCTGCTGTCCGAGCATTGCTTTCTCAGACAGGTTTCCCTGGTATGAGTGTTATCCAGTTTGCCGATGGAGATTGTAGATATTCCTTTACACCAGCTCAGGAGTCTATTGTGTACAGCGGTACCCATGATACGCAAACGCTTATGGGTTTTGTAGAAGCTCGTTTTACCGGCGGCCAGGCAACTGATGAATCGCACCAGATTTTCGACCACCTTATGGAGCAAGTAGTTAGCACTTCTAATGCAGTGGTTATTTTGCCGCTACAGGACGTCTTAGGTCTTTCTGACGATGCTCGTATGAACATTCCTGGTAAAGCTGAAGGCAATTGGTCTTGGCAGGTTAAAAAGGATATGCTCACGCCACAGGTTGTTCAAAAGCTGCAAAGGTTTGTTGAGCTGCACCAGAGCAAGCTCGGCGCTTAGCGTACCTTTTTGTTACAACAAAAAAGTCCTTCTCGATGAACTGCCTCCCATTTCTTGGACACGAGAAATAGGAGGCAGTTCAAAACACACCTAAGTCGGATAATCTGTTAAAAAGACGTATACATTACGCTGAAAATACCTCAAACATGCAGATTATCGTCATTAGGTGTGTAAAATGCCCGCATCTGAGCAGATTATCCGACTTAGGTGTGTTCCTTAGGTTCGGAATTTACCTATAGTTAAATCTTTTATATGACGCTATTCATTTTCTAGCATATTAGGTTAAGTTTATGCATAGATATGCATATCAGGCAGTGTGACCGCCTAGCTGCCTGGCTATCTTGATCAGGAACATGTCAATTCTTCGGCAGAACCTACCAAAGCTGCGCTATTTTGTGCGCCAGGCCTAAAAGCCGACGCTAACACGCTGCAGAATCATAACCACCCGCATGTGAACTACCTCTCATTTCTTATGTCCAAGAAATGGGAGGTAGTTCACGACTGGCGAGAAGGACCTTTTACTTGTAGACGCTCTTTTGAGTTCACTATGACATCTCTCGAGGTAAAACGATGGTAAAGCGTGTGCCTACACCCTCGCGTGAAAGTACCTCAATAGAGCCGTCATGATTATCGACAATCCATTTAGCAATGGACAAGCCAAGTCCAGAACCCTCGTTGCTTTCAATACGAGCGTTGTCGGCTCTCCAGAATCTCTCAAAAATATGAGCGGCTGCTGTCTCGGACATGCCCATACCTTCATCTTCGATTGAAACTTGAACAGTTTTCTCGTCATACGCGACATTAAAAGAAATGGTGGTCTGAGCAGCAGAATATCGAGCAGCATTTTGCACGATGATACGGATAGACTGCTTAATCATTGCGGTATCAGCAAGCACCTGATAGCAATCGTCTGTTTGTGTACTCTGATCAAATTTCAGCACATACTGATGATCTGGATCAATCATTTCCGACTCTTCACAGACCTCAGAAGTTATCCGTGCAAGATTGAGCTTAGTCTTTGTGAGGGTATTTCTTCCTGCGTCTCCGCGTGCTAAGAAGAGGAGCTGCTCAACAAGGTCATGCATGTGTTCGCTCTCGGATTTGAGTGCAGCGATAGACTCATCTAGTACAGCCTCGTCTGTCTTACCCCAGCGATCCAGCATGTCAGTATAACCTCGGATAACAGCTATAGGCGTTCGAAGCTCGTGGCTAGCATCATTGACAAAGCGCATCTGTTGCAATTTTGCTTCTTGCATACGTTGAAGCAGTTTATTCAAGGCAATCTCAATACTTGCCAGGTCTTGGTCACCTGTTTGAATCTTTGGCGCATTGATATTGGCTTCTTCAATTGCCTGTTCAAGACTCCTTATTTTCTCGCTTTTGACCAGGACGTCATTTGTTGTAGCTTCGGTAGAGAGAACATCACTATTTACCAGTTGATCGGCTTTAAGAGCAAGTGTGTTGAGGGGCTGAAGAGCTCTTCTGACACGACGCGTATCACCGAAGAATGACAACAGATCGATAATTTCCCAGATAAGAATTGCAATATACATGGGCCAGAAGCGTGCTAACTCTTCGCCTAAATCAAATATTTTTGCGCCAAAAGTAGGGCCATGAATAATGTATTTTAGGCTTGAGAGTCCGTGTAAGAAAGCGAATCCAGTAAGAGAAATAGAGTGAGACTCAGTAGGGAAAAATCCTAGGTAAAAAGTACCTTGCGGAACATGCTGGTTATACATATAAATAAAAACTAGCGCTATATTTACCAATAGAAAGAGATTAAAGCCGACGTAATTCATCAGCTTACGCCACCAAAATCCCCAGGTAATTACCCCAGCCGTCGACGAATCAGAGGGAGTAAAGAAAGGCTTTTTATGTTCTTGTATAGTGGACTGGTTATGCTTCTCTGATGACATATCCGACTCCACGAACAGTAGTAATTAGCTTGATGTTGTAACGATCATCAATTTTTGCACGTAGATGGGCAATATGTACATCCACGTTATTAGTTTCTCCGGCAAACTCATAACCCAAGGCTTCAGAAGCAATACGCTCACGGCTCATAACAACACCAGCGTGTTCCATAAGCATACGGAGGACTTCAAATTCCTTAGTGGTGAGTTCGATTGTATCGTTCTTGACACAGACTTCTCTACGATCAACATCAAGCGAGACACCTTTAATTGTAAAGGTGCTTGTAGCAGCTGTTTGAGGAATTGTCGGGGAGTTTAAACTGTCTGCCTCATGATGCTTAAGGGCCACTCGAATGCGGGCGAGAAGTTCCTCTATCGCAAAAGGTTTGGTGAGGTAGTCATCTGCCCCTGCATCCAGACCAGCCACTTTATCCATCACCGAATCACGAGCAGTGAGCATGATAGTTGGCGTGTTTTTCTCGCGACGAATCCTTCTAAGAACTTCTAGACCATTAAGCTGGGGGAGAAGTACATCAAGCAAGATAAGGTCGTAGTCATTTGACAGTGCTTTTTCAGCTCCGGTTCTTCCGTCAAGAGCTTTGTCTACTTCATAGCCCTCATGTTTAAGCTCGAGTTCTATAAAGCGTGCAATTTTTTCTTCATCTTCAACGATAAGAACCTTAATCATTTTCTCGCCTAAATATCGAAGTTTTCTATTTTAGGTTTGGAACCAATTGCATTTTATTTTTTGTCGATAACATCTTTTTTGATGGAACCCGCTGCATCTGCAGCCTTATCCATCGCCTCATTTACATCAACAACAATAGGATAAGCTCCCTGGATGTGATAGCGCATTTCAAAGAACAGACCAATGATGAGCAGCCAGAATGTAGCACCCCAGAGGAATAGACCAACAATTGGAATAATTACTGGCATGGCCATGAACTGCTCACCACGACGAGTAACAATGAATTTCGTTTCCACACTTTTATGGAACAGCTCTTTGCACTTCTCCCAGAGAGAAGACATATTCTCTGAGAAATCAGACTTTTTGCTTGATTCTTGGTAGGCAATTTGAGCTGCTTCCATTTCTGGAGAAACGTCTGACTGTGCAGCTGACTCAGTAGTATAGTTTGCAGTCTGCTTAGTGGACTTGCCCTGCTTCTCGAGCCAAATAATTGCATCAAGAACATTATCATCACAAGCGTCAAGTGCTGCCTTTGCGTCCTCGTAGCTTACGCCGCACTTCTCGCGAATTACCTCAACCTTATCTAGCTTTTCCATGATCAGTTTCCTTTCGAGATGTTAAAGACGCCTCTCGTCTTCGTGATACATGGTCTCTTATAAAGATTAACCAATTATTGAGGTTAGATTAAGCTTTCATAAGTATTTTAATGAGATTGTTTACACGTCTCAATTACAGGTAGCGCGCTTACCACTTACCGATTACTTATAAAACTAGCTTGTTTTAGCTATTCAGCAGTTTGAAACTATTAAATAGTTATATATAGCTAACTTATGGCAGTTGAAGTCTTGCTTTCTCTGTCAAAGCCAGCCTGAATAACAGACACTACATTGTGAGTTTGTGGCAGGAGGCGGTGTGGGTATGGCAAATCGTCAGAACCAAAGTGTTCAAGCTACTGAGTGCAACCAAAATACAAAACAGGATCCTCAGCAATCTGAAGTAAATCCTGTTGCAGTATTGCTCGAGTGGTCAGACAGAAAAAGTATGTACGCGCTCTCTGTCATCCTTGCCATTATTGGTGTTTTGGGAGGAATGGTTCCCTATGTTGCCGCGGGTAACATGGTGGTTGGTATCTTTAATGGGATTCAAGAATGGCCGTTTTACCTGCATTGGGGACTTATAGCAGGTTTCAGCTACTTGATAAAGATTATCTTCCACCACCTTTCAACTATCGTTTCTCATAAGGCAACGTTTGCAACAATTGCAAACATGCGCACCCGAGTGGCAAAGAAGCTAACAACTATCCCCATGGGATATGTGCTTGATACGCCTTCCGGCTCTCTCAAACGCTTGTTAGTCGAGAAGATCGATAGTATTGAAACCACACTTGCTCATGCAGTTCCTGAGCTCACTTCAAACCTTACGGCTGCTTTTGCGGTTTTTGTGTACCTCATTGTTTTAGACTGGCGACTTGCTCTTGCTGCTTTGCTCACTATTATTGTGGGACTTGCCTGTTTATCAGGCATGATGAAAGACTACGAGTATTGGTATCAGAATACTATCGTAACTGGTAAAGAGATGAATAATGCTTCAGTTGAGTATGTGTCAGGAATTGAGGTAATTAAGGCTTTTGGGCAGTCCGCTAGCTCTTACGAGAAGTTCTCAAAAGCTGTTTATGCCTCTGCCCATGCTTTTATTGATTGGATGAGTCACTGCCAAATTTGGCAGGATGCCATGTTGTCAATTGCTCCTGCAACGTTAGTAACGGTATTGCCTCTGGGATGCTTGTTTGTGCTTCAGGGAACTCTTTCTCCTTCTACGTTTGTTATGTGTGCCGTGCTTTCTTTAGGAATTTTTCAGCCGCTCTTTGAAGCAATGAGCTTTATGGATTCTCTTGCACAGGTGGGTTCTGTTGTTAAAGAAATTTCTGAGGTCTTAAATTACCCTGATCAGGTGAGAGCTGATGTTCCTTGCACGCTTGAAGGTACTGAAATTAAGCTGAGCGATGTCCGTTTCTCCTACGGAAGCAATGAAGTGATTCACGGGATTACCTTAGACATTGCGCCTGGACAGGTTACAGCACTTGTTGGCCCAAGTGGATCAGGTAAATCTACTGTTGCTCGGCTTATCGCAGGTTTCTGGGATCCAAATGAAGGATCTGTGTCTATTGGAGGACAAGATATTCGCTCCTGCACTCCATCTCAACTTGCAAACCTCGTAGCTTATGTTGACCAAGATAGTTACCTTTTTGATGAAACCATTATGGAAAACATCAGGATGGGCAAAAAAGATGCCACCGATGATGAGGTAATTGCTTGTGCAAAAGCTTCTGGATGCCACAACTTCATTCAATCGCTTCCTCATGGTTATCAAACGGTTGTAGGAGGCTCGGGAGGTCACCTTTCTGGTGGCGAGCGTCAGCGCGTAGCAATTGCTCGAGCTATGCTCAAAAATGCACCTATTATCATGCTCGATGAAGCAACGGCCTACGCAGATCCAGAATCAGAAGCAGAGGTTGAATCTGCAGTTGCAAAGCTGGTGGCTGGTAAAACGTTGGTGGTTATTGCGCACCGTCTTTCAACCGTACAAAATGCCGACAAAATTGTTGTTGTTAATAATGGCTCCATTGAAGCTGAGGGTACGCACGAGCAGCTTATGGAGGCATGTCCGCTCTATGCAACCATGTATCGCGCTCATATCGGCGCACTTGATGAGGCTTAAGGAGGGGGAGTAGCAATGTTATCTGTCTTAAAAATGTACTTTCAGTTTGGAAGTTCTTATCGCCAGAAACTCTATAAGGGCCTTTTCTTTACCATTCTTGGTTGTCTCTTTGAAGGAGTGCAAATAACAGCGCTTTGGATAGTTTTTACTGCTCTTACTACGGATACACTTTCAACTCAGACGATAGTTTCTGCACTGGGAGTTATGCTTCTGAGCATTATAGGAACGTTTGTCTGCGCTCATTTTAAGAGTGAGAATTTCTGTGACGCTAATTTCAGTATGGCTGGCGCTAAGCGTGCGGAAATTGGAGATACACTGCGCCGCTTGCCCATGGGTTATTTTAACGAGAATAGCCTTGGAGAAGTAACAGCTGTTATGACCAACCAGCTAGATGTAATGCAAAATCTTGGTGGCTTGCTCTATATGATGGTTTTTGGTGGTTTGGCCTTAACAGCAATTATTGTTGCATTCCTGTTTGTATTTTGTTGGCAGTTAGGCCTTATAACTGCAGCTACGTTTGCACTTTTCTGCATAACAATGGAGGTCTTGCAGGCCTACGTGCGTAATACATCAGATGATTATGTGGCCGCAAATACTACTTTGATTAGCTCCGTCCTTGAGTATGTTCGCGGCATTAGCGTGGTAAGGGCATTTTCCCTTATTGATGATGCTGAGGGAAAGTACGCCAAAGCAGTTGATGATTGCCGTGTCCAAGCGCTTAACCTTGAGCTTAAGGCGCTTCATTTCTCAGTTTTGCAAATGGTCATCTCCAAGGCTACCAGCATTATTATGTGCCTGGTATCAGTTGGACTATGGCTATCTGGAACACTTGATACAGCTACGTGCTTAACCGTAGTGGTTATGTCGTTTATGTTGTTTAGCCGTCTTGAATCCGCTGGTCGTTTCTCAACTATTCTGCGTAACATTGAAATTGCAATGGAGCAAACAAACGCTATTCTCGCCACTCCCGCAATGGACGAGGGAGAGGGTTTGGAGAAAGCGGATTCCTACGACATTGAACTTTCTCATGTTTCCTTTGGCTACGATGACAGGAAAATTCTTGAAGATGTCAGCCTTTCTATTCCCGCAGGCACCTCTTGTGCCATCGTGGGGCCGAGTGGATCTGGCAAAACAACTCTTGTCCATCTTATTGAGCGTTTTTGGGATGTAAATGCAGGTCAAGTAACCCTTGGTGGACGCGATGTGCGTGACTATAAAGTAGACGCCCTGCTCCAAAATTTCTCCACCGTATTTCAGGGAGTATTCCTTTTTGATGACACCATTGAGAACAACATCAAGTTTGGCAATCCAAGTGCAACTCATGAGCAAGTAGTTGACGCAGCTAAGCGTGCCTGCTGTGAAGAGTTTATCCAGGCGTTACCTGACGGATATGAAACACGCTTAGGTGAAGGTGGCTCAATGCTTTCTGGTGGCGAGCGTCAGCGTCTCTCTATTGCGCGAGCCATTCTTAAAGATGCGCCAATCGTGGTGCTTGATGAGGCTACAGCTAATGTTGATCCGGAAAACGAGCTTGAACTCCAGCGCGCAATCGCCGAGCTCACAAAGTCAAAAACCGTCATCATGATTGCCCATCGCTTAAAAACAGTGCGCAATGCAAATCAGATACTTGTCCTGGATAAGGGGCGCATTGTTCAGCGGGGAACCCATGAATCTCTCATGAAAGAAGGCGGTATCTACGCTGATTTTGTTAACATGCGCGAGAAAACCGTCGGCTGGAAAATTGCGTAACTACTGGCAAGACGCTAAAAATATCCCACGTAAAAATATCCCACGTAAAAAATATGCACCTAAGCTTGTGCTTGGGTGCATATAACGTTAAAGCTGAAATGCGGTTTACTGAACCTGGCAAATCATAGCAACATTAGTTGAAGTGGTGTAGTCACCAAGACGTGGGCTGGTATGAGGATCGCCAGCAGTCAGAACAACAATGTCGCCGGTCTCAACGACGCCAACTTCCTTAGCAACGTTTAGAGCGTTGTACATGGTGTTAGAAAGTGTGCCCTGCTCAGAGGTCTTGAATGCATAGACGCCCCAATAGAAGCAAGTGCGACGAACTGCCTCATCGGATGGAGACATTGCATACAGAGGACGCTTTGGACGGAAGTTAGAAACAAGGCGAGCGGTACGGCCAGAGTGTGTTGGGCAGATGATGCACTTAGCGTCAACACGGATTGCCATATCAACTGCAGCAAAGCCAGTAGCGCCGTTGACGTTCTTAAGGCCCTCACGCTGGTGATAGACATCCTTGACTGGCAGGTACTTCTCGGTCTCCTTGCAGATGGAAGCCATAGTCTTTACTGCCTCAATAGGGTACTTACCAGCTGCAGACTCACCAGAAAGCATGACGCAGTCGGTACCGTCATAAATTGCGTTAGCCACGTCGGTAACCTCTGCGCGGGTTGGGCGAGGGTTGCGAATCATGGAGTCAAGCATCTGAGTTGCGGTAATAACAGGCTTGTAAGCGTCGTTGCACTTCTTGATGACAGTCTTCTGGATGTGAGGAACCTCAGCTGCTGGAACCTCAACGCCAAGGTCACCACGGGCAACCATGATGCCGTTAGAGGCTGCAAGAATCTCGTCAAAGTTCTTTACGCCAAGAGCAGACTCAATCTTAGGGAAGATCTGTACGTTAGGAGTACCCATTTCACGGCAGATGTTACGAATCTCCTCAACTGCAGCGCCATCACGGATGAAGGAAGCAGCAATTGCGTCAATACCAAGCTCGCAACCAAACATGATGTCTGCGCGGTCCTGCTCAGTGACGGAAGGAAGGCCAATGTTGACGTTAGGAACGTTTACGCCCTTCTTCTCGCCAAGCTCACCGCCGTTGATAATCTTGCAGTGCATGTCAGTGCCCTCAACGTGATCAACCTCGAGGCCAATGAGACCGTCATCAATAAGGATGATGGAGCCCTTCTTGACCTCTTTTGGAAGATTCTTGTAGTCAAGTGAGAAGCGCTGAGCATTGCCGATGACGTCATCATCAGTGGTGACAATAACGGAATCACCAGTAGTAAGGGTGACCTTCTTGCCATCCTCGAGAAGACCGGTGCGAACCTCAGGACCCTTTGTATCAAGCATGATAGCAATAGGAATACCAAGCTCATCAGAGATAGAACGAACGCGACCAATCATAGTGCGGTGATACTCATGGCTACCGTGCGAGAAGTTAAAACGTGCGACGTTCATGCCAGCAAGAATGAGTTCACGAAGGACCTCATCACTTTCTGTAGCAGGACCCATAGTACAAACAATCTTGGTCTTTTTGCGAGCCATATCTCTCCTTTTCATAGGAATTGAAATCACATTCGGTTATCAATAGTAACCGTTTTCAGAGCGTTTGTTTCCCTGGTACTTAGCAAACCACACTTTTATCAACATAGTCAGTACCCGCAGTAAAAGCAGTTGCGTTATCTAGCGTAACTTGAGCAATCTGAGAAAGTGCCTCATGAGTAAAGAATGCCTGGTGACTTGTCATGACAACGTTAGGGAAAGAGCAAAGCGTGGAGGTAACTGAATCAAAGACCTCAGCACCGCGGTCCTTATAGACGTTTGGATTTTCTTCTTCATAAACGTCAAGGCCACAAGCACCAATTTTGCCAGAAAGAATGCCGCGAATAAGAGCATTGGTATCAATAAGTCCACCACGACCAGTATTAACGAGGATAACGCCATCTTTCATTTTTCCGATGGTCTTATCGTTAATCATGTGATAGCTCTCGTCATTCAAGAAAGCGTGGAGTGAAATAAAGTCCGAACGCTCCCAGAGCTCATCGTAGCTGACATACTCATCAATAACGTGCTCGTCATTGACAAGGCTCATGTTTGGATAGAGGTCTGCACCAAGAACGTGCATACCAAAGCCTTTACAAATGCGGCAGAGTGCAGCGCCAATGCGACCAGTGCCTACAATACCTGCAGTTTTACCATGAAGGGTATCGCCAACAAGGCCAACAAGTGAGAAGTTATTCTCGCGAATTCTGATGTAGCCACGGTGAATACGACGGTTAGCAGCAAGCGCAAGACCCATAGCGTGTTCTGCAATAGCTTCAGGGGAGTAAGCAGGTACGCGCGTAACCGTAATACCAAGGTCTTTAGCAGCGTTAACGTCAACAGCGTCAAAGCCAGCGCAGCGCATAAGTAGAAGCTTAACGTCAAAACCGGCAAGAATCTCAAGAGTCAGAATTGAGGCATCTGCATTAACAAAAGCGCAGACAGCGTCATAACCCTTAGCAAAGCCTGCGGTCATAGGCGTAAGGTTTGACTCGATGTAGTCAATTGAAACATCTGGATACTTTGGAAGCTCAAGGTTGAAAGAATCCTTGTCATAACTTTGAGCACCATAAAACAGGATTTTCATAACTGCCTCCTTGCCAAAACTAACGCTTGGCTTATGTTGTTATGTTCTGCGCTTATTGTACCCCTTGGATAACAATTATTTGCCACATAACAGGAGTTTTAAGAAATATTTATGAGGTTTAAAAAAACAAAGAATACGGTAAAATGATAGAGCATTGTAAGGTCCTATGATAGGACGTTGTAAGGTCCTGACACGGCAACCTTGGTGAGCCCTTGCCCCTTCTCCTGGGGAATTATGATCGGGCATCAATCTGTCAGGTAGAAACCCAGGAGGAACATTGAAAGAGTATCTTTCAAGTGCGTCTGATGTTATCAGTGCGCAAAAAACTGATGCTGAAGCTGGATTGTCTGATGTAGAAGCAGCTTCTCGTCTTGAGGCCCACGGTCTTAATAAGCTTAAAGAGGCACCAAAAGAATCAATCATTAAAAGGTTTTTTGCACAGATGGCTGACCCTATGGTCATCATGCTTCTTGTTGCTGCTGCTATTTCTGCTGCTGAGGGCATTTATACCGGAGAAGGCGGAATTGCAGACGTTGTCATTATTCTATTTGTTGTTGTCATCAATTCCGTTCTTGGTGTTGTCCAGGAGGGCAAAGCCGAAGAAGCTCTTGCCGCTCTGCAAGAGATGAGTGCAGCTCAGAGCAAGGTTATCAGAGACGGTCGTCTTGAGACGGTTGCCTCAACCGAGCTTGTTGTGGGCGATATTATTCTGCTTGAGGCGGGTGACTCTGTCCCAGCTGATTGCCGCATTCTTGAGAGCGCTTCCATGAAGGTGGAGGAGTCTGCGCTCACGGGTGAATCAGTTCCTGTCGAGAAACACGCTGAGACCCTCAGTCTTGCTGAAGACACCGATGACATTCCTTTGGGTGACCGAAAGAATATGTGCTACTCCGGATCTATTGTGGTCTATGGCCGCGGTCGTGCAGTTGTTGTTGCAACAGGCATGGACACCGAGATGGGTAAGATTGCAGACGCAATTTCTCAGGCAGAAGAGGGGCAGACTCCACTTCAGATTGCGCTTGATAAGCTTTCACATACACTTACCATTCTTGTTGTTGTCATCTCACTGCTTGTTTTTGCAACAGGCTTTATCAAGCATGGTGCTGAGATGCTCGGCAACTTTGACCTTATCCTAAGCACGTTTATGGTTGCAGTTTCTCTTGCAGTAGCTGCAATTCCAGAGGGTCTTGTTGCTGTTGTTACCATCGTTCTTTCTATGGGCGTTACTAGAATGAGTGAACGCCACGCTATTGTCCGCCGTCTTACTGCAGTTGAGACCCTTGGTTGCACTCAGGTTATCTGCTCTGATAAGACTGGTACTTTGACCCAAAACAAGATGACTGTTGTTCGCCATGAGACAGAAAATCTTGATGCACATGTACGTACCATGGCGCTGTGCTCAGACGCTACCTGGGATGATGCGGAACAGGTGGCAAAGGGTGAGCCAACTGAGGCCGCTCTTGTTGCAGACGCTGCAAAACTTGGATACACCACAAGTGACCTCGCTTCTTCTCGCCCTCGTATTGGCGAGGCACCCTTTGATTCTTCTCGTAAGATGATGTCTGTTGTGGTGCGTACTCGCTCTGGCAAAGTTGTACAGCACACCAAAGGTGCGCCTGATGAGGTGCTTGCTCGCTGCACCAAGATTATGACAAGCGATGGCATTATTGACCTCACCGATGAGGCTCGCTCTGAGATTTTGGCTCAGAACAAGTCTATGGCTGACCAGGCTCTTCGTGTTATGGCATCTGCTCGTCGCGATTGGGGAACAGAAGCTCCTTTGAGCTATGACCCAGCTAACCTTGAGCACGACATGGTCTTTGTGGGACTTTCCGGCATGATTGACCCAGTTCGTCCTGAGGTTAAGGGTGCTGTTGCAGAGGCGCATAGCGCTGGTATGCGTACCGTTATGATTACGGGCGACCACATTGATACAGCTGTTGCTATTGCAATTGAGTTGGGTATTATTACTGATCGCTCTCAGGCTATTACTGGCGCACAGCTTGATAAGATTTCTGACGAAGAGTTTGAGCAGCGTATTGAGACTCTTGGCGTTTATGCACGCGTTCAGCCTGAGCACAAGGTTCGCATTGTTGATACCTGGCGCAAAAAGGGCATGGTCACAGCCATGACGGGCGACGGCGTTAACGATGCGCCTTCCATTAAGCGCGCTGATATTGGTATTGGTATGGGCATTACTGGTACCGACGTTACCAAGGGCGTTGCAGATATGGTTTTGGCTGACGATAACTTTGCCACCATCATTAGCGCGTGCGAAGAGGGAAGACGCATCTACGACAACATTCGTAAGTGCATCCAGTTCCTCTTGAGCTCAAACCTTGCTGAGGTAATTTCCGTCTTCATTGCGTCTCTGGTTGGCTTTACTATCCTTCAGCCTACCCACCTTCTGTGGATTAACCTGATTACTGACTCTCTGCCAGCTCTTGCTATGGCTACCGAGAAGGCTGAGCCAGGCATTATGAAGCGTAAGCCTCGCAACCCTAAGGACGGCATCTTTGCAGATGGCGTTGGTTTTGACTGTCTTGTTCAGGGCTCTATTATTGCTCTTCTTACCCTTGCCAGCTATTTTATTGGTCACTACTTTGAGTATGGAACCTTTGATATCTCACAGGTTATTACTAACCCAGAGGCTGGCGTTGAGGGTATGACCATGGCATTCTTGACGCTTTCTATGGTTGAGATGTTCCACTCCTTTAACATGCGTTCTCTGCGTGGTTCTATCTTTAAGCTAACAAGCCAAAACATTTGGCTGTGGGGTTCTTTTGTTATGTCTTTGATTCTCACCTTTGTGGTAATTGAGACACCACTTTCTCAGGCATTTGGCTTTGCTGAGATTGGCTTTGAAGAGTACGCCATGGCAATGCTTTTAGCTGCATCTATCATTCCTCTGATGGAGCTGTACAAGGCTGTTATGCGTTCTGTTCAAAAGAACAAGGCATAAGGTAGAGGAGTACTCTTGTCCGCTAAGCGTACAAAAAGTTCCAAAAAACTAGGAGCCGGCAGGACTCAAGGGTCTCTGCCGGCCCTTTCTTCATTGCTGGACGTTCCAGCGTTTGAGCAGCTGACTCCATCGTCGGCCCAGATGAAGGCCTATGACGGTATCGTGTCCGAGCTTGAAGTTCAAGGGGTTTCTCGCCAGACGATGACCGTGGCCTGCGTGGTCCGCTTGGATAGGGGATTTCCTGCGGTTGTGTCAGAGCAGGGAGTGTTTCGCGCCGAGTTTGCTGCGCGCGTGACTAAGGGCCAGAACTCCACGGTAGCCGTTGGCGACTGGGTGTGTGCTCGCATTCCGGACTCGCACGATATGGGCATCATTGAGGCGATTCTGCCGCGAGAGACCGATATTGCTCGCTGGAAGGGCGGCGCTCGTGGTCAAAAACAGACCTTGGCCGCAAACGTTGACCTTGTGCTTGTGGTACAAGCTTTGGATGGCGAGGCTATCTCGGTTGATCGTATTGTGCGCTCGGCAGTCATTTCTAAAGATTGTGGAGCAACCTGTGCCGTGGTGCTTACTAAGTCAGATGTAGCTGGACCAGAGCTTTTGGCTCAAGAGATTTCTTCTATCACCGCAGCTCTTGGTTCTACGGTAAAGATTGTTGCAACGGCTTCAAAGCTTGAGGGCGAGAAAACCGATGCACTTGTAGATCTTGCGCGGACCGCCCAAGATCTTGGAGCTGCGTGGGGAATTGATGCTGTTCGTAGCCTTGTTCCTTACGGTTCCATAGCCATCGTGCTTGGTGAATCAGGTGCTGGTAAATCTACGCTTCTTAACGCACTTTTGGGACATGAAGCACTTGAAACGGGAGAAGTTCGTGAGTCCGATAAGGCAGGACGTCATACAACGGTTGCTCGCCGTATGGTAGCGCTTCCTGACGCTGGCGTTATTGTGGACGAACCTGGACTTAGAAGTTTACCTATTGTGGGTCATGAGAGGGGATTACAGAAGATATTCCCTCACATCTCTGAAGCTGCTCAGACGTGTAAGTTTAGGGATTGCACCCATACTCACGAGCCAGGATGTAGCGTTCAAGACGCTCTGCATGAGGGGCAGATTACAGAACCCCAGTTAAAGGCTTATTTATCTCTGGCAAAAGAAATGCGAGAAAGCCAGCAATTGCTTGACCCTGATGTTGTGCTTTAAGCTTTAACAGCGTAAATCCTCTAAGCACCCTGGCTTGACTAGGGTGCTTTTTTGTCAAACCAGCAGGAAACATGCTATATTGAAATCAACGAGGGTTGGTCCCGCCCAGTAATGGGGAGGGTCAACCATCGTTCATGAGTCAGGCAAATCACTTAGAAAATCATTTATTACAATCCCTCTAAAATTGTAGCAGTTATGATGTTCTAAAAATTTTTATATATCAAATTAGATAAAAATTTAAATTACCTATTTTTCATTGCGTCGTTGCTGCCTGTGGATACATTACTTTGTGTCAGATTCGCGTCAGCTATCGGACATATTTGTGCAGGTAAATCTTTTGTTTTTGTATTTTCTCTCTCATGCCAAGTGCACAATCTATGTATCGCAAATGGAGGGAGGACAAACAGTGACTAAGAAAACAAGAATTTTAATTTCTGTGTTAAGCGCACTTTTGGCCAGTTTTTGTTTCTTTGCATACGTACAAAGCGTTCGCGCTGATGCAGAGAAGTCACGAGCAGAGGCAATACAAAAATACGGTGGAGAACTCACGTCAATTCTGGTGGCCACAAAACAAATAGAACCTGGAGAAACTCTCTCATCTTCTAATACCCAGATAAAAAGCTGGATTTCTGATTTGATTCCCGAAGGCGCAATTACTAATCCAGAAAGTGTTATGGGTCGTACGGTTTCATCAGTTATTGGAGTTGGAATGCCTGTTGTTTCTCTTCATCTACGATCAGTTGCCTCTCAAATTTCTATTCCAGAAAATCTTGTTGGTCTCACTATTTCCCATGGCGAGAAGTACGGATTAGCTGAGAGGCTCAGTGCTGGCACAAAGCTTGCAGCGTATGAGGTTACTGATTCTCTTATTACCTGTATTGCTTCGGATATTGCGGTGTTGTCAGATGACACCGAAGGCACTCTTTACACTTCCTCCTCCGTAACGCTTGGATTGACTCCTGAACAGGTTCCTGCCGTGCTTTCTGCATACGCTCGAGGAACACTTCGATTTACTCTTCCTGGGTCAAAGATTAACGCTCAGGACTTAGTAAAGAACAACTCCTTCGTTGAACAAGAAGACTCAAAGGATCTTTCTGACAAGACAGATCAAGCAAGCTCATCTGATGTAAGTGAAGATGTGCATCCAGAGAACCCTACTTCTTCAACAACCAACCAAAACAGCGACAGTGCGTCACAAGTAGACTCGTCTACTAATCCAGGAGGTGAAGCGTGATGTTAGAAAAGTGGATCTCATACGTAGGTCTTGACGCACGCGTTGAAATTGGAGCCATTCTTACGTACTTGGGAATTAGCAATAGGTGTGAATTTGCCGATTCAGCAGCATCTCTTAGATCAATTGTAGCCTCTTCAACTCCTCAAGATTATTCAGTCTTAATTGGTAATACCGGCTCCGATGTTTCGGATATAAATCTAGCGGCTGCAATTGTTAAAGATGGAAATGCTCGCTGTGTAGTGCTTGTAAGATCTGGCGCTTCTGGATCACTTCGTTCTAGAGCAGCTAAAGCAGGAGTTGATTTAGTTATTGACCCTATGGAATTGGGGGATCTGGTAAAGGTTGGAAGAGGGTATCAATCATACGGGGCTGACAGGCTTTCTCAGCCTTTACCAGAAGCTTCAGATTATGTTGCCAGTATCCAAGAGCTAAATACCTATCTACAATCTCTTATTCCTCTTGATAAGACTTTAAAAGCTCCGATTCTGACGTTCACTTCAGGAAGAGGAGGAGTGGGAAAGACCACACTTGTTTCTTCAATGGCACTGCTTGCTTCTTCTTGGGGCTTGAAGGTTGCGTTGGTTGATTTTGATCTGTCTTATGGAAATGCTTTTGAGAAGCTTGGAATTAGGCAGCCAAAAGACTTCTCTGATCTTGTCGCTGATGTACCTTCAGAAAAAGAGAGCCTTCTTGAAAAGGCAACTTGTGTCCATAGAAATTTGTATCTTTTTGGCCCTTGTGTAAAACCTGAAATGGCAGAGCTTCTATTTCCTTGCGTGAGTCATTTTCTCCAAGCTGTTTCTGGTTTGGTTGATTTGGTGCTCGTAGACACCACGACAGCATCAACAGATTGCTATGCTCAGGCAGCACAATGCGCAGATAGGCTGGTTATTGTTTCGGAGAACCCTCTAACGTGCATTAACTCTTTGGCAAAAGTAAGTGGACTTGCAGTGCGTCTTGGAGTGGCAAGAACTCGCATTATTCGACTTGAAAACAAAGCAAATCCAAAGGTTAAACAGGACTTTTCTATTGGAAAGGCAGAGATTGGTCTTGAAGCAGCAAAGATGTTTAGGATTTTTGAAGGCGGACCAGGGTTTCAGGAGCTTATTCAGCAAGGAAAGCTTTCTGTGTTGTTACAAGAGGAAACTTCATTTGCGCAGTCGGTTTCTTTTGTTCTTGCGCATTTCCTTAACGAACTGGGCATTCTTCCACAGCTGCGAGAGGCTCAGATTGCCCTGCAAGTAGCTCCTGAGAAAAAGACATTTAGCTTATTCAATAGGAGGAAGGAGGTGGGTTAATGCTTGTCTTTGAACGCGTTGCTAAGCAAATTGAGGCTCAAGATGAGAATGACTCACTATTCCAAAAAGAAGTATTTCAGAAGGCTAGAAAGAAGTTAAAAGAAAAACTTGTTTCTCGATTAGGACTTTCTACGGTTTCTTCTCTTATAACAGGCAGTGATATCGATCGCGTAAGAGACGAACTAAGAGTTACCTGTGAAGCAATTGTTAATGAAGAGAAGGACGAGCTCTTTAGCTCAGTTGACTATGAGGAAACAATCGAACAGGTAATCAATGAAGTATGTGGTCTTGGTCCAATTCAGCCACTACTGAATGATAAAGATGTTACGGAAATCATGATTAATGGCTGCAACAATTTGTTTTACGAGAAAAACGGCGAGCTATTTGAATCAAAAACAGTCTTTGACTCTGAAGAGCAGATTTTGATTGTTATGGATCGTATCTTATCTCCATTAGGAAGAAGGCTGGACAGGGTGAGTCCTATTGTTGATGCTCGTCTTGAGAATGGGGACCGTGTAAATGCGGTTGCAAGCCCTGTTGCAGTGAACGGCACTTCAGTAACTATCCGAAGATTCACTGGAAAAATTACTTCTTTGGACCGGTTAGTGGAAATGAAATCGCTGCCTCAATGGCTTGCAAGATTTTTGTCTTGGGCTGTGAAGTGCAGACAGGGAATCGCGGTTGTTGGAGGAACAGGATCCGGTAAGACTACGCTTTTAAATGCACTTTCATGTGAAATTTCAAAGTCAGAAAGAATTGTCACTATTGAGGATTCAGCGGAGCTTAAGTTCGATTCGCATCCAAATGTTGTCAGGCTAGAGGCTCGGCCCGCCTCAATAGAAGGAACAGGAGAAATAACCATTAGATCATTGGTGAGAAACGCGCTCCGAATGAGGCCAGATCGCATTGTAGTAGGAGAGGTAAGAGGTGAAGAGTGCATTGATATGCTGCAGGCTATGAATACAGGTCACGACGGTTCTTTAACTACATTGCATGCCGGAACCGCTCAAGAGGCAATATTGCGCCTAGTGTTGATGGCTCGTTTTGGAATGGACTTACCTGCAGAAATCATAGAAAAGCAGATTGCCACTGCACTTGATCTGATAGTTATGTCTCAAAGATTTCCTGATGGAAAACGATATGTGACCAGCGTTTCAGAAATCTCCTTGTCTTCGTCAGGATCAGTTGAAGTGCAAGACGTGGTGTCGTTTGACGCGCAGAAAAGAAGTTGGCTTTTTGTAAAAGTTCCTTCTTTTATCAATCGTGCAATACAAGAAGGAATACTCAATAAAAAGGAGGTTACTTCATGGATGTCTTTACTTCCTCAATCACAGGAGGTGTTTTTGGAGTAATTATTTATTTTCTTGTATGCAACGGTGAGGAAAAAACTGTTTCTCAAATAAATGCACGAGTAACAGGTTATGTAGTTCAGTTTTTTCAATTTGCACGCAATAGCACTTTTGTCCAGCGCTTGCTCAAATGGGAACCTTTTTCTTATACATCAATGCAGCTACGTAATCGTTTTCTTTACAAATATGGGATTACCTTAGTCACTGATGCTTTCGTACTGTTTTTTATTAGTGGCATAGCTGGATCCATCTTGCTTGGTGTTCTATTTGAGTCTGCAATAGGTACGCTTTGCGGTGTTTTCTCGTTATTTCTCGTTCCTTATTTTCTATATGAACATGCCAAGCATCAATCTGCTTTAGAAATCGCCCATATGATGCCTTCGATTTTTAGAACAATCGCCGTTGCTCTTGGATCAGGTCTCACACTTTCACAATCTATTGAATATGTCAGTAAACACACAGAAGGTGTCGTATCAGAAAATTTTTATATTGCTGACATGCAAATCAAGTGCGGTTTTCCTATCGAAGAAGCTATTGAGGACTTGGCAGAAAGGTTGGATGCTCCAGGTGTTAATTTGCTGGCTAGCGCCTTAGTAATTTCACATAGAACAGGGTCTCCGCTTAAGAGTCTTTTACAGAAAACTGCCGAGTTAGTTGAATTACAAGAGAAGAATCAAAGGCTCATAGCAACAAAGACTGCTCAAGTTAGATTATCTGCTCGAATTGTATGTCTTCTCCCAGTTGTTTTATTGATTGTCTTGTCGCTTCTATCGCCGGACTTTCAAAAGGGTTTATTTACGCCATCGGGCGTTATATGCACATCAATTGCAATGGTCATGGATTGCGTTGCTCTTTTGATTATTCGAAGCATTATGAAAGGAGTAATGAAGTGATGGATTTACTATGCTCCGTATTATTTGCAACATGCATAGGTATTCTCGCCCTAGTTGTTCCCGTCAATTTGAATCATTTTGATGTCCATAGCTATTATCAGCAAATTATAAGAGGCATAAAAAGTCACAAGAGAATGAGCCTCCGGGCAAAGTCTGAGTTTACAAGAAAATCATGCCTACGTGAGATGCCAGAAATGATTGACATTTTGATTCTTGGGCTGTCATCAGGGCTATCTTTTGATTCAGCGCTTGATCTGTATTGTTTGCGAGAATCTGGAGAATTATCGAGAGAGCTTTCAAATGCTCATATGACTTGGAAGCTTGGTGCTACTACTCGCGAAGAAGCACTCAATCAGATGGCGGCAAAAGTAGGAGTTCCATCGCTTAAAAGCTTTGCGACTGTTGTGAATGAAGCGCTTACTTTTGGAACTCCTCTTGCAGAAATATTAGATAGACAAG
>JAGZNE010000093.1:0-4082 GCA_018363825.1 Atopobium sp. | reverse complement strand
ATGGTTATAAGTCCGGCCATCTTCTGAGATGCGGTAAGGCCAAGGCTTCTACCATGAGCAACAGACTCGATATCGTCCAGAAGACCAAGCGAGCCCGTGAGCAGCATAGCTGCCATAGCAAGAATGAGGTCGGTGTTCCACTGAGCAAGTGCAATACAGGTCAGCACAATGCTTACCAGCATAACGACGCCGCCCATAGTAGGAGTACCCTGCTTGACCAGGTGCTGCTGAGGGCCGTCAGCACGAACCTGCTGACCCACTCCCTCTTTCTTCATCAGTTTGATGAAGAGTGGCATTAAGACCAACGTGATGATGCAGGAGACACCAAGCGCAACAAACACCTGGTATGTTGGGTAAATAGTCTGGTAAAACATTACTCAGTAACTCCTTTTACAAAAATATCAAGCTGGGCAGACCTCGATGCCTTGGCGAGAAGAACGTCTCCTTGCGCAAGTACTGGTCCGAGCACGGAAAGTGCTTCGTTGACATCACTGAACTGTTCAATTTTATCTTCCGAGAATCCCATAACGCGCGCAGCTTCAACCATTTCACGCGCGGCTCCCGTGCCTACAAAGGCAACAAGGTCTGGGTTCTTAGCAGCAATATAGGCACCCACATAACCGTGAAGGCGCTTCTCCTCTGGTCCAAGCTCACCAATCTCTCCGATAAGAGCAATGCGGCGACCTACCGCTGGCATCTGCATCAACACGTCAAGCGCTGCAGCTGTTGAGTTAGGGCTTGCGTTGTAAGAATCGTCAATAATCTTGGCACCACAGGTTGCGTCAAGAACCGAAAGACGCATACGAGTGGCAGGCATTTGCTCAATAGCCTCTGCAGCAGCGTCAAGGTCAAGACCAAGCGTCTCTATAGCCTCAAGTGCCAAAAGAAGGTCGTCGACAACAACGCGCCCTGGTACCTCAAGGGTTACCGTGCGTGACCAGCCAGATGCAGCAAATATAGTGGCAGTTGGGAGGCCCTCTTCGTCAAGAGTGACCTGCTGTGCGCTCATGACGTCAGCCTCAGTTGCGCCCACTGTCTTGCAAACAACATGAGCAGGGCGAGCAAACTCATCTGCAATGAACTTGGTGTAGTCCCCCGCCGAAGCCTGAATAAGCGTAGGTTCAATTGAGTTAAATGCGCGCATGCCCGAGACAATCTCTGCCTTGGCGCGCGCAATGTTTTCTCTGCTGCCGAGAAGACCAATGTGGCTGGTACCAACGTTGGTAATAACGGCTACCGTTGGACGAGCAACCGAGGTGAGCCTGGTAATCTCGCCGGCATGATTCATACCCAGCTCAAGCACAAGCACCTCCGTGTCTTCCGGAGTGGAAAGTACTGAGAGAGGCAGGCCAATGAGGTTATTGTGGTTGCCAGCAGTAGCATGCACACGGCGGGTAGCGCCAATGCCACGACGAAGCATTTCTTTGGTAGTAGTTTTACCAACTGATCCGGTTACACCAACAACCAGCCAGTTTGGATGGGCTTCTCGCCAAGCAGCGGCAAGAGCCAGCAGAAACGCCTCACAGTCATCGTCAGCGGCTTCAAGAACGCTGACTCCTGTGGCGGCCAGGTTGTCGAGCAAATTGTCTGCGACAGGCTCAGATGCCACCACAACAGCAGCGCCCGCCTGAGCAGCAGATAAAAGATAGGAGTTTCCATTGACCTTCTCGCCAGCGAAGGCCACGAAGAGCGAGCCTTCCTGGACCTCACGAGAGTCGATGACGGCCGCGCCCGCAACCTCGCGGGTTCCACGGTGGAGCAGTCGTGCATTTGTAGCTGCGACTATCTGTTCAACCGAAAGCTTAACCATGAGCTCTCCTAGTTATTGATTGGTTGAATATTAAGGCGTGTAGCTGCGTCTTTTGCAAATTGCGAGAAGACCACAGCGGCAGACTGCGATGCAAGCTGGTGGGTATCGTTAAGTCCAACGTAAACCATCAAATCAGATTCTGATGGATTCACGATACCGCAGAAGGAATCAACAAAACCGGAATTCTCGCCGTACGAGCCGGTTTCTTCTACAACCTGCTGGCCCGTACCTGTTTTACCAGCAACAGTATAGCCATAGATACCTGCACGAACACCGGTACCCTCTTTGACAACGGTAGTCATCATGTCAAGCTCGGCCGAAGCTGTGGAAGCGGAAATAACGTCTTTAGTAGGCCAGGTAACCTCTTGACCGCCTTTAGAAACCATAAAGTGTGGAGTCACCATAGTTCCCTTATTAGCAACAGCGGTATATGCGCGAATTACCTGGATAAATGGAATTGCAAGGCCCTGACCAAACGCCATGTTTCCGCCAGTTGGACCCTCGTATTCGTCCAGAGAGCGAACAATTCCTGTAGCCTCACCTGGGAAGTCAATGCCTGTGGCGTGTCCAATGCCGAACTTGTCAATTCCTGCCGCAAAGCGTTCATCACCTATGAGCTGCGTCTCAAGGAAGACCATACCAACGTTAGAGGAACGCCTGAGCATCTCTCTTACGCTCATGTCCATGGCGCTGGTACGCCAATCGTCGTCGGTAACCTTGTTATCGCCAACTTTGAGCTCGGTTGGGATATTGAAGGTTGAATTTGGACCAAAGAGGTTGTCATCTATACCAATTGAGGTAGTAATTACCTTAAATACGGAGCCTGGCTCATAGATACTTGAGACAAGCTTGAGGTTGAGAGATTCGTAGTCAACGCCGTTATCGCTCTTAAAATCTGGCAGAGGGTATGAAGCTGCGGCATAAATCTCTCCGGTACGAGGATTCATAGCCATGATTGAGCCACCCTGCTGGGCCTCAAAGTCTTTTACTGCAGCAGTCAGCTGCTCTTCTGCCTTCTTCTGCAGCTCAATATCAATGGAAAGAACAATATCCTGGCCGTTTTGTGCCTCAGTGATGTTTGAAGTACCGCCCGCAATTGGCGTACCACCAGCACCGGTCTCAACAATCATGTGGCCGTTAGTGCCCGCAAGGATATCGTTGTAGTAATACTCCAGGCCAGAAGCGCCCTCATTATCAGCGTTTACAAAGCCTAGAATCTGAACGCCAACGTTGCCGTATGGATAAACACGCTTGGTGTTATTAACAAAATAGACGCCTTTGAGGTTTTTCTCGTCAAGTGCTTTTTCAATCTTGGATGCGGTATCCGTGTCAACGCGACGACGAACATAGACAAAGGTAGTGTCTTGCTGCAGGTCCCCAAGATAGTCTGAAGGGCTTCCTCCTAAGAAAGAGGCAATGATCTGAGCTACAGTGCTGGCGTCTTTGATTTCTGAGGGATTGGCGTAGATGTCTTTACAGTCAACGCTCATGGCTAAGACATTGCCGTTGCGGTCGTAAATGGTGCCACGGCGAGCGTGCAAGACAATGTCGTTGGTGCGGTTATTCTCGGCGCCCTTTGCAAGATCTGCTGCCGTAAAGATTTGCAGCCAAGCAAGCCTAAGAACAACAATTGCCACCATAATTGCCATAGCAGCTGCTACGCGACGGAGTCTACCTTCAGGGCCAACACCATCCGAGCCACCGCTGCTACCACGATGACCACGAAAATGCACACGAGAGGCCTCGTCGTACGAGGCCTCAGGAGTTTTTCTGCGCGATGCGCGAGTATGTCGATTCTGCGTACTCACAACGTATATTTTACGCCTAAGCGTTGTTGCTTACGTCTACAACAGGACGATTTGTCTCAAGAGTCATACCATAATTCTGAGTAGCAATGCGCTCAATGCGTGTTGTGCTTGCAAGCAGGGAGCGAGAAACGCGCAGGGAATCGTTAGTTGCGGTTGTTGCGCGCATTTCATTTCTGATGACGTTATTAGCCTGAAGAGTTGAAACCGTAGCGGTAGAGATGCCAATACGGACAACACCAAGTGTCAGGAAGAGTGCTGCAGCAACAGCAATAAGCTTGACGCGCTGGATGAACTGGCTGCTTACGCCACGACGAGCATCAGCATCAAGGCCACCACCAGGGACAACCTCAAAAGATGTGCGAGTGCTCTGTTCAGGAGCGTGCATTTCATATTCAGCTTTTACTGATCCATTTTTATCGCCGTGTCGTCCTTAAAGACCCATTGTTGCCAGAGGAGTTGCTTCC
>JAGZNE010000092.1:0-4120 GCA_018363825.1 Atopobium sp. | reverse complement strand
TACCTGAGCCCGTCTTCAATTCCTTGGGCAAGCTTTTCTATTGCCTGTGGCTGATCACCTGCAGGCTCAAAAGGAGATACTACCTGGAGCTTCTCTTCTCCTGCTTCACGACCAAATCGGCGCAGTTCAGCACCTATATATTCTTTATGTTGATCTTCAGCATGAGATGCATCCATGAGATTCTCCTTTTCTTGTGAAAGTAGTATACCCCACTTCTCAAAACTGAAACACTTGTTCTATACTATTTATAAATTGCAGTATAGTTTCAAAGTGTGACGGGTAATAAATAAACTACCTATATGCGTTAAACTAGCATTTAAATAAACAAGTTACATCAGATAAAGGAGATACCTTGGGCGTCTCAGATCTTTTCTCGCTAAATAAAGCTTCAAAGCAACCTCAGGGTTCTACCCTAGAGAAGATTTTGCTGCGCTCAAATAATGTCATTGCCGCTCTTAAAGACCTTGTTGCAAACAATCAGATTGCAGAGGCTGGTCTTCAAGAGATGCTGATGCGCTCTAAAAATCTCGAGAATACCAATCTGCCCAAGGGCGATGTTCATAAGCTGGACAGAACGGGTCGCTGGTGGTTCAACGCTAACACACTGGAGTGTGCACCAGAAGAGTACGACGCATTTATTGCAACTGAGGCAATTCTCAACATTTCACAAGATGTTGAAGCCCTAAAGAATACGCATGCTTCTGAGACAGATCTTCAGCTTGTTCGCACTAGCCTTTCGCAGGTAGCAAGTCTCATGCCCAAGTCAGCTTCTCTTTCTGAGCAAGTTGCTCCTTTTAGCGGTAACGCTGACGGTAGCTCAGACTGGATGAAGCGTCTCTGGTTTGCCAACTATGTTGAAAACACGCCATTCCCTTTTAGGATGGTGTATAACTTCTCTTACAATCCACAACTTGATATTTTGGTATTTGAGTTCTTTGTAGCTCGTCCACGCTGCTTTAGTTTCTTATCCGCAGAAAAGGCAGAGCAAATTGCAGCGGCGCGCGCTTACGCACTGCGTACGTCTCTTTGCGTGGCTCGTATGGCACTTCAAAGCTGCAAAATCTCTCGCGTCTGCATCAATGGCAGCTTGCGCGGAGAAGAGCGCATTGTCCTATCTATGGACTTAAACGAGGCTGCGCTCGCACGCCTCTTGCCTACTGCAGCAAACACTCAAATTGACGGCAACAGCTTCCCACAAGATCCAGCGCTCAGGGTTTCTTTTGACTCTGAAGGTTGGTTTAGCGAGGTTGAACCTTTTATGAAGCCAACGGATGAGTGGGTTTCTCCTCGTAGCTTCTTTGAAATGCCAGACCTTTCTGATCGCCCCTGCTCGCCAGCAGTCACTGCTGTTTGTGGAGCCCAAAAGGTAAGTGACCTTGGCTACTCTGAGGCATCTCATCGCATCAGACTTTGGAACAACACTCTCAACAACATTCCAAAAGATTCCTCTACCGCAGATGCGGTTGGAAAATTTGAAGAAGCAAAAGCTTCAACTTCTGATATTTACGCCATTGAAGGCTTTGATAGAGTCATCCATGGCCTGGTTGAGGGCACTATAGATTTCTCGGACAGAAGGTCTATGGCCGAGAAATTCCTCTTTGGTTCGCCATTGCAAAAAACGCTTCAATCCATAAATAACATCATGGATGGAGAGCCAGATGCAGACGCTCTGGAAAAGGTGCTTACAGAACTTGAGTCTCAGGTTTCACCAACCCTTGATATGGGTCTATACCTTGATGATTCAGATTCTATCTACAGGTATTTTGATTCCCTTTCAGAGCGCGTAGCTTATAACCTTGCATTCCCCAACGAGCCAAGAAAACTGGTGCTTATTCCAGACACCTATTTTATGTCTTTAGCAAGAATGGCTCGCGCCTATAACCTGCTTGAACAGCCAGAAAAAGCAGAACGCTATGCACAAGAAGCCCATAGAATTTCTCCTTTGGGAATTGATGCAACACTGCTATTGGTAAGAACATTAGAAGACCAGTCAAAAGTCTTTGAGGCTGCAAAGCTGCTCAAAGACCTTATCGCACATATTTTCTCCAGCTCAGATGTTGCTCTGGTGTACTATCGCCTGGCCTATATGGAATGGAAGCTAGGACGCTCTGACCTTTGTGCAGCTTGCTATCAAATGGCAATAATTATCGGTGGCAGTGTTGCCCAACCTGCAAAAGAAGAGCTTGAAGACCTTCTCAAGGCAGACGCTTCTGTGAAGAAACTAGATACTCCTCAAGAGGTTTTCTCGTTCCTTAAGCAAAATGGTGTTCCTGTCTTTGACCAGAAAGCTGTGTTTAACAAGGCAGTTGCTATTGGCAGCGCATGTGTTAACGATGGCATTTATTGTGTTGGCCAAAACATGCTCAAGAACTGCCTTGAAATTACCTTTGACGATGCAGCTGCCAAGGTAGAGAGTTCACTGAGGACGCCCTTCTAGAGGCCGCGCACGTAAGCTATAACTTATTGCTCTGAATGCTGGTTAAACCGAGCGTTTAACCAAAGCTCTACCTGTGCTTTAAGATCATCAAGGCCTTCAGAGTTTACAAACACCGTATCCGCCTGATTACGCAAATACGTATCGGAAGGCTGATGCGCTATACGCTGCTCAAACTCTTGGCGAGAAGATCCTCGCTGTTCAGCGCGTTCTGCTCTCAGTTCCAAAGGCGCCACAACAACGACAACTTCATCAACCAGCTCAAGCAAGTCTTCAACGCGGTCAAGCAGCGGAACCTCTACAAAGCAGAACTGAGCATCTGCAGCAGAAGCCTCTTTTGTAAGGAATTGACGCATATATTCCCTGATAAAAGGCATCTCAAGCTCTTCTAAGAGCTCAGCAGATTCTCTAGTGGCAAAAGCCCTACGACCAAGCTCTCGCCTATTAATCTCGTGAGTAACAGGATCTAGTAAATCGTTTCCAAAAGCCTCTGCCACACGATACGTACACTCGCATCCAGGTCTCAGAAGTCTACGAGAAACCTCATCAAGGTCAAAGCGCAGACCACCTGCTGCTTCAAACATTTTAGAAACAGTTGATTTACCAGACGCCATTCCGCCGGCGAGAATTACCTTGTACATGTAGTTCACTCCTATAACTGCAGTGCTGTATAAGAGCCTAGCAGTTTTACTTCTTCAGGAGTATGAGTTACCCAAATTACAACTTTTGATTCAATGAACGGTTTGACAGAGGCAATAACCTGCTGCTTAAGCGCTTCGTCTAATCCCTTGAGCGGCTCATCAAAGAGCAAGATGTCTGCATCTGCAAAGAGTGTACGTAAAAGAGCAACGCGTCTCTTTTGACCACCGGAAAGCTCAGAAACAGACTTGTTTTCTGTTCCTTCAAGTCCTACCCCACAAAGCGCCTCTTTAATACGCTCTCGAGCGCTTTGTTTTTGCTCCTTTGAGTGCAACTGTATAGCAAGCATGATGTTTGCCATAACGCTCAGGTTTTCTAGCAGTCTATCTTCCTGAAACATCATGACCGTTTTAGCGTCAGGCGATTTAAGCACTGTGCCTGAATCAGCCACTTCAAGACCACAAAGAATACGAAGAAGTGTTGTTTTACCTGCTCCAGAGGGCTCAGAGAATACGTACACTCCCCTCTCAAACTTGTAGGAAAAATCATCAAGCACAACCGTATTGCCAAACGATTTAGTGATGTTTTTTACCTCAATCAACTGCCCAGATGTGTGCGCGTAATTAGTTGTATTCATACTCATGAGCAGCTCTTTTCTAGCCTTGCTGCGACCCATGAAACTAACCGCATCACGATCTTCTCGCCAAGCGCGCTCATCACAATAACCACAAGCGTCCACGCAAAAAGGGCTGGCGTATCCAAATACACTTTAGCGTTATAGAGGTGCTCGCCAATGGAGAATGCGGGAAGGCCAATGACCTCGGCAGCAATTCCCGACTTCCAGCAAAACCCCATGGCAAGTGAGGTAGCTGTCTTAAGCGAAGGCATAAGCTGCGACAAATAAATTGCCTTAATGCGTTGCCATCCGTGAATCTGGTACACATCAGCCATCTCAATAAGCTGCTGATCAGTACTAAGAAGTCCCTCAAGTACCGCAATGTAGATGATGGGAAGCGCCATTAAAAATGAAATTGAAATTGAGAGGTA
>JAGZNE010000091.1:0-4174 GCA_018363825.1 Atopobium sp. | reverse complement strand
TCATAGTTGGTCGGCAGAAATTCATGAAAAGTTGGGGTCATTTCCCTACCAGCTTCATGAGCTTTCTACTTCTGAGCTGAAGGGTTTTCTCAAAGACCAACCTTGGCGGGGCTTGAACGTTACTATCCCCTACAAAAAGGATGCCTGTGCTCTTGCAGACGCTACTTCTAAGGATGCACAAGCTATAGGAGCGGCAAATACCCTAGTAAAAGATACAAATGGTTTTATAGCAGCAGACAACACCGATGTGTATGGCTTTGAGTATCTGATTAAAAGCCTCAAGGTCAACTTAAGCCAAAAGAAAGCGATTGTCTTTGGGGCCTTTGGTGGCGCTGGTCAGGCAATTTGCTATGCGCTCAAAAAAGGCGGTGCATATGTTGTGGGAGTCTCCAGGAACCCTCACGAAAGTTCTTCATATGTAGACTGCGCAATTACCTATGACCAGCTTAAACTCCACTATGACGCTAATCTTCTTGTCAATGCAACGCCAGTAGGAATGTTCCCACATGCTGGTGTTTCTCCTCTTTCAAAAGAGGAACTTTCTGCTTTTACTTCCCTCCAATGCGTGATTGATCTTATCTATAATCCGCTGCGCTCTCAGCTTCTTTTAGACGCAGAAAGTCTTGGAATACTCAATGCAAATGGTTTAAAAATGCTGGTAGCTCAAGCAGCTAGAGCAAGCTCACTCTTTTTGGGAAAAGATGTATCAGGCTCGCAGATAGAAAGCATCTCGCGTGAGCTCCATGCTTCAAAAGAAAACATCGTGCTTATCGGTATGCCGGGAGTTGGAAAGACTTCTACGGGAGAAGCCCTAGCAAAACTCCTGAATCGTCCCTGGATAGACACTGATTTTCTCATCAAGCAGAAAGCTCACTGCGAAGCGGCAACCTATCTACAAACATACGGTGAAGCAGCATTTAGGCGTCTAGAACATGAAGTAATTCAAGAGATTTCCAGCATGAGTGGTGTGGTGATCTCTTGCGGAGGCGGCGTAGTTGTCACGCCTGCAAACTACCAGCTTCTCCGTCAAAATGGAAAGCTTGTCTACCTTACGCGCCCGCTTGAAGACCTAGCTATTGTCGGCAGACCTCTTTCAGAACGTATGGGTATTCAGAATCTTGCTGCAGTACGTATTCCGCTCTATGAAGCATGGGCTGACGTAACCTTTTCTTGTCTCGGTAGTCCAGACGCAGATGCCAAGGGTCTTCTCGACACACTTTAAACATAACAGTAAGCGTTCGCAGTTATTTTTTAACCGTTCACCGGATGGTTTGTAGATTTTGAATTTTGGCACGTTAAAGCCCCTATACTTATGCTTCGTAGGTGTGTATTCATAAGACTACAAGGATGCTAGACCAAGTCAAACGGTTAAGTGTTTGATATGTGGTCATACTTGGGGAGATATCCAATGGACAGCAATGCTATTGCTCACGAGATCCTAAATGCAATAGGCGGCTCAAAGAACTTAACTCACAACGAAGTATGCATGACGCGACTTCGTCTTTCCATCAATGATATGACGCTTATAGACCATGAACAGCTGGCCACAGCCACTGGTGTTCTTGGTATTGTAGGAAAAGGCGCCAACGGACTTGAGGTAGTCTTTGGCCCTAATCTTGTGCGTCAAGTAAATGATGCCCTTAATCACATTTTGGGTGAGCCAGAAAAGACTTTTTGTTCGTTAGATGAGAAGCGAACAGATCTTCCCACTCAGCACAACGAAGAGGTGGATGAGCTTATCTCTTTGCTTACTCAAAAAAATACCCTTGATCAAGACGAAGAAGACTTTGACAGTCTTGCCTCTGACTTAGACGCAGACGACTTTGAAGACAACTATGAAGATGACCTTGACGCTCCTCGCCTACTCATAATCAACGGCCCAAACATCAACATGCTGGGCATTCGTGAGCCAGAGGTTTATGGAAAAGCTGACTACAGAACCCTTATAGAGACTTGTAAGGAAGAAGCCCTCTCTCAAGGTTTCTCTGATTGCGTGTGTTATCAATCAAACCATGAGGGTGATCTAGTTGATGTAATCCAGGACGCGCTGGGCAGCTATGACGGCATTATTATCAATCCTGCCGCCTATACGCACACCTCAGTTGCCCTGCTTGACGCAGCGCTAGCGGTGCAAATTCCCATGATTGAGGTACATCTTACTGACATCTCTACCAGAGAAGACTTTAGGCACATTTCTTATATAAAAGACGCATGCTTTGCTACAGTTGCTGGTAAAGGAATTGACAGCTACAGAGAAGCAATCCAACTGATGGCGGCTCATCTCAAAGATGAAGCATAGTCAGTTGCTTATAACCACTTGGCGAGAAACACAAACCTGCTGTAATGCTAAATTGCAGCAGGTTTTTTATGCACACGTAAGTACCTCTGACTCGGTTATCACCACATCTACGGCAACATCAAATGCTGTATGAGGAAGCTCTGTCTTACTCAAATTTTGCTGGTAGGCAAGGCAGATTTTCTTGCCAGAATACGTAGACAAGAACCGGTCATAAAAACCAGCACCATAGCCCAAGCGATACCCCTTTGCATCAACAAGAAGCGCTGGAACAATGCAAATCGAATTGTTCTTCTGGTCCTCAGTTAAAGCAGGCAGCTCTTTTGCTGGTTCTAACAAGTTAAATGGTGCCGCTACCAGCTGTTCCAATGAAGCGATGGCAACAAACTCTAAACAATGTCCAGATAGACAACGAGGTACCGCCACCGTTTTCCCATCGCGTAGAGCGCTCTCAATAAACATCCTGGTAGAAACTTCAGATGAAATAGAAACATACGTTAAAACAGTAGTTGCTTCTACATATTCAGAGGCTGCAAGAAGTTTCTGAGTAATGCGATCATCAAGCACGGACCTCTCTTGCTCAGAAAGAGCTTCTCTTGCTGCTAGACGTTCTTCTCGCAAACGTTGTTTTTCTAATGCCGCAGTATCCATAAAGCCTCCCCTCTAGCTAAGAATAACAACATTTTTGTGGACATTTGGAGAAGAAACAGACACCTGTCGCAATAAATGTGACTAATTCTCAACAATTTTTATTTAGCTATCTTTTTAGCAAATTCCTGACCTGCGCAAATGTAAACCGTTTCTAACTTGTCAAAATATTGCGTATTTGTCACTTGTCTAGCACTACATATTGAGTAAAGTTAGAGGTCGCAACTAATATTTGACGTCATTTGTCCAAAGACATACCTGCTGTCAAAATTAGTCTCAAGATTGCTATTTGTAAACTGCTGAGCGGCCATGCTCCACTCAACACGCTCAGCATGAACGCGGATATATACATTGTCCGTGTAAAAAGGAGTGTGTTATGCAGGAAACACCAGCACAGGAGGCTTGGGACGGCTTTGTCGGTGGCAACTGGCAAAGAGCTGTTGATGTCCGAGACTTCATTCAGAAGAATTACACCCCTTATGACGGTGATGATTCCTTCCTCGCTGGTCCAACTGAGGCTACTACAAAGCTTTGGGCGGATGTTATGGATCTCTTTGCACAAGAGACCGCAAACGGTGGCGTACTTGATATGGACACCAAAAAGGTTTCCACTATCACCTCCCACGAGGCTGGCTACATTGACAAACCACTTGAGCAGATTGTTGGTCTCCAGACTGACAAACCCCTCAAGCGCGCTCTGATGGTAGACGGCGGCGTTCGTATGGCAATGGCTGCATGCAAGGCCTACGGTTATGAAGTTGACCCAGAGATTGTTGACTTCTACACCTATCGTCGCAAGACTCACAACGCTGGTGTTTTTGATGTCTACACCGAGGACATGCGCAAATGCCGTCACTCCCATATCATTACCGGTCTGCCTGACGCATATGGCCGTGGCCGCATCATCGGCGATTATCGTCGTGTTGCTCTCTATGGTGTTGACGCTCTTATCACTGATAAGACAAATCAGAAAAACGGCACCGGCACCATCATGGACGAGAAGACCATTCGTCATCGCGAGGAGCTCTCCGAGCAGATTCGTGCTCTCAAGGAACTTAAGCAGCTTGGTGAGATTTACGGCTTTGATTTGAGCCGTCCCGCAGAGAACTTCAAAGAGGCTGTTCAGTGGCTCTATTTGGGCTACCTCGCAGCTGTTAAAGAGCAGAATGGCGCTGCAATGTCCATTGGCCGTAACACCACCTTCCTGGACATCTATGCAGAGCGCGATCT
>JAGZNE010000090.1:0-4238 GCA_018363825.1 Atopobium sp. | reverse complement strand
AGGTGCTGTGGGCCAACATTGCCGGAGACGGAGTTGCCGCCCCAGGTACCGCAGCCAAGGGTTAGGGATGGAGCCATCTTGAAGTTGTAGAGGTCTCCAATACCACCCTGAGAGGAAGGAGTATTGATCAGGATACGGCAGGTTTTCATTGCCTCCTGATGCTTAGCAATCTTCTCTTTCTCGTTAATGTTGACGTAAAGAGAGCTGGTGTGACCGTAGCCACCATCAGCAACAAGACGCTCTGCCTTAGCAATAGCCTCGTCAAAATTCTTTGCTCGATACATGCCAAGAACTGGAGAAAGCTTCTCGTGAGCCATCTCTTCTGAAGGCTCAACAGAGGTTACCTCACCAATAAGAACCTTGGTCTTCTCTGGGACGTCGACGCCAGCAGTCTTTGCGATAAAGTGAGCAGACTTACCAACAATAGCTGCGTTAACAGCACCGTTGACAATGACGGTCTTGCGGACAGCGTCAAGCTCCTTACCGTGCAGGAAGTAGCAGCCGCGATCAGCGAACTCCTTCTTGACCTGGTCATAAACGCTGTCAAGAACGGTAACAGACTGCTCGGAAGCGCAGATCATACCGTTATCGAAGGTCTTGGAGTGAATGATGGAGCTAACTGCAAGCTTAATGTCAGCGGTATCGTCGATGATAGCAGGGGTGTTACCAGGACCAACGCCCAAAGCAGGCTTACCGGAAGAGTAAGCTGCGTTAACCATACCTGGGCCACCGGTTGCCAGAATGATGTCAGCGTTGCTCATGACTGCTGCAGTCATATCAATGGTAGGAGCTGGTACCCAGTCGATAATACCCTTGGGGCAGCCGGCCTTCTCGGCAGCATCACGAACAATACGAGCGGCAGCAATGGTGCACTCTTTAGCGCGTGGGTGTGGGGAAATGATAATGGCGTTTCTTGTCTTCAGAGCAAGAAGTGTCTTAAAGATTGCGGTAGAAGTAGGGTTAGTAGTTGGGATAACTGCAGCTACGATACCCATTGGCTCGGCTACAACTCGATAACCTGCAGCTGGATCATCCTCTACAACACCACAAGTCTTCATATCCTTGTATTTGTTGTAAATATACTCTGCTGCGTAATGGTTCTTGATAACCTTATCTTCCATTACACCCATGCCAGTTTCTTCAACTGCCATGCGAGCAAGAGGGATACGATTTTTCTCAGCCGCAAGAGCAGCTTCATAGAAAATCTTATCGACCTGCTCTTGAGTGAATGTTGCAAACTCTGCCTGTGCCTCGCGCATTTCTTCGAGGCGCTTGAGCAAAGTGTCAACATCCTCAATTTGAGTAGCCTTCTTTGCCATAAAATCCCCTTCTGTTTAGGAACATTAGTTCAAATTATACCAAGGTCTGCTAAACAAGTGATTACCATTAACCGAGTCTCTCAAAATTTATAATCTGCGTTCTGGCGTCTTCATTTGTTGCAGTAAATCTATGCCATTCACCTGGCGATTCTTTCCACATGTAATCCACATACGGACCAAATCCGCCCACCAGCTGCGACGTTGCGCGCGCAAAGCTTGGATCCGCTTTGAAGCCCGGATAACGCACCGCCTCGACGCGCGGATGGCACGCCAGGTACGCGGCAACCACCTGCGCCGCGTCGCTCGCCGCGTGGCGAGAAACCCGTGCGCTCGTCTGCTCTTCCGCTCCCGTAGCAGAAACCGTCACGTCCTCTGCAGGACAAGCCTTGGCTTCGACCACCTCTGCTACCCACGGTATGCAGCACTTCCGCATGCACACGACAACATTTCCCGGCACCCGAACATCCTCGGCAACTGCAAGTTCTGCTCCCAGACGGCATGCGGGGCTGAACTCGGCTCCGATCGTACGCACGTCTGCCACCAGCAACTCCCCCGCTGCGGCTCTGCCTTTGATGTCACATACCTCAACGGGCACGCCAGCAAGCGGCTCCACAACGGTTGCCCCGCCTGCAGACAGTATGGCGAGAAGTTCGTCTACATATGAAGCAGGGACAAGCCGAGCGCGGCCTGCCCCTGTCATTTTTACGTATTCAGCTACAACGTCGGTTGCGGTTTGCGTGACAACGTCGGTTGCGGTTTGCGCGACAACGTCGGTTGCGCCGACACTCTTCGTGCCACCTGCGCCATCCTGCGCGGCACCGCCCGTAACCCGTACTTTGTCTGAAACCCTATTAACCAACGCGCTCCGCATTCTCTTTGACAACCTGAGCAATAAACTCGTCAAGCTCTGCAACGTGAGTCTCGTTGGAGCGGTCGCGAACAGAAATGTTTCCTGCCTCAACCTCCTGCTCACCAAGGATGAGCATGTAAGGAACGCGGTCAAGGGAGCGAGCCTCACGAATCTTATAGCCGATCTTCTCGTCACGGTCGTCGACCTTAACGCGAATACCAGCAGCTGCGAGCTTCTCGGCAACCTCATGAGCATAAGGGCGAGACTTCTCGGAGACAGGAAGAACCTTGACCTGGCATGGGCTCAGCCAGACCGGGAACTTACCTTCGTAATTCTCGGTCAGAATACCAATGAAGCGCTCGAAGGAACCAAAGCCAGCGCGGTGAATCATGATTGGCTGCTTCTTGGTGCCATCGGAGTCAATGTACTCAAGCTGGAAGTTGTGAGGCAGCTGGAAGTCAAGCTGGATGGTACCGCACTGCCAAGAACGGCCGAGGCAATCGGTCAGATGGAAGTCAATCTTAGGACCGTAGAACGCACCGTCACCCTCGTTGACAACGTACTCAATGCCCATAGACTCAAGTGCGTCACGCAGGCCCTGCTCAGCGCGCTCCCAATCCTCATCAGAACCCATAGAATCCTCTGGGCGCGTAGAAAGCTCTACACGGTATGGGAAGCCAAACTGTGCATAGTAAGCGGTAATGAGGTGAGATGCATCCGTGACCTGCTCAGTAATCTGATCAGGGCGGATAAAGAGGTGCGCGTCGTCCTGAGTAAACTCACGAACACGGAACAGACCGTGCAGAGCACCCTTCATCTCATAACGGTGATCAAGACCAGCCTCAGCCAGCTTCATAGGAAGATCCCTATAAGAACGTGGCTTGGACTTATAAATTAAGCAAGCACCAGGGCAGTTCATAGGCTTAATTGCAAAGTCCTCTTCATCTACCGTGGTGGTATACATATTCTCTTTGTAGTGATCCCAGTGACCAGAAGTCTCCCACAGGGAACGCGAGAGGATCAGTGGAGTCTGAACCTCCTGATAACCAAAGCGAGCCTGCATCTCATGCCAGTAATCGGTCAAAGCGTTGCGCAGAGCCATACCGTTTGGAAGCCAGAATGGAGAGCCAGGACCAAAGTCGGACATCATGAAGAGCTCCATCTCGCGACCAATCTTCCTGTGGTCGCGCTTCTCGGCCTCTTCAATCATCTTGAGGTACTGAGCAAGCTCATCTTTGAAACCAAACGCAACACCATAAATTCTGGTGAGCATCTTGTTGTTCTTATCAGCCTTCCAATACGCACCAGAAATGCTGGTCAGCTTAAAAGCCTTAACACCCTTGGTGTAGAGCATGTGAGGACCAACGCACATGTCAACGTATTCACCCTGCTTATAGAAGGTAATATGTGCGTCTGGAGCAAGATCGCCAATGTGCTCAACCTTGTAAGACTCGCCGCGCTCCTTCATGTAGGCAATAGCCTCATCACGAGGAAGCTCAAACGTCTCAATCTTGAGGTTCTCTTTGACAATCTTCTTCATCTCAGCTTCGATAGCTGGGAAATCGTCCTCGTTAACCTTAGTGTCTCCAAGATCAACGTCATAGTAAAAACCATTTTCGGTTGCTGGACCATAGGCAAACTGTGCGTGTGGGTACAGACGCTTCAAAGCCTGAGCAAGCAGGTGAGCTGCATCGTGGCGAATAACTTCAAGCTCTTCAGCTGCATCGTTAATCTCGCCAACATGGCCGTCGTTATATAAAACCTTCATGTAAAACCCCTCAGAGGTAGCTACTCATAGAAACAGGCACGGCGCCTACTCTGCTCACACGGGAGCTTAGGAGCAGACGCCTACATAGTCTCTGTTGTAAAACACCAGATTGCCATCATAAAGAACAAAACCAAACGTTATTGAATGCGAGTACGGCAGTAAGGGCAAACCTTCCAGTCTGCGTTCAGAGGACGATGGCATGTTGGGCAAACGTTTCTAACCTGCGTATTGCAGATTGGGCACACGATAAAATCGCGGTCAATTGGAGCGGAGCACTTAGGGCAGATGCCGTAGTGAGAAA
>JAGZNE010000089.1:0-4311 GCA_018363825.1 Atopobium sp. | reverse complement strand
TATCTCAATGTTGACCCAGGTACTATGAGTCCTTTCCAGCATGGTGAGGTTTTTGTCACTGAGGACGGTAAAGAGACTGACCTTGACCTTGGTCATTATGAGCGCTTTATTGACGAGAATCTTACCAGGGAGTCCAACTTCACCACTGGTCTTATTTACCAGTCTTTGATTCAGCGCGAGCGTGCTGGAGACTTCCTTGGTGGTACAGTCCAGGTTATTCCTCATGTAACCGATGCAATTAAAGCTCGTTTTGCCCGCATTGAGGAGGTTACTAACGCAGATGTAGTCATCACAGAGCTTGGTGGCACCATTGGCGATATTGAGTCTCAGCCTTTTGTTGAGGCAATTCGCCAGTTTAGAAAAGAGCGTGGCGCAAGCAACGTTGCTATTATTCACGTAAGTCTTGTTCCTTATATTGCTGCTGCTCATGAGGTCAAGACTAAGCCTACGCAGCACTCCGTAAAAGAGCTTCGTTCCCTTGGTATTCAGCCAGACTTTATCGTCTGCCGTTCTAGCCATTCTGTGGATGAATCTATTCGCGAGAAAATCGCTAATTTCTGCGACGTCGATGCGGATTGCGTTTTTGAAAATAACGATTTGCCTTCAATTTACGATGTTCCAGCACATCTGGCAGCACAGGGATTTGACAAGAAGGTACTTGAGCGTCTTGGTCTTGAAGTTCGTCCAAGTGATCTTGGCAGCTGGGAAGCATTTACTACTGCTATGCATAAGGCAAATGCTCTTGAAGACGCAACAAGAATTTATGTTGTCGGCAAGTATACGCAGCTTCCTGATGCCTACCTTTCTGTTATTGAGGCACTTCACCACTCTGGTATTTTCTATGGCAGGCACGTTGATATCCGCCTGGTAAACGGTGAAGAGCTGACAGAAGAAGACGTAGAGCAGGAGCTTGCTGGTGCAGATGGCATTTTGGTTCCTGGCGGCTTTGGTCTTCGCGGCGTAGAGGGTAAGATGGTTGCTATTCGTCGTGCTCGTGAGCTCAAGATTCCTTACCTTGGTGTTTGCCTTGGTATGCAGATGGCTGTTACTGAGTTTGCTCGTGACGTCTGCGGCATGGAGGGTGCAAATTCAGCAGAGTTTGGTCCAGATACTCCATACCCTGTCATCGATCTTATGCCTGATCAGGAGGATATTACTGACAAGGGCGGTACCATGCGCCTCGGTTCTTATCCTTGCAAGGTTGTTGAGGGAACTCTTGCACATGAGGCATATGGCAACAACTTGGTTTATGAGCGTCATCGTCACCGCTATGAGGTAAGCAACGTATTCCGTAATCAGCTTGTTGAGGCTGGTTTGGTAGTTTCTGGTGTTTCTCCAGATGATCGCCTTGTAGAGATGATTGAGCTTCCAGAGTCTGTTCACCCTTGGTTTGTTGCAAGTCAGGCACACCCAGAGTTCAAGAGCCGTCCAACTCATCCTGCGCCTTTGTTCCGTGAGTTTGCACGTGCCGCAATCGCTCATCATGAGGGTGTTGACCGTCATGATGTAAACCAGTCTCTCTAAGCAGAATTTTTAATAGGGAAGAATACTTATGGACCTCGCTCAGGCGCGTACAGAATTTTTAGCGTACGTTGCTGTTGAGCGAGGTCTTTCTGTAAATACGCTTGATGCCTATACCAGAGATTTAGAGGGTTATTTGCTTTGGCTGAATGGCAAAAAAATTACTTTGCCCAACCAGGTGACTCGCTCAGACGTTGAAGAGTACATAGGCTCTCTGAGAGATTTAGGTATGGCTCCAGCTTCGGTTGAGCGCCACACTGCGGCGCTTAGAAACTTCCACAAGTTTATGGCTGTTGAGCAAATTTGTGAGTCATCTCCAGCAGAAGATTTACCTACCGCAGCAAGAATTCAAAGGCTTCCTGATGTTATCTCTCAAGAGAAGGCAGAGGAGCTGCTTGACCAGCCGTTCCCTAATTCGCCCCTAGGCATTCGCGATAGAGCAATACTTGAGTTGCTGTATGGGTGTGGGCTTCGTGTGTCTGAGCTTTGCGATCTTGAGGTACGAGGTGTCCTTTTAGAAGACGAGCTCTTGCGTGTTTTTGGTAAGGGTTCTAAAGAGCGCGTAGTCCCTGTGTTGGGCTCTGCGCATCGTGCACTTAAAACATACCTTTACGAGGCTCGTTCGCTTTTGCTTAAGCACGGCCAGGTATCTGAGGTGTTTGTAAACGCCAGAGGTGGACGTATTTCTCGCCAGTCAGTACATAAACTAGTGGCAAATTACGGCAGGGTAGTAGGGATTGAAGGTTTGCATCCTCACACGCTGCGCCACAGTTTTGCCACACACCTTCTAGAAGGCGGCGCTGATCTTCGTTCAGTGCAGGAGCTTTTGGGACACGTAGATATTTCAACTACACAGCTTTATACGCATGTAGATAGGTCTCACATTAGAGATGTGTATCTTGAGGCTCACCCAAGAGCCCACGTTCACGCGGACAAATAAACGCGCTTAATGCAACCGTGGGGCAAAGTGGTGACTGCGTAAAAGCAAGACGAAGGTTTTGTTTGAGTAACATGTGATTTTCGCCACGAGTTCACCACAATTTCCTCAAAAATTTTTACTTCATAAAAAATTTAATAAATTGGGTCTGAGACTAAGAAAATCCGTTCTTTTGTAGTTCGGATTTTTTTAAACACTACATATTGTGGTCAAAATGTTATATCTCACATCTACGTTAAACCCCAGCTAGACCATAAGAAAAATACTTGGTGTTGGAAAGTGTTTTCTAGTGTGTGTAAGTGTCGGAATGAGTTATATTTATTCCACGTTCAATCGACGGACTATGCCCAAGCGTTGCCGCGCACACACAACACAAACACAGCCCGCGCGGCAAGGGGCGCCAACGTGAAAGGGGGAGACATGCTTACTGGTCAGTATCAGCGCTCGCTGGACTCCAAGATTCGCGTGACTCTTCCTGCACCTCAGCGCAAGCAGCTTGGCGATGTTGTTATCTTGCTCCGTCGACAGGACGCGCTTTACGGCTACTCACCTGAGGCGTATGAGGCTTGGATTGCAAGTCTGAACCTCAACCCAAGGAACCGCGACGACGTCACAGCACTTCGCATGCTGAACGCAGCAGCAACAACCGTCGACATTGACTCGGCCGGCCGCGTTGCTCTGGGAAAGATTGACGAGTCCGATCCACAGGCTAGGGAGAAGCTCCAGCTTGACCGCGACGTCACCATTGTCGGTAACGGCGACCACTTTGAGATTTGGAACACCAACAAGTGGAACAGCCTCTTCTCGGCAGATGACCGCGTTGCAACGCTCGAGGACCTCATCTTTGGCGCCTAGTGAGGCGAGAAGATCGTGAAGGTAGAAGACGGTAACTTGAAAGTCGAATATCGGCACCAACCAGTAATGCTTGCAGAAGTGCTGCGCGAGCTGGACCCCAAGCCAGGTGAAGTTGTTTGCGACTGCACCTTGGGAGGAGCGGGCCACACCGTAGAGATGGCAAAGCTGATTGCTCCAGACGGTCTTTCCATTGGAATTGACCAGGATGCAATGGCTCATCAAGCAGCAGCTGCTCGCCTGAAGCAAGAAGTACCAAACGCGGAGTTTTTGCCGCTTAAGGGAAACTTTGGCGACCTCGATGAACTTCTCGTCTCTGCAGAAGTCCCCGGAGTTGACTGTTTCCTCTTTGACATTGGTGTTTCTTCTCCTCAGCTTGATATCCCAGAGCGAGGCTTTTCGTACCACGAAGATGCCCCGTTGGATATGCGAATGGACCCGGGCAAACAAACTCCAACTGCACAAGAGGTCATCAACACCTACAACGAAGCCGACCTCGCCCGAATCCTTCGAATTTACGGAGACGAGAAATTTGCCTCACGCATTGCACGACGCATTGTACAAACGCGAGAAAAGCGTCCCATCCAAACGACGCTTGAGCTTGTTGAGGTAATCAAGGCGGCAATTCCTGCAGCAGCGCGTCGTCACGGCGGACATCCCGCCAGAAAGACGTTCCAAGCACTTCGTATTGAAGTAAACCACGAGCTTGAGGTTTTGGAGCGCGGACTACGCTCTGCAATTGCCTGGGCTAATCCAGGAGGCAGGATTTGCATTATCTCGTACCACTCGCTTGAAGATCGCATTGTCAAGCACGTGTTCTCCGAGCTGAGTCAAGGTTGTATCTGCCCGCCAGACCTTCCGGTTTGTATGTGCGGTCAAGTGCCGATAGTTGACGTGATTACGCGCAAACCTCTTGTGGCCACTCCAGAAGAGATAGAGCGCAACCCAAGGGCGAGAAGTGCCCTGATGAGGGTAGCGGTTAAACGCGACCCAGAGAAATG
>JAGZNE010000005.1:0-38294 GCA_018363825.1 Atopobium sp. | reverse complement strand
TGCGGAATTTACCTATAGTTAAATCTTTTATATGACGCTATTCATTTTCTAGCATATTACATGAAGTTTATGCATAGAGATGTATATCAGGTAGTGCGACCGCCTAGCTGCCTGACTATCTTGATTAAGAACATGTCGATTCTTCGGCAGAACCTACCAAAGCTGCTGCAAGACAGAAAAAGCCCCCACGTCAAACGACGTAGGGGCCAAAAGAAATGCGATGCTAACGCGGAACTTGCACGTGTACTTTGTGCGCTTGCACGTTTGAGCACGTGCGTGCACTTACTTGCGGTTGCAAACCTCTGCAGCAACCTTTGCGCCAAGAGCAACGTTGTTGAAGACCAGCTGAATGTTTGACTCAAGGGAGTTGTTACCAGTGATCTCAGCAACCTTTGCCAGCAGGAATGGTGTGGACTCCTTGCCGTGGATGCCGTTTGCCTCTGCCTCTGCAAGGGCCTTCTCGATAGCTGCATCGATGGTGTCCTTATCCATTGCATACTGCTCAGGAATTGGGTTGGTAACCAGAAGACCGCTGTTCATGCCAATCTGCTGCTGGGTAGTAAAGATCTCTGCCAGCTCAGCAGGGGAGTCAACGCGGTAGTCAACACTAAAGCCGCTCTTGCGGGTGTAGAACGCAGGAAGCTCCTCGGTCTGGTAACCAAGTACAGGAACGCCCTTAGTCTCCAGGTACTCAAGGGTAAGGCCAAGGTCAAGAATGGACTTTGCACCAGCGCAAATGACCATAACAGGAGTCTGTGCAAGCTCCTCGAGGTCAGCGGAGATGTCCATGGTGGTCTCAGCGCCACGGTGAACGCCACCAATGCCACCGGTTGCAAAGACGTCGATGCCTGCCATGTGAGCAATCATCATGGTAGTAGTGACGGTGGTTGCACCGTCCTTCTTCTCAGCGATGATAACAGGGAGGTCGCGGCGGCTGACCTTAGCAACCTCGCGGCCCTTCTTGCCCAGGTAATCAATCTCGTCAGCGGAAAGGCCGGCACGCATCTGGCCGTTAATAATTGCGATAGTTGCAGGAATTGCACCGTTGTCGCGGATAATCTGCTCAACCTTCAGAGCGGTCTCAACGTTCTGTGGGTAAGGCATACCGTGAGAAATGATGGTGGACTCCAGAGCTACAACAGGCTTGTTCTGCTCAAGAGCCTCTTTGACCTCGTCAGATACAACGAGAAAATCCTTCAGGTTAGACATATATACTCCAATCGTAAACGACTAATGGAACCGAAAGTAGTGCCGTGCAGATGCGCTGTGCAGACGCGCTAAAGACCTGCGCGCTTGATGACCTCTTCAACGTTGAGTTCACCGTTGATGGTGTCCTCACCCTCAATGGCCATGCTGGAAGCAGCCATGCCTATCAGGCCGGTCTGCTCAAGCGTCATGCCCTGAGTATACGCCCAGGTAATTCCTGCCATCATGGCATCGCCCGCACCGGTCATGTTGACAAGCTTTGCGGGAAGCAGTGGCAAGCGAACGGTCTTCTCGTGATCAGCACAAAGAAGGCCCTTCTCGCTAAGGGAGATAAACACGCGCTTCAGTCCTGTTGCAAGCAGCTCGTGAGCTGCGGCTTCAAGGGAAGCGTCGTCAGTAATCTTGATGCCCGAGAGCATCTCGGCCTCAAGACGATTTGGTTTGAGCGTGTGAATCTTGCCCAGGACCCTCTTGAGCTTCTGCGCCTTGATGGAAGAAACGGGATCGCAGAAGATTGGGCAGGTCACGTTCTTGGCAATGAACTCGATGGTCTGCTGAGGCAGGTTGGTATCAATCACGCAAGCCGCAGCATGCTGGATAATATCTAGGCGCTCTTCAATGCGCTCAGGGGTGACATACTCGTAAATCTGCATGTCATTAATAGCTTCCTGCATTTCACCTTGCTCATCCATGATGAAGAGGTAGGTGGAAGTGGAAGCGCCTGGCACGGTAATAGATGCGTCGATGTCAATGCCGCAGTCTAGGCAACCCTCTTTGAGCTCGCGCGCACGATAGTCTTCGCCAAAAGCAGTGAGCAGACGAACGTCACCGTCGAGAAGGGCCAGGTTGTGTGCAATATTTCTGCCCACACCACCAAAGGACATGGTGACTTTACCAGGGTTGGAGTCTCCTGCTACAAGGGAAGAGTCTGGGCGACCAGCAATGTCCATGTTAGCAGCGCCAATAACAATGACGTAGGGACGCTCGCTCAAAATATAGCGACGGCCCAGAATTGCGCCCTTTGCGGTAAGATTGGAGATGTGAACCGAAACAGAAGAACGTGAGATACCTGCACGCTCTGCAATTTCCTTCTGAGTAATGGAAGGCTGCTCTTTAATCCAGTTGAAAATCATCTGTTCTCTATTAGTGAGCATCAGGCCTCCTAGTAGTAAAAAGAGAATTCGACTAAACAGGTGCTTATATAAAAACTTCTAAACAGGTGCTTATCTTGTTTAAGCTAGTGCTTAAATCTGCTTTGGATAACGATAAGACAGCAGCTAGAGTCTGTAAAGAATGAATTCATTAAATTTTCCCCGGTGAGCCCAAAGATTTTCTCGTCATATTGGTTTTACCTGCTTGATTTTTCTAAGCATTTGCTGCGTACCGTTTACAGAATTTTAGTATCTGCAAACGGTTGTATCGTGAAAATCTCTCTAAATTGGGCGTCGGTGTTATGCAACTGTAATAATATATTTAATGAATAGTAATGACTCGTCCACATAAGTTAGTTCGCGCACGTATCGTGCGTAAATGCTTATTTCGGGCGTTTTAGGAGGTAGTATGCCTAAACGTGTTTTTGTAGTTGTTCTTGATAGTTTTGGCATCGGCGAAGAGCCTGATGCAGCGGCATACGGAGACGAGGGTAGCAATACCCTTTGTGCATGCGCAACAAGTGGCGTTCTTAACATCCCAAATATGACAAAGCTGGGCCTTCTTAATATTGATGGCGCGCTTGATACTGTGTATGACGTTGATCTGAAGCCAATTGAGTCTCCTGTGGGCGCATATGCTCGTATGCAGGAGAAATCCGCTGGTAAAGACACCACTGTTGGCCACTGGGAGATGGCAGGCGTCATTTCTCCAAAGAAGTTCCCAACCTATCCTGATGGTTTTCCACAGGAGGTCATTGAAGAGTTTGAGCAGAAGACGGGCCGCAAGGTTTTGTGCAACAAGCCTTACTCCGGAACCGATGTCATTAGAGACTTTGGTAAAGAGCACGTAGAGACTGGTGCTCTGATTGTCTATACCTCAGCAGATTCTGTTTTCCAGATTGCTGCTCATGAGGACGTGGTAAGTCCCGAGAAACTCTATGAGTATTGCCGCATTGCGCGCGAGATTCTGCAGGGTGAGCACGGTGTTGCTCGCGTTATTGCTCGTCCTTTTGAGGGGGAGTGGCCATACCAGCGCACTTCTCGCCGCCATGACTTCTCGCTTGAGCCAACGGGTCCAACCATGCTTGATCGCCTTAAAGAGAACGGCTTTGATGTTCTTTCTATTGGCAAGATTTATGACATCTTTGCTCATCGCGGCATGACTGAGTTTGAGTTCACCACCTGCAACGCAGACGGAATTCAGAAAACTATTGAGGCTACCAGCAAAGACTTTAACGGTCTGTGCTTCACCAACCTTGTTGATACTGACATGATTTACGGTCACCGCAACGATCCTGTGGGATACTCCAACGCTCTTTCTTATTTTGACGAGCGCATTCCTCAAATTATTGAGGGCCTTCGTGAGGATGACCTGTTCATTATCACCGCAGATCATGGCTGTGACCCGGTAACACCATCTACTGATCACTCTCGTGAGTACGTGCCACTGCTTATCATGGGTCCAAAGGTCAAGCCAAACACCAACCTTGGTACAACCGCCACATTTGCCGATATGGCCGAGACAATCCTTGATTATTTTGGCGTTGAGCAACTTGGTGTTGGAACTTCTCACCTGTCAGAGATTCTTAAGGAGAACTAATGGCTACTACCCCAACTCCCCATAACGCTGCTGTTGAGGGCCAGATTGCTAAGACTGTCCTGATGCCAGGAGATCCTCTGCGCGCAAAGCTTCTTGCAGATACCTACCTGGAGAACGTTGAGCAGTTCAACACCGTTCGCAACATGTTTGGCTACACCGGCACCTACAAGGGACAGCCTGTCTCCGTTATGGGTTCTGGTATGGGCATGCCTTCCATTGGTATTTATTCTTACGAGCTCTTTAATTTCTACGGAGTTGATAACATTCTCCGCATTGGTAGCGCTGGCGGCCTTGCTCCTGAGGTAAAGCTCAGAGACATTGTTATTGGCATGTCTTCCAGCACTGATTCTAATTATCCATCACAGTACGGAATGCCTGGAACCATTGCACCTACCGCAGACTTTGGCCTGTTGAGCAAGGCTGTTGCTGGTGCAGAGAAACTGGGTTATCCCGTTCGCGTTGGTAATATTCTGGCAAGCGACGTGTTCTATACCGTAGACAACTCGCTTACCAAATGGGCAAGCATGGATGTTCTTGCCGTTGAGATGGAGTCGGCAGCCCTGTATCTCAACGCCATGCACGCTCATAAGCATGCGCTTACGCTGCTAACTATCTCTGATTTGCCTCTTACAGGAGAAGCACTTACTGCTGAAGAGCGTCAGACTAGTTTCACGCAGATGATGGAGGTTGCTCTTTCTGTTGTTGCTTAAGGCACTTGTTGCGTAAAGCATCGCAGATAGGCAGTTTGCCATTACTGTTTGTTTTGGAACCATGCGGATTTTCCGCTTAAGTTAGGGGAGTTTGGTCAACTTCTCATAAAGATCCAGCACTAAAGCTGGACGTTCCCGCCACATGAGGTAAGGAGAGCACGGAATGAACAAGAACGTTTCTCGTCGTAGTTTTGTGACCGGCGCAACCGGCGCTGGCGCATTTGCAGCACTCGCAGGTCTTGCAGGCTGCAACAACCCCAAGAAGGACGACGGTGGCCAGAAGGCATCAGGTGAGAAGAAAAAGAAGCTCACCATGGTTACCGACACTGGTGGTGTTAACGACCAGTCCTTTAACCAGTCCGCTTGGGAGGGCATGACCGAGCTCAAGGACAAGAACGGCTGGGATGTCAGCTACCTTGAGTCCAAGCAGGATTCCGATTATGCAACCAACCTTGATAAGGCTGTTGACGCAGAGTCCGATCTTGTTTGGGGCGTTGGCTTTGCTATGGCAGATGCAACTCTTAAGGCTGCTAAGGACAATCCAAACACCCAGTTTGCCATCATTGACAACGGCAACGAGTCTGAGGTTTCCAACTTCACCGGCGTAATGTTCCGTGCTCAGGAGCCTTCCTTTGTTGTTGGCTACATTGCTGCTCGCACCACAAAGACTGGCAAGGTTGGCTTTGTTGGCGGCATTTCTTCCGCACTTATCGACCAGTTTGAGTATGGTTACCGCGGCGGCGTTGCTTATGCAAACAAGGAAAAGGGCACCAACGTTGAGGTTTCTGCACAGTACGCAGAGTCCTTCTCCGATGCTGCAAAGGGTAAGGCTATTGCTAACTCCATGTACTCCGATGGTTGCGACGTTGTCTTCCACGCTGCAGGCGGCGTAGGAACCGGCGTTATTGAGGCAGCTAAGGACGCAAACAAGCTTGCTATCGGCGTTGACCGTGACCAGGCATATCTTGCTCCAGAGAACGTTCTGACCTCCGCTCTTAAGCGCGTCAACGTTGCTATCGTTGAGATTTCCGAGAAGATCTTGAAGGACGGCCAGAAGGGTGGCACTACTGTTTCCCTAGGCGCTTCCGAGGACGCTGTCGGAATTGCTGAGGATCACCACCTCATGGGCGAGGACACCTACAAGGCAGCTACTGACCTTCTCGACAAGATCAAGGCTGGCTCCGTTGTTCCTCCTGCAAGCAAGGACGACCTGGACAAGTACGTCAAGTCTTTGAGCTAAGCTCTGACTTAGTTTCTATGTCTTGGGGCTTCTCGTCAGATGGTTTTGACCTCTGACAGGCCCAAAGGCTGATGAGTTTGGATTTGCTGGTGAGGGGTGCTTTTTGGCACTCCTCACCTCTCGCAAGTGTGTAAAGGAGGTGGCTCGTGGAAGTCAGTTCGGATTACGCTGTTCAGATGCATGGCATTACCAAAGTTTTTGGATCGTTTAAAGCTCTTGACGCCGTAGACCTTAACGTGCGCAAGCAAACTGTCCACGCCATTTTAGGAGAGAACGGCGCAGGTAAAAGTACGCTCATGAACGTACTGTATGGCCTGTATTCTGCTGATGAGGGCGAGGTTTACCTCAACGGAGAGCGTGTATCCATATCTGGCCCAACCGATGCTATCGCTCACGGTATTGGTATGGTTCACCAGCACTTTATGCTGGTTGAGAACTTTACTGTTACAGAAAATATTGTTTTGGGCAACGAAGTCACCAAGGCTGGTGGCGTCCTTGATCCAAAGCGAGCTCGCGAGAAGGTCCTGGAAATTGTTGAGGAATACGGCTTTGACGTAGACCCTGACGCCAAGATTGAAGACATTTCTGTTGGTATGCAGCAGCGTGTTGAGATTTTAAAGGCCCTGTATCGCGGCGCAGATACGCTGATTCTTGATGAGCCTACGGCAGTTCTTACGCCGCAGGAAATTGAGAAGCTTATTCAGATCATGCATGACCTGGTAAGCAAAGGTAAAACCATCATTGTTATTACGCACAAGCTTAAAGAGATTATGTCTTCTGCTGACGAGTGCACCATTATTCGTCGCGGCAAGTACATGAGCACCGTTGATGTCTCCAAGACATCCGAGACCGAGCTTGCAACACTTATGGTGGGTAGAAACGTTAACCTGCATGTAGAAAAGAAGCCTGCAACTCCTGGCGAGGTTGTTCTTTCTATTAAGGACCTCCACGTCAAGGACGAGCGCGGTATTGAGCAGGTAAACGGCTTTAATTTGGATATTCGTGCCGGCGAGATTGTTGGTCTTGCAGGTATTGACGGCAACGGCCAGAAAGAACTTGCCGATGCCATAAACGCACTGGTCAAACCTGAGTCGGGCACCATTGCTGTCAAGGGTGAAGAGATTCAGGGCACAACCCCTAAAACGGTCATTGACCATGCAGTTGCAACTATTCCTTCAGACCGTCACCGTTGGGGTCTGGTTCTGCCCTTTACGGTTGCCGAGAACATGGTGCTTGAGCGCCACAACGAGGAGACCTTTGGTAAAGGCATTGCACTTGACCTGGCAAAGATAAAGGAATTCTCTCAGAAGCTGATTGACGAGTTTGATATTCGTCCTGCAGAGTGCGCAGATCATCAGGCAGCGGGACTTTCCGGCGGCAATCAGCAGAAAGTTATTATTGCCCGTGAGGTTTCTTCCAACCCAGACGTCCTCATTGCCATTCAGCCAACTCGCGGTCTTGATGTTGGTGCTATTGAGTTTGTCCACAAAGCGCTTATTCGCGAGAGGGACCGTGGAGCAGCAATTTTGCTGATTTCCTTTGAGCTGGACGAGATTATGGACGTTGCCGATAAGATGGCAATTATTTACGCTGGCAAGAATGTTGGCGAGTTTGACCAAGGTACTATCACTGAAGAGCAGGCTGGCCTGCTGATGGCAGGAGGTGACGCCGAGTGAGTACGCTTACAAAGATAATGAGAAAGCCCATTACGTCAGCAATTGTTGCTATTTTTGTTGGCCTGTTGGTTGCTTCTATTATTTTGGTTGTTGCAGGTTATGACCCTATCAGCTCGTTTGAGGCTCTTATTGGCGGCATGGTAGGTAAGCCAAAATACATTTCTAACGTCATTATTAAGGCAACACCTTTGCTCTTTACGGGTATTGCGGTTGCTTTTGCATTCCGCGTTGGCCTCTTTAACATTGGCGCTGAGGGTCAGTACATTGTAGGTACTATCCTCGCCGTTATTGTTGGCTACAGTTTGGATCTTCCTCCTGTGCTGCAGATTCCTGTAGTTGTTTTGGTTGGTACCGCAGGCGGCGCAGGTATTGGTGCCATTATTGGATGGCTTAAGGCTCAGTTTGGTATCAACGAGGTTATTACCAGCATTATGTTTAACTGGATCAGCCTTTACCTCTGCAACTTTGTGGTTTCTCTTCCACAGTTCCACCAGCCAAACTCAACTTCTTCATACTCCATTAACGAGTCTGGCTACACCACACTGTTCTATGGCATGAAGAATTCCGAGGACGGTGCTGAGGCAATTCGCAATATTCCTGTTATTGGCGACGCTATTATGCGTACCGATGTAAACATTGGTATTTTTGTTGCTATTATCGCAGCTATCTTTATTGGCTGGCTGCTTATGCGCACCAAGGTTGGTTATGAGATGCGCGCTGTTGGTTTTAATCGCGACGCTGCACAGTTTACCGGCATCAACGTTAAGAAAAACCTTACGCTTTGCATGGCTATTTCTGGTGCACTCTGCGGACTTGCAGGTGCTCTGACCATTACCGGTATTGCTCCTCACAGTATCGCAACGCTGGCAGCATTTGAGAACAACGGCTTTAACGGTCTGTCCGTTGCGTTTATCGCCAACTGCAATCCTGTGGCATGTATTCCTGCATCCTTCCTGTTCGCTGGTCTTCTTTATGGTGGCCAGACTGTTCAGCAGACGGTTGGTGCACCTTCCGAGATTATCAACATTGTTATTGGTACCATCGTGTTCTTTATGGCTCTGGGTGGCGTTATTCCAATGCTTGCCGACCGTCTTGATCACAAGCGTGCCCAGAAGGCTAAGGAAGAAGAGGCAAAGCTTGCTGCTCAAGTGAGTGATGCGTCCAACCCTTCTCAGGAGGAGGCAAACAATGCTCACTAACCTGATTCTTCTTGTTTCCGTTACCCTCATGTACTCAACACCTCTTATTTTTGGTGCTCTGGGCGGCGTTGTCTCCGAGCGCTCCGGTGTTGTCAACATTGGTATTGAGGGCATGATGGGTGTTGGTGCCTTTGCGGGCGTTGCGGGCAGCTACCTCACCGGAAACCCTTGGATTGGCTTCCTTTGTGCAGGTATTGCAGGCGGTCTTATTGCGCTTTTGCACGCCATGGCATCTATTACGTTTAACGCTGATCAGACAGTTTCTGGTGTTGCAATTAACCTGCTGGCACCTGGCATTGCTCTGTTTGCCTGCCGTCTTTTGTTTGATGGCGCTGCAATGTCTCCAGCAGTCACCAAGCTCCCAAAGCTCTTTGGTGAGGGTGCCTTTAACGACACACCTTATTCCAGCTTGAACGTAGACATTACCGTGGTACTTGCACTTTTGACCGCCCTTCTCGTCTGGTTTGTGCTGTACCGTACCAAGTGGGGCCTGCGTATTCGCTCCGTTGGCGAGCATCCACACGCATCTGAGACGCTGGGCATTAGCGTTCGTAAGACTCGCTACCTCTGCGTTATTGTTTCTGGTGTTCTTGCAGGATTTGGTGGCGCTTCTGTAACGCTGGCAATTATTTCTCAGTTCACTCAGACCGCTATTTCTGGTCAGGGCTTTATTGCACTGGCAGCGGTTATCTTTGGTAAGTGGAAGCCTCTGAACACCTATGCAGCTTGCCTGCTCTTTGGCTTTACTCAGGCACTTGCAATTCTTCTTGGTGGCGGCGCAACTCCAATTCCAAGCCAGATCATTGCAATGCTTCCTTACTTCATCACCATCATTACACTGGTCCTCTTTGTTGGTAAGTCCGTTGCGCCTAAGGCAGACGGCGTGCCATATATCAAGGGAAGCCGCGCATAATGGCCGGGGTAGAGGGTTCTTGCCACGTTTCTAACGAGGCTCTTGTTCAGCTTGCTATTGAGGCGCGCAACCACGCCTATGTACCGTACTCTCACTATGCGGTTGGAGCTGCACTTTTGTGCTCCGACGGCACGGTGTACGGAGGTGCCAATTTAGAAAACGCTGCGTACACGCCTTCTAACTGTGCCGAGCGCACGGCGTTTTTCCGCGCGGTGTTTGAGGGTCGCAGGGATTTTGTGGCCATTGCGGTTGTTGGCGGTCCTGAGGGAGAGGCTCCAACAGCTTGGTGCACTCCTTGTGGTGTATGCAGGCAGGTTATTCGCGAGTGGTGCGATCCTGCAACGTTCCGTATTGTGCTGGGCAAGGTAGACGCGGCTCCTCGCGAGTATCTGCTCCAGGACATCTTGCCTATGGGATTTGGTCCCGAGGATCTGGGCGAGTCTAGTCCTGCTGGCGCATCGGGTGACGACGCCGTGAAGGGTGCCGACGGTGGTCACGAGCACGGTTGTGGCTGCGGGTGCAGCGAGAACGGCAAGAGTAACCAGTAAGCTGCGGTATCAAGCAGCCTGCGCTTTCGGGTGCAGATAACCTGGTAGGTTACATGAAATTGCGAGCCGGTAGAGTTTCTCGCTACCGGCTCTTTTACTAGAGAGTTAACGCGAACGGCAACGAATGCGCCTGACGGCGCCGCGAACAGTAACGAACGCGCCTGACGGCGCCGCGAACGACAACGAACGCGAACAGCGAAAAGAGGTTCAACTATGCGCATGTACGACGTGATTGAAAAGAAGCGCGATGGCGGCGAGCTTACCGACGCCGAGATTGACTACTTTGTCTCGGGCTATGTAGCTGGGGATATTCCCGATTATCAGGCTTCCGCGCTTGCGATGGCCATCTTCTACAAGGGTATGACCGCGCACGAGACAGCTCACCTGACCATGGCAATGGCAGAGTCTGGCGACATGATGGACCTCTCGGCAATCCCTGGTATCAAGGTTGATAAACACTCTACCGGCGGTGTTGGCGATAAAACCACGCTGGTTGTTGGCCCACTTGTTGCATCTCTTGGCGTAAAGGTTGCCAAGATGAGTGGCCGCGGCTTGGGCCATACGGGCGGTACGCTGGATAAACTTGAGGCAATTCCGGGACTTTCCATTGAGATTTCCGAGCCAGATTTCTTCAAGCAGGTCTCCGAGATTGGCGTTGCCGTCGCAGGTCAGACGGGCAATCTTGTTCCAGCTGACAAGAAGCTCTACGCGCTTCGCGACGTTACCGCAACGGTTGATTCGGTGCCTCTGATTGCATCGAGCATCATGAGCAAGAAGATCGCTTCCGGTTCCGACTGCATTTTGCTGGACGTCAAGTGCGGTTCCGGCGCCTTCATGAAGAACGTCGACTCCGCAATTGAGCTGGCAGATGCTATGGTTTCCATTGGCGAGCACGTCGGCCGTACCACCGCAGCTCTGATTACTGGCATGGATCGCCCTCTTGGCAAAAACGTGGGCAATTCCCTCGAGGTCATTGAGGCAGTGGCTACGCTTAAGGGTGAGGGTCCTGAAGATTTGACCGACGTTTGCGTTGAGCTTGCTGCAAACATGCTTAACCTCGCAGGTAAGGGAAGCGTTGAGGACTGCCGTAAGCTGGCTCGCCAGCAGATTGCAAACGGTGAGGGCCTGGCTAAGCTGGCACAGATGGTCAAGGCTCAGGGTGGCACCAACGAGGTCATCTTTGACACCACTAAGTTTGAAGTTGCGCCATTCCGTCGCGATATTGTGGCTGAAACCAGCGGATATATCACTTCCATGAACGCTGAGCTGGTGGGCATTTCCTCCGTTGCTCTGGGCGCCGGTCGCGAGAAGAAGGGCGATCCAATTGACCCAGCAGCTGGTATTATCCTCGAGCGCAAGACCGGCGATTATGTCGAGAAGGGCGATGTTATTGCAACGCTTCTGACCGGCGACGAAAGCCGTCTTGACGAGGGCGAGCGCATCTTCCGTGAGGCTCTGGTCTTTGGCGAGAGCGCTCCCGAGCTGGAACCGCTGTTCTTTGCACGCGTCTCCAAGGACGGCGTCGAGCGCTTCGCGTAAGCGTACGGGTTCCGAGCTCCACATAACATGCAGGTCAGACCGGTGTTCACGCAGGTGAGCACCGGTTTTTTGTGTGGTAACAGTGTCGTGTGCGGGCAAACTTGCAGGTCAGTGCGCGAAGCGCCGGCGGGGAGTGCACGGGGTTTCTCGCCAGGCGCGCCATAACAGCATGCGCGCCTAAAAAGTGCAAAGAATCTGTATTTTGAATACAGATTCTTTGACAAAATCAGGCAAATCCACAGTTTCTTTTACCTTTTTAGGCAAAATTTACAGAATCTTTTATGAAATCAAGCGCGTGAAAGATAGACTACGTGGCCCTAAATTTTGAGCCTGAAAAGGGCATCAAGTCTGAGTAAATTTACTCAGACTTGGCGAGAAAAACCGGCAAATAGCTCAGATATGGTGCACTTTTCCGGCAAATTGTTCAGACATGGCGAGAAAATCAGGCTCCATGAAAGGGCAAACTCGGACACGCTTTAAACCCCGCCTGAAAAGTGCAAAGAATCTGTATTTGAGACACCGATTCTTTGATGAAATCAGGCAAATCCACAGATTCTTTGCTGTTATCAGGCAAAAGTTACAGATTCTTTGCAGAAATCAGGCGCGCTAGCAGGCCAAAATAGAACCCTTGCGGTCAAAGTAAATCTGGCGAGAAAATCGGTCTTCTCGAGGTTGCAGTTATTGCACAGAGTGTGTAATAATACTCAGTATGTGCAATAAGTCGGGTGTTACGGTGTTGTTGTGCTGCAGCGCACCCGCACCGCGCCACCCGCACCGCGCCACCCGCGCTATCCGCGCTGCTAGCCCGCACCCTCAGCGCACCCGATGCGCACCCAGTACGACCTGCAACCAGGAGAGGCTTCAGAAACGTATGACGCAAACATTGTCTGCACCTGCTGTTTTGTCAGCTTGCAAGCTTGATCGACGCACCGCTAGAACTCGCGTGGCGCTTAGAAAAGCCCTGGCAGAAGAGATAGACGCCACCGGCGACCTTACCTCCGTGACCGTCACGGGCGTAACGGAGCGCGCTGGCCTCACGCGTCGAACCTTTTATTCCCACTACAAAGACATCCCTGACCTGGTGCTTCACATCGAAAAGGAAGCGCTGGCAGAGCTGCGACCTGCTGTTGAACAGCTTGCTCGCGTCAACCTTGTTGAGCTCAGAGAGGCAATTGACTCCTACAAGCCATGCCCCGGTGCAACGGAGATGCTCCGAAGCATTCGCAAGCACGGCTTCTACCTGCGCCCCTTGCTGGGCAACGGCGGCGACCCTGCGTTCCAGGACAAGCTAAAGCACCTGGTACACGAGGTTATCGCCCAGCGCGCCCTGCACGATCTTGATCCGCGCGCACTTGGTCCCTTCTTTGACTACTATCTGACCTTTGCAATTTCTGCCGAGGTCGGCGTCCTTATCCGCTGGTTAATCGGCGGCATGCGCGAGAGCGACGAGCAGATGGCAGGCCTTATGACCGGCCTTATGTTTGTTGCACCTGGCGATCTGTACGGCAAGCCAATCAAGCTAGATGTTCCACGATTTGCGCTTGCAACTCTTGTTCTCGGAGAGGAAAACAATGATTAGTCCAAAGTTTGAGCTGGTAGAGAATGGTGCCGAGCTGGCACCAAACGTCCCACTTGACCTGTCTCAGGCCCACCTTATGCTGGGCATCGACGTTGGTTCCACAACCGTAAAGCTGTCCGTCATCGACGAGGACGGCACGCTGGTTTACGCAAACTACGAGCGTCACCACACCGACGTTCGCGCAACCGCGCGCTCCTTGTTTGTCAAAGCTCAGAAGCACATTGGCGAGACACCCATGTACGCCGCAATCACCGGTTCCGGCGGAATGCTCTTGGCGCAATGGCTTGACCTGGAGTTTGTCCAGGAGGTTATCGCTTCCAAGCGCGCTGTTGAGACGCTGATTCCTCAGACTGACGTTGCCATTGAGCTGGGCGGCGAGGACGCAAAGATCATCTACTTTGACAACGGTATTGAGCAGCGCATGAACGGTACCTGCGCTGGTGGTACCGGTGCGTTTATCGACCAGATGGCGTCTCTCCTCAAGACCGACGCAACCGGCCTCAACGAGCTGGCAAAAGACGTCAAGCAGATCTACCCAATTGCATCTCGCTGCGGCGTTTTTGCTAAGTCCGACGTTCAGCCGCTGCTCAACGAGGGTGCCGCTCCTGCCGACATCGCTGCTTCTATCTTCCAGGCCGTTGCAAACCAGACCGTCTCGGGCCTGGCCTGTGGTCACCCTATCCGCGGCCACGTCGCGTTTCTCGGCGGCCCTCTGCAGTACCTCTCTGAGCTGCGTCGCCGCTTCTATATCACGCTTAACCTGGATGACGAGCATATTGTCTTGCCAAAGAACGCTCACCTCTTTGTTGCAACGGGCGCTGCTCTGGCGGGCGAGTCCGACCGCCCAGTCACCTTTACGCAGGTCATGGAGGCACTGGATAACCTCAAGGACATCCAGGGTTCCGAGGTTGCTCGTCTGGACCCACTTTTTGCTACCCAGCAGGACTTTGACGACTTCAAGGCTCGCCACGATCAGGAGGTAGTCCCCAAAGGCCAGCTGGCCAACTACCACGGACGCGTGTTCATCGGCATCGACGCAGGTTCTACCACTATGAAGGCTGCAGTTGTTGGCGAGAAGGGCGAGCTGCTTTATACCTGGTACGACAATAACAACGGCGACATTCTGGGTACCGCTCGCAAAATTATGGACGCCATCTACGACGAGATGCCTTCCGACTGCATTATTGGCCACGTCACAACCACCGGTTATGGTGAGGGCATCCTGATTGAGGCCCTCCGCGCAGACTCGGGCGAGATTGAGACTGTTGCTCACCTGCGTGGCGCTAAGGCATTTGTCCCAGACGTTGATTTCATTCTTGATATTGGCGGCCAGGACATGAAGTGTCTGCAGGTCAAAGACGGCGTCATTGAGCACATCATGCTCAACGAGGCTTGCTCTGCAGGCTGCGGTTCCTTTATTGCATCTTTTGCTGACTCCATGAAGATGGACGTCCGTGAGTTTGCAACCGCCGCAACCAAGGCAACACTCCCTGTTGACCTGGGATCTCGCTGTACCGTCTTCATGAACTCCCGCGTCAAGCAGGCGCAGAAGGAGGGTGCAACCATCGGCGACGTTGCCGCTGGTCTTTCATACTCCGTCATCAAGAATGCCCTGTTCAAGGTCATCAAGCTCCGCGACTTCAGCGAGATTGGCGAGCACTGCATTGTTCAGGGTGGTACCTTCATGTCCGACGCAACGCTCCGTGCTTTTGAGCTGCTCACCGGCAGAGACGTCATCCGTCCTGATATTGCAGGTGTCATGGGTGCCTACGGTGCCGCTCTTCTCGCCCGCGACCGCGCAGGTATTGACGGTGTATCCACCCTGCTTGACCGCGAGTCCATCGACAACCTGCAGGTCAAGCTTACCAACACGCACTGCCGCATCTGCCCTAACAGCTGCATGCTTACCATCAACGACTTTGGTAGCGGCCACAGGTTTATTACCGGTAACCGTTGCGAGAAAGGCGCAGGTAAGAAGCGTGGCGCTAAGAAGAACGAGGCACCAAACGTCTTTGCGTTCAAGAACAAGCTGCTGTTTGATCGCGAGTCGCTTCCTGCAGACGAGGCTCCACGCGGCACTGTTGGCATTCCTCGCGCGCTGAACATGTACGAGAACTATCCGTTCTGGCACACGTTTTTCACTAAGCTGGGCTTCTCGGTCATTTTGTCCGATCAGACTACCGCAAAGACGTACGACATGGGTATTGAGTCCATGCCTTCCGAGTCCGCCTGCTATCCTGCAAAGCTTTCCCACGGCCACATCATGAACTTGCTGGCCAAGGACCCGGACTTCATTTGGATGCCATGCATTCGTTGGGAGCGCAAGGAGGACGACTCCGCAACCAACCACTACAACTGCCCAATTGTCATGAGCTACCCTCAGGCGCTGGGCCTCAACGTGGACGAACTCTCCGATCCGTCCATTCAGTACATGGCTCCCTTCATTCCGTACGACAAGAAAAACGAGCTCAAGCGCCGTTTGTACGAGCTCATCAGTGAGCAGCGCGAGAAGGACGCCCAGGTAGGCAAGGGCCGCTTCCGCGGCGAGCACATCACGCGCGCCGAAATTGACGCCGCTGTTGAGGCTGCTTGGCAGGAAGACATCAACGTCAAGGACCAGATGCACCGCGCAGGTGACGAGGCTCTTGCGTGGATTGAGGAGCACGACGCTCACGGTATTGTTCTTGCAGGTCGCCCATACCACAACGACCCAGAGATTAATCACGCCATCCCTGAGCTGGTCTCTTCCTTTGGCTTTGCCGTTCTCACCGAGGATTCCATTGCTCATAAGATGATGCCTGAGCGCCCCATCCGCATTGTTGACCAGTGGATGTATCACTCGCGTCTGTACCGTGCGGCTCGCTTTGTTGCGTCCCGAAACGACCTGGACCTCATCCAGCTCTTCTCATTTGGTTGCGGCCTTGACGCGCTGACCACCGACCAGGTCCAGGAGATTCTTGAGGCTTCGGGCAAAATCTACACTATGCTCAAGGTTGACCAGGTCTCCAACTTGGGTGCTGCGCGTATTCGTATCCGCTCCCTGATGGCTGCCTTGAACGAGCAGCAGGCAGAGCTCGAGCGACTTGCAGCTGCCGGTCTGGTTACCGAGGCTGTTCCACAGGGCGTTCGCATGGCCGATGGTTCTCTAGAAAAGGCCAGGAGCGCTAGTTCTTCTCGCCGTGCGCCCGTGTACCGCGAGGCAGAATCCGCAGCTTACGAGAAGGTTCGCTACACCAAGGAGATGCAGGAAGCGGGCTACACCATCCTGGCTCCGCAGATGGCGCCGATCCACTTTGAGCTGGTAGAGGAGCTGCTGAAGGGTGCTGGCTACAACGTTGTGCTGCTGCCTTCGGTTGACCAGGGCGCCGTTGACATGGGCCTTCGCTACGTCAACAACGACATCTGCTACCCATCCATCCTGGTCACAGGCCAGATTATGGAGGCGGTGCTTTCGGGTAAGTACGACCTGACTAAGACCGCAGTTCTGATTTCGCAGACCGGCGGTGGCTGCCGTGCAACCAACTATATTGCACTGATTCGTAAGGCGCTTAAAGACGCAGGTCACCCAGAGATTCCGGTCATTTCCGTTTCTGCTGCTTCCGGCCTTGATGAGGATAACCCAGGTTTCAAGCTGTTCAAGCCCGATTTGCTCATCAAGGCAGTTTACGCGCTGCTATACGGCGACCTGATTATGCAGCTACTGTATCGCGTTCGTCCCTACGAGGCCGTTAAGGGTTCCGCAAATGAGCTGTATGACCAGCTCATGGCCGATACACGTTCCAAGATCAACGGAATTTCTCGCAAGGAATTCTACAAGCAGTGCCAGCGTACCATTGAGCTGTTTGACAGCCTGTCCGTGGTCAATGACCGCCAGAAGCCACGCGTTGGCGTTGTTGGCGAGATTCTGGTTAAGTTCCACCCAACGGCCAACAATGAGCTGGTCAAGGTCATCGAGTCCGAGGGCTGCGAGGCCAACGTTCCAGGTCTGGTCGACTTCTTCCTGTTTGGCCTCTCCAACGCGATCAACACACACAAGGAGCTTGGTACTTCGTTCAAGAGTCGCATGACGCACATTGCGGGCATCAAGATGGTCCAGGGCCTGCGCGCGCCAATCAACAAGATGCTGGAGAAGTCCGAGCGCTTTGAGCCATACCCCAACATCGATGAGCTGGCCGAAAAAGCTGGTCAGATTCTCTCGCTCTGCAACACGATGGGCGAGGGTTGGCTGCTCACCGCTGAGATGTGCGACCTCATTGAGACAGGCACACCAAACATTGTCTGCGCTCAGCCATTTGCATGCCTACCTAACCACGTTGTTGGTAAGGCAGTCATCAAGCGCCTGCGCCAGATGCACCCCGAGTCCAACATTGTTGCTGTCGACTACGACCCAGGCGCGTCCGAGGTTAACCAGCTCAACCGTATCAAGCTGATGATTTCGGTTGCTAAGGAGAACTACAAGAACGGCGTAAATGGCGAGTTCAAGCTAGAAAACGCCGACGACCCAGTCACCAACGACGCAACTATGCCGTATACCGGCCGCGACAAGTTTGGCCTGGATTCCGTTGTTCGCGAAGGCGGCCACTCTTGCTCTTCGCACCACATGTCTGCACTGGAAGCAACTGGCGCTAACCTGGGCGATCTTGGTCGCACCGCGCCTGACCACGGAAAAGATTACGGTTCCATTAGGCTTTCCGAGGAGCAGATGGCTGCTATCGAGCGCGCCAAGAAGAAAGCCGGCGTCAAGTAGTGTGGTCGACGCGGTCTGTGCGCCGAGGCACGTGGCTGCGAGTGCACACCCCGCGCCGGCCGGTCGTGCAACCAGCGTAATCGGCTGCGAAGTTGGCGCGCAACTAGTGTGATCGGCTGCGAAGTTGCTGCGCGACCAGCTACAAAGTTGTAATTTGCACGTTAATGAGCCCCAAACTTTAGTTTGGGGCTCATTTTTGGCGATTGTGGGCCCAAAAAGGTAAAAAATGCGTTTAGTTGGTGTATTCATTTTGAAAATGAGGTGTTTTGACTCAATTAGTAAAAGAAATAGTTAAAACTTTTTAGCTTATCCTGGGCAAACGCGAATATAAAAAGTTGAACTAAATTCCTTCATTCCCAACTAAACGCATTTTTTACCGCCTGAAGTCCCAAAAAAGGTGATTTTTCACATCATCGAATTATTTTGTGTATATAGCGTAACGAATATGCAATTTCATGCATAATGACGTTTCTAGCCGCGAAAAAGACGTATCGCTACGGTGACAGCATTGCAAAACGCCCTGTTCTGCGCATCTTAACGCATACTCCCACTAGGTCGCGGTCATGTCGCACCCATAGTACGCCATCTACCTGCGCATCACGCGCTATAGCTGCTTGACGCTCTTTCGCGAAACTACGGTGGTGTGGAGCTGCGAAATGCACGGTGCGTAATGGGCGTCAGTCGTCTGGTCAATGAGGCGTTTAACTGCGATTTCTCCCATTTCGTGCTTGGGAACGTGCACGGAGGTAAGCGAAGGCTGGATCAGCTTGCAGATGCGGTCGTCGTCAAAACCCACAACCGAGACATCGCCCGGGACGTCAATACCCAGCTCACGTAGGGCGCGAACAACGGTTGCTGCCAAGCTATCGCTCTCGCAGAAAAACGCGGTAGGCAGCGAGTCGCGCCTCTGTTCCAGCCAATCGACCAGTTGGCGATAGGCCTCCTCGGGCGCCGAGTCGACAAGCACGCGGTTGTTCTCGTCAAACGGGAATCGCATGTCGTCCAGCACGCGGCGCATGCCATGCTCACGCAGGGGATAGTTCTTGCAGCGCTCCACGTGGCCGACGTACCCGATGACCTCGTGGCCGTGCTCAACCAGCAGGGTACACGCGCGATACGCAGCGGTTTCGTTGGCAGTGACAACGCAGTCAAACGGCAGCTTGTCGCTCCAACTGTCCACAATCACCAGCGGCAGACTGAACTCTTCCAGCAAGGAAAACTGATCGTCGGAGACAATCTCGGTGGCGAGAAGAACGACACCAGCTCCCTCGCTTTGTTCCAGCTCTGCAATGTTTTTTCTGCTGGTAACGGGGTCGGGGAGGTCCAGCGTTACCATCGCCGACGGCAACCCAAGTCTGCGAGCAGCTCGTTCGATGCCGGTATAAACACCTGCTTGGAAGGTGCTTTCGTCGACAATGCGGCCGTTGACGTGCGCAATCGCAAAAATGATGCGAGAAATCTGAGCCGAGCGGCTGTACCCAAGGCGCGCAATGGCCTCCAGGATGATATTAGTTGCCTTAGCGCCGACGTTGCCTTTTTCGTTGAGGACATTTGAGACGGTTGCAGGAGAGTAGCCTGTTTCTGCAGCTACATCTCGGATGCTTACCCTTGTCATGGCGTCCCCCTCAAACGTCAAAATAAACAATTCAACTAATACGTTAAAAACGTTTTACCTGCAAGTACTCCATAAAACTAATACATCAACTATATAAAAATTGTATAGATAAAACAACATAGACAATCTTGTTTAATTTGTTTACAATACCAACGTTAAGTGTTTAAACGCCGAGAAACCCGGGCAATAAACAGGTAACATCGGCACAACGGTTGATGCCGCCAGCACGGCAGCCGCACGCAGCCACCAGCACGGCAATCGCGCGCCCCGCACGCAGTCCCGCGAAACTGCTTGCGCATCAACCACATATTAGGACGAGAAACCCCGTCCTGTCTCGAAGGAGAAGACATGAAAAAGGTAGTCGTAGCTTGTGGTTCCGGTATCGCAACCTCTACTGCTGTTGAGGCAAAGGTCAAGGATCTTCTCGATTCCAACGGTCTTGCTGGAACTTACAACATTGTTAAATGCTCCATTGGCGAGGCAGTTGGCCAGTGCGCAGATGCAGATATCCTCATTGCAACTACGGAGGCACCTGCAAGCATTACCTGCCCATATGTCAGCGGCGTTCCTTTCCTTACTACCATTGGTAAGGCAGCTGCTGAGCAGCAGATTCTTGACATCCTCAAGTAAGTAGTTCGGTAATTTACACCCGCTCGCCAACGGCTGTTTGCCAACGGCGGCGGGTGTTTGTTTTTTGTTCGAAAGAAGGTAAGTGTGGAAGTAGTAATTTCATTCTTCTCGTTCCTTCAGGGCCTCGGTGTTGCAGTCATGATGCCAATCATCCTGACCATCATCGGTTGCGCTCTGGGAGCAGGCTTTGGTAAGAGCCTCAAGGCTGGCCTTATGGTCGGCGTTGGCTTTATCGGCCTTAACCTCGTCATCAACCAGCTGTTTGGTACCGCAATTGGACCTGCAGTTCAGGAGATGATTCACCGCTTTGGTCTGACTCTCAACGTCATCGACGTCGGTTGGCCAGCAGGTGCAGCAATTGCACTCGGCACCACCATTGGTCTGGTTATCATTCCTTTGGCACTCATCGTTAACCTGCTTCTTGTCCTGGTTAACTTCACCCAGACCGTCAACGTCGACATCTGGAACTACTGGCACTACGCATTCGTCGGCTCCCTTGTTGCAAACGTTACCAACAACATCATGCTTGGCTTCGCTGCAGCAATCATCGACGAGGTCATCTTGCTTGTTCTTGCTGACGCAACCGCAAAGGACGTCCAGAAGGCACTCAACATGCCAGGCGTTTCTATCTCCCAGGGCTTCTCGCTTGCTTACGCACCAGTTGCTATGGGTCTGAACTGGCTGATCGACAAGATTCCTGGCGTTCGCGACATCGACATTGACGTCGAGTCCATGCAGAAGCGCTTTGGCGTCTTCGGCGAGCCACTGTTCATCGGCACCGTTATCGGCCTCATCATCGGCTGCGTTGCATACTTCGACGCTGCTGACATCGCAGGCTCCATCACCAAGATCCTGACCATCGGCGTCACCCTTGGCTCCGTTCTGATCCTCATCCCTCGTATGGCAGCTCTCCTGATGGAAGGCCTCCTGCCAATCTCCGAGGCAGCTTCTAACTTCATCCAGCAGCGTGTTAAGAACCGCGGCAACATCTGGATTGGCCTCGACTCTGCAGTTGCAGTTGGCCACCCAGTAACCCTGTCCCTGGCTCTTATCTGCATTCCTCTGATGGTTCTGTTTGCACTTCTGCTTCAGCCAGTTGGCAACCAGACTCTGCCATTTGTCGACCTTGCTGCTGGCACCTACATGCTCGCAGTCGCAGTTCCTGTCTGCAAGGGTAACGGCTTCCGCGGCCTGATTATCGGCATTGTTTCCGTCATCATCGGCCTGCTGATCTCCACCGCTCTTGCTCCACTCATCACACAGTCTGCAACTCAGGCTGGTTTCGACATCGCAGCTGCAGTTGGTAGCACCGGCGTTGCTGGTTCTTCCCTGATTACCGTCCTTTCCGACGGCGGCAGCCCACTGTCCGGCCTGTTTGTCCTGTTCTCCAGCATCAACCCAATCGTTGGCGTTGTAGTAACCGGCGCAATCGCTTGCGCACTTGCTGTGTGGAACCGTAGCCGCATCCTCAAGGAGGCTGCAGCAATGCACGAGGCTCAGGAGGCTTAGTCCCGTCCCGAGCAGGCCTCGTTGCCTACAAAACATTGCAAGGAGGCTCGTCCAGGTTCCACTTGGCGAGCCTCTCTGTTTACCGCTTGACCCCAAAGGCGAGAAACCATGTCCACTTCAAAGTCCTCATCAACCAGCAAACGCCCGTCGGCCGACGACCGCGCCGCAGCTCGCACCGACGCCGTGACCAGCGCCGACGCCGTGACTAGCGCTGCTGCCGCGGCCAAGCCGGTCACGTACACGTACGACCGTCGCCGCTACGTCATCGACGTGCTGCTGCCCAACTACGTCTCAATCGTCGTGCTCATCGCGGCAGTCGTGCTTTTTGCGCTGGGGTTTATCCGCTGGTTGATGCTCTTTCTGGTTGTGGTTTGCCTGTACTCGATTCTCAACGCGTTTCTCGCGCATGCCTATCCTGAACAGGTTATTCTCGCCCCAGACTCAATCACATTTGTAACGGGTAAACACAAATCAACCTACAAGTTGTCCCAGATCACACAGATTCGCGTGCGAGAGGCCCCGCAAGGACTGCGCTCGTACGTGCGCATCAACAAGGTCACGCCGCTGCAAGGTCGCTTCTACCTGACCTGCGGCGATATGACCGATGCGCAGGGCAACGACGCCCGAGAGGTCTACAAGCTGCTGCTCGACCTCGAGGCAAAACTAGATCCCAACGGACTGCGCGTGCGAGCGCGCCGCCAGCAACAGAAAGGGGAGTAGCAATGGCTACAACCGACGCTGAGCTCCTAAAGCCCGAGCTTGTTTTCTTTGACATTGAGGCTAAGGACGCCTTTGAGCTGTTTGACCAGCTCGAGACCCGCCTGAGCAACCTCGGCTACATCAAGAACACCTGGAAAGACGCTATTTCAACTCGCGAGAAGAACTATCCAACCGGACTCGCTTTTCCTGCAGGTGAGATCGCAATTCCACACACCGATCCTGTCAACCTTGAGAAGCCTTACATTGCAATCGTGAAGCCATCCAGCACAATCAACTTTGAGCCAATGGGCGGCGACGGCGACACTGTTCCAGCAAAACTCGTCGTTAACCTGGGTATTATGCGTGACGGCGGCCAGGTAGAGATGCTCCAGAGCCTGATGGGAATCTTCATGGACGAGGCAAAGTCTGCCGACGTCTTTGGCCAGACCACCGCAGATGGCATGGTCGCTGCGTTCTCCAAGTACCTCTCCGAGTAGCGCGGGCGGCGCGGTTAGCGCGAACGCTTCGGCGAACGCGCACGACCACAACCCGTTTAGTCTGCGATTAGACGCGACCATTGAGATTTGCACGTTAATGAGCTCCAAACTTTGGTTTGGGGCTCGTTTTTGGCAAATTTGGCCCCAAAAAGGTAAAAAATGCGTTTAGTTGGTGTATTCATTTTGAAAATGAGCCATTTTGACTTAATTAGTAAAAGAAATAGTTAAAACTATTTCGTCTTTCTTGGGCAAACATAATGATAAAAAATTGAACTAAATTTCTCCATCCCCAACTAAACGCATTTTTTACCGCCTGAGGTCCCAAAAACGGCAATTTTCCGAGTCCTGTGAAAATTTTGCTTATAAAACGTACGGAATATGCAATTTCATGCATAACGGCTTCAATCCGTGACTACAAACAGTATTCCTTTGGTGTCGGAGCTAGACTATGCCAAGCAAATCCACCGAGTTACGCGATTAGGCTGTATGCTCGTGAGTTAGCAGCAACAAAAGTGCTGCTCAACGTTACCCGCTCGGATGCAGGGAACCATCGCGTCGAGAAAACTACGCGACCATCATTCAGATAAATCTCCACGGTAGATCCGTCAACAATAAGACGCAGTTCAGAAAGCTCCTTTAGCCTAATAGAGCGTTGAGTCCTGCCTGCAGCGGTGTCCTCGTCAATGAATTTCAAGGCAAAAATGTCCTTGGAGTAAGAAAGCTCAAGCGCGTCATTGAGAGTAAGAGTTCCGTTTCCGGATATGTCCGTAATCTCAATATCTGCAGATAGTCGATCTATTTTGACGACAGTGTCGGCGACAAATTCCACACATTCGCGTCGCTTAGCATCAAGCTTTTTAACAGGACGCTGCAGGATAACGCCATCACCAGACAGCGAAAGTTCTCGCGGCAGAGTAAGGTTGTGGCAGAATCCAATGCCTTCAGGATAACTATGGTAAGTCGGATCGATGATGCCCATCCATCCAATCAGAATGGTTCGGCCAGAATCGTCGACGAACGTTTGAGGTGCGTAGAAGTCAAAACCATGATCCCAGAGCACAAAGCTATCGGTGGAAACAGTTTCAACATTGATAAGCTTTTGACTTCCTGGAAGCGGAAAATAGCCCGACTGCCAGATGTTTTGCCACTTGTCGAGAGGCTCGCTTGAAGCATTTTCTTGCAAGTTAGCTGAATCGTTTAAGCGCGACCCCTTGGACGCACCGATGCTTGACTCCGTACCAGCACTTGGCCCCGTACCAGCACTTGGCCCCGTACCAGCGCCTTCTCTTAGCCCCTGCGGACACATAGATAGAAACTCCTGGCCATCTAGCTGCACCAAAAAAGGGCATTCCCACATGTAGCCAAACGCCTCACGATGACCCAGGTCGTTAGCCCCGCGTATAACCGAGTGGAGCGTCCACGACTTGCCACAATCACTGGAGTCGTAAATCAACGCCGCTCCCGAATCGCAGCGTTCATCTGCGGATTTCGCGGGACCAGCCGCAGTGTCCCTCTCGCGAGCACCTAACAGCATGCGCAGAGCCCCGTCTTGCTCCCAAACCTTCGGATCGCGCACGTGGTTTGTGCAGGTATCGGGGTAGTCACCCGGCTTCAAAACAACGCACTTTGGCGAGAAATTCAGTCCATCTTCAGAGGTCACCATGACCTCATAGGCCTCTCGACCGACGTCAATGCCGTCGGCTTCTGGGTGTGTTTCGTCCATAACGTTGCCGGTGTAGAAGAGTCGCATGACCTCGCGGGCCGCTGCACTGCCGCGGGCGTCGTCGTTGCCGTCGCCGGCTGCCACAACGCCGCCGTGACCGCAGTCGCCGGCCGCCACACTGTCGTGACCACAGCCGCCTGCAGCGTTGCGTGCCTCAATCCAGGCCGAACCCGAAAACACGCCGTCCTTATCGAAAGCTGCGTCTGGAGAAATCGCAATAGGTAGAGTCTCCCAAGAGAGCAAATCCTTACTCACAGCATGTCCCCAAAAGCGGAGCTCGTTGGCAGGCCACTCGGGAGTGTACTGGTAAAACGCGTGGTAGACGGACTTAAACTGACAAAGTCCGTTGGGGTCATTCATCCAGCCCTGAGGTGGGAAGAGGTGAAATTGTGGTGTCCAAAAGTCGTTTGTCATAGCGCTCCGTCTTTCGCATTTCTTGCAATTATTATGGCATGTGCGCGCAAAGTTCGTGCAGGTAGGTTTAATTCTTTTTGAGTTGCGGTACAGTAAATGCATACAACATTCAACGCACACAGCAAGGCTGGTTAACGCCCGCACCTGCCTGCCGGCGCTCGACTCACGCCGACCTTGCCCGAACAAGAGAGGATACCTATGTCTGAAACCGCAACTAACCAGCTCCCCGATGTCGCCGAGCGCTTCATGCGCTACGTGCAGGTTGACTCCCAGTCCAACCCCGACAACGACACCGTCACCCCTTCCACGCCCGCTCAGCACGAGATGGCTCGCTACCTGGGCGAAGAGCTCAAGGCGCTGGGCTGCACCGACGTCACCGTCGACGAGCACGCCTACGTCACCGGCACCTTCGCCGCATCCAAGGGCGCCGAGTCGGCTCCCGCGCTGATGCTTTGCTCGCACCTGGACTCCGTCATCGATGCGCCTGCCTCGGGCATCAAGCCGCACGTCGTCCACTACGAGGGCGGTGACCTGGTCGCCGGCGTCGTCAACGGCAAGACCATCGCTACCATCCAGGAGCAGGTCCCTGACCTCAAGGATTTTGTAGGCATGGACATCATTTGCTCCGACGGCTCCACGCTGCTTTCCGCTGACGATAAGGCCGGTGTGGCTGAGATTTGTGCGCTGCTCAAGCGCCTGGGCGACAACCCCGAGCTCGCGCACCCTACGCTCAAGATTGCCTTTGTCCCTGACGAGGAGATCGGTCACGGAGCAAGCCTGCTTGACCTGGACAAACTCGGTGCCGCGTACGGATACACCGTCGACGGCGAGGCCCTCGGCGAGTTCAACTACGAGTGCTTCAACGCCGCCCACGCTGACGTCTACTTCAAGGGCGTCATGGTTCACCCCGGCAGCGCCAAGGACGTCATGATCAATGCAATTACCGTGGCTTCCGAGTTCCAGCAGATGGTCCCGGCCTTCGAGCGTCCTGAGCACACTGAGGGCTACGAGGGCTTCTACCACCCAATCGCCATCGAGGGCTCCGCGTCTGAGGTCAAGCTTAGCTACATCGTCCGCGACCACGACGCCCAGATCTTTGCCAACCGCCAGCAGGTCTTGCAGGATATCGCCGCGTTCTTGAACAAGCGCTATGGCGAGAATACCGTCCGTGTTGAGATTCACCAGGAGTATCGCAATATGGCCGAGATGTTCGACGGCTACGAGTTCCTGATTGATTATGCACTTGAGGCAAATCGCGAGGTTGGCATTGAGCCTAAGCCTGTTGCTGCTCGTGGTGGTACCGACGGCGCTCAGCTCACGTTCCGCGGTCTGCCTTGTCCCAACATTGCTACCGGCGGATACAACGCCCACTCCGTGCGTGAGTTTGTCCCCGTGCCAAGCCTTGAAGTCACTGTTGACCTTCTGGAGAAGCTTGTCGCCAAGTTCGCCGCTCGCAGCTAGCACCTGCGCTGACCTCGCTGCTCGCAGCTAGCGCCTGCGCTGACCGCGCTGCTTGCTGCTCGCAGCTAGCGCCTGCGCTGACCGCGCTGCTTGCTGCTCGCAGCTAGCGCTCGCACTGCCCGCGACCCGCGCCGCTCGAGCTATGCACAACCGTTTGACGTGCAGATTTGCCATTCATAGCTAGATTTCTACCGTCTACGCTCCCGTTCACCCTTGTCAATAAATGGTGTGCGGGAGCGTAGCATAATTATGAAGGGTCATTGTTCTTTTTTTCACGGAGTAAGGGAGGTCGCAATGCTCGCAGTGTTTTTTGGAATTGTTGTCGTTGCGGCACCCGTCGTAGCTGCGGTTTTAGAGCACTCGGGAAACGTTGGAATTTCTGAGCGTCGCCACAGCCATCACGATACCTACGTGACTCCCGCCGCGCTTACACGTTCGCTCATTATTGACATGGCATTTGTCAGTGCAATCGCAGTTATTCTCGGCTGGCTTTGCTACGTTAATGTATTTACGCCAAACCCAGACATTGTTATGGCGTTTTTTGCGTCCTTCTCGGTTGTTATGTTTATGGCGTGGTACATCTTGAGTCGTTATAAGGTCTCGCTTTTTGATGACGAGATGGTTGTAGTGCCCTTTGTAGGCTCTGAAATTTCCATCAACTACCAGGACATTAAGCGCATGGAGTGGGTTGGCGGCCGTCGGGGCTCCGGGTTTAGAGATCTTCTAATTTTGACTTCGAATGCGTCAAAGGTGCGTCTCTCGGGTATGATTGGACTAGACCAAGTGTTGCTCAAGATTGATCGCTTTGACGTCTTGGCACATAGTTCAACTAGATAGAAGTACAATGCTGCGGCTTAGCTCTTGTCAGCGTAGAGCGTGCCAGCGTAGAGCTTGCCAGCTTGGAGCTGCTTTGACGTAGGGCTGCGTCCGCTTGGACTGCGACGCGTATCGCGTTTGCCCAGCTACGCAGCATGCAGTAACGGGGGACGTTTGTGATTAAGCTTGTTTTATCTGATATGGACAACACGCTGGTACCCTTCGGAAACAAGCGTGTGTCGGACTTCACACGCAAGGCAATCCATACGCTCCTTGAAGAAACAGATATAGCCTTTGGCCCTTGTACCGGCCGAGATTACGTTGAGCTGATGCGTCTTTTCAGCCTCGATGAGGCATGTATGCAGACAGGAGTTATGTCTACCGGCAAGCGCGTGCTGTACAAGGGCAAGACTATCTCGCTCTCTATCTTCGATCACAAAACGTTGCAGGGTGTCGCAGATGCTCTTGCTGACGAGAAGAACATGTTCTTGGTCTGCTATCCAGAGAAGACTAACCTCTTTAACCCGGCATATGTTGTCGGTCCGCTGGACAAAGACATTCTCGCCGATTACGAGCGCAAATTGGTATTTGTCTCGGGCATTGTTGATCAAGTTCCAGACGACGTCGATTTTGTCGCCGCAACAATTGCGTGTCCAGGCACGGAGGAGGACATGGAGCGCTGTCGCCAAAAGGTGGCCGCAGCTTGTCCAGACGTGTACACCATGTCGGTAGTTCCGCAGTGGTTTGACGTGCTGCCCAAGGGCGTGTCCAAACTGTCTGGCTTTGAAACTCTCCTGGAAAGAACGGGCATTTCTCCAGAAGAGGTGCTTGTTTTTGGAGATGGCGAGAATGACGTTGATATCCTCAGTAAAGTTCCGCACTCGGTGGCGGTGGCAAACGCAATTCCAGAGGTCAAGCAGGTAGCAAAGCACCACGTAGGTGCATCTGCAGATGACGGCGTTGCGCATGCCTTGCTTGAGCTGGTACGCGCAACAAAAGCAGGGGAGACTCCCCGTTTTATGATGGAGAACTAGCATGATTAGACTCATTGCATCGGATATGGATGGTACGCTACTGGACCAGAATTCCGAGGTTCCGCCAGAGACATTCGAGCTCATCGAAGAGCTGTACAAGCGTGGCGTTCACTTTGTGGCAAGCTCCGGTCGTCGTTACGATACACTGCGTTGGTTGTTTGAGCCGGTCGCGGATAAGATTGACTACGTGGCCTCTCTTGGCACGCAGGTTTATGTAGAGAACGAGGTCATCGACCGCGAGGTTTTCTCGTCAGCTTCTATTCGTAAGCTGTTTGAGTTGACGTCTGAGTTTGACTGCATTCACCTGGTTGTTTATGACCGCACGCATACGTATCTGCTGGACGATCAGAGTTCGTTTGTGCGTGAGCTGGACAAAGACCTGCCAAACGCCGAGCGCGTGTTTGATCCACCTTCACCTGACGTTAGTATCATCAAGGCTGCTATTTGCTGCGATTCAAGGGCTCGCTCCATGGATATGGCTATGATTCTTGAGCGCGAGATGGGCGATAGACTTTCGTTCATGCCTTCTGGAGAGACCTGGATTGACGTAGTGCCTCGTGGTGTGAACAAGGCTACAGGACTTGAGCAGATTCGCAGGTACTATGGCATTTCTCGTGACGAGATTGCTGTGTTTGGCGATTCTATGAACGATTACGCTATGCTGCGTTATGCGGGTACTGCGTACGTTATGGACAACGCTCGCTACGCGCTCAAGACGATTGCCTCCAAGGTCATTGCTCCTCATACCGAGCAGGGCGTTCAGAAAGAAATGCGTCGCATTCTGGAAGAGCTGGCGTAAGATTTGTGCAAAGGTCGTGCAATGAAGACGCAGAATTCATAATTGCCGCCGAAGAATTGTGGAAGCTGTGATAAACTTCTACAGTCACGGGCGATTGGCGCAGCGGCTAGCGCAGGTGCTTTACACGCACAAGGCCGGGAGTTCAAATCTCTCATCGCCCACCATGGAACCTCACGCGGCGCCCTCGGGCGTCGCGTTTTTTCTTAGGAGTGCAATGAATAACCAGGTAGAAAGCGCGTTTTCTGGCGAGAAACCCGCGCAGACTGACACCGCCGCGCAGGTTGCGCGTTCGTCCGACCGCGCGTGGGACCAGATGCGTCCCGTCACCCTCGAGCGCAACGTTATGAAGAACGCAGACGGATCGTGCCTGGTCACGTTTGGCGACACGCGCGTCCTGTGCACCGCCACCGTCGAGGAAGGCGTTCCCGCGTGGCGACGCAGTTCTCGCGCGGGTTGGGTCACGGCTGAATATGCCATGCTACCTGCGTCGACTAACCGCCGCACCAAGCGAGAGCGCGCCAACCGCAAGGGTCGCTCCATGGAGATTGAGCGCCTGATCGGCCGCTCGCTGCGCTCCGTTGTTGACCTCAATCGCCTAGGCGAGTACACCATTACGCTGGACTGTGACGTTCTTCAGGCAGATGGCGGCACCAGAACTGCCAGCATTACCGGCGCTTGGGTAGCATTACACGACGCACTCTATTCACTTGTCGAGAAGGACCTCTTGCCCAGACTCCCTCTTACAGGTCAGGTAGCTGCAATTTCTATGGGTTACGTAAACGGTCAACCGCTGCTGGACCTTGACTATCCCGAGGATTCTCATGCGGACATTGACATGAACCTTGTGGGAACAGAAACTGGACAGATAATTGAAGTACAAGGAACAGGCGAGGGCGGTCCGTTTGATCGCGGGCAACTCAATCAGCTGCTCGACCTTGGTCAAGCTGGCATTGCTCACCTTGTTGACCTGCAGAATCAAGTGACTGGATTTAGGGAGTAACCATGAGTCAAAACAGTGAAAATCAGGGTTCTAACGCTGTGACCTTTGATCCAAATACAACTGTGGTTGTTGCAACGGGCAACGCTCACAAACTTGTTGAGATTGAGGCTATCCTCTCTAAGGTAATGCCTGGTATAAGCTTTGTAGCGCTTGGTCAGCTGGGTGATTTCCCAGATCCAGAGGAGAACGGCCAGACGTTCCGCGATAACGCTCTGATCAAGGCAATGGCTGCGCTTGACGAGGTAGATTGCGTGGCAGCTATTGCAGACGACTCCGGCATTTGCGTTGACGCTCTGGACGGAGCTCCTGGAATCTATTCTGCTCGTTATGCTGGCGAGCATGGCAATGATGCTGCAAATAACCAGAAATTGCTCGCAGAGCTTGTTAACGTTGCTGATGAGGACCGCACTGCTCGCTTCCACTCCACCATTGCTCTGGTCTACAGAGACGGATCTGTGCTGGTAGGAGAGGGCGACTGCGAGGGCGTTATTGGCCACGAGCCAAAGGGTCACAACGGCTTTGGCTACGACCCACTCTTCTGGCCAGAGGATGCTCCAGGTAAAACCATGGCAGAGCTTGAGCCTGACGAGAAGAACGCTATATCGCATCGTTTCCACGCTCTGCAGGATCTTTCCAAGCAGATTCTGGGATAGGCACGGCGTAGGTTTCGCGTCAGATTCGCGTCAGGTTTGCGTCAGATTTCGGACAGATAACTGCCGCTATGTCAGACTCGCGTCAGAATCGCGACAGATTCCTGACAGATTCCAGACAGAAAACTACCGCCGCGTCAGACTTGCGTCAGTTTCACGTCAGAATCACGACAGAATAGCGACAGAAACACGCCATATAACAGGTCAAAACCGGTCAGCGAGATATTTGTTCTTCTCGCCGACCGGTTACTTTTTTCTTTGCTTCAAATGTTAAACTAAATGTAACTGTGACTTCTGTCTTGGAGGTAGACATGAGGATTGTTCGCACCCGCGATTACGAGGATATGAGCAGAAAAGCTGCAAACGTCATCTCTGCACAAATCATTTTGAAGCCAAATTGCGTTCTTGGCCTGGCAACTGGTTCAACGCCAATTGGCACCTATGCTCAGCTTGCTGATTGGTGCAAGAGGGGAGACCTGGACTTCTCGCAGGTTTCTACGTACAACCTTGACGAGTACCGCGGTCTTTCTCACGACGATCCTCAGAGCTATCACTATTTTATGCGCAAAAACCTCTTTGACCTGGTAAATATTGATCTTGAGAACACTCATGTGCCCGACGGCTCTAATCCTGATGTCGAGGCAGCTTGCACCGAGTACGATAAGCTTGTTGCTAAAGCTGGCTATCCTGACCTGCAGCTTCTTGGTATTGGTCACAACGGTCACATTGGCTTTAACGAGCCTGACGACCACTTCTCCAAGGGTACGCACTGCGTTGACCTTACCGAGAGCACCATTCAGGCAAACAGCCGCCTGTTTGAGCGCATGGAGGACGTCCCTCGTCAGGCTTACACCATGGGCACGCAGACCATTATGTTTGCGCGCAGCATTCTGATTGTGGCTAGCGGCGAGGACAAGGCTAAGGCTGTTTACGACATGTGCTTCGGCAACGTTTCGCCTCAGTGCCCAGCTTCTATCCTGCAGCTTCACACTAACTGCACCGTTATTGCTGATGAGGCCGCCCTCTCGCTCTGCCCAGCTGAGTAAGGTCAGGTTGTCCAAAGCATCCAAAAGGCTTCTTAATAGCTTTAAAAGCATTTGTCGAGAAAACAAAACTCCCATTCACGAGAATGGGAGTTTTTTGTTGCGGCTTATTTTGCGCGTTCAGCGACACATGGTCAGTTGTACTCCTTTATTGGAATACCAAAAATTACTTATAATCCTTGAAGTAACTGCTGATAGCCAAAAGGACCTGGTAGTTAAGGCCAAGCACATAGTCTCCCTGATCGGTATGAACCGTGCGAAGCGTAAACTCAAGATTGTCACCAACCGTGATTTTATCGCCATCTTTTTTGCCAGTACGAGACATATCGCCAGTTGTAAGTGGGAAAACTCTACCGGCTGGATTGACCGAAGTAACAAAGAATATAAAAGGCTCGACGGCGTTTTCACCAGGGTTAATGTGCAACTGTTTGAAAATCTGACTGTTTGTTGACACGTAGACTACTTCGTTTTTGTCGAGCAGCTTCTTCAGTTCAGGAAGAGTCGCTGCTACCCAAGGTAGATCATGATGAACAAAAGGATTGTCGCTCGCGAGCGACTGCGAAATAGGCGAGCCGTACTGATAGACGTAAACGATCTTGTTGTAGAGCTCGTTGACATCATTAACAGAGGTCTGAGCTGGTGCGGCCTGGTTTGCCTGAACAAGCTCGATAATGTTCATAGAATTGAGCTGGTCAGATGAAGCACCTTTGGACTGTGCTTCAGAAACAGTCAATCCACCAAATGCGAACGACCCTACGCTAAATACCAGGCAAAGCGCTGATAAAGCAACAAGAGCTTTAGATGATTTCTTTTTGGAAAGGAATGCGATTCCGATAGCAAGAGCAACAAAAATAAGCACGATATACCAGGTCTTACTGATGGCATATCCCAGAGTCTCAGTCATTGGGCCTCCTTGTGTTTTGAAGTTAGTTACTAATTTTATCAGAGGACCCCTATTTGTCATAAATTTTTTGGGGTTCTGACGCGCTGTCGTTGCAAGTCCGATGCCAACCTGACGCAAATCTAACGCGAACCTGACACGATCTTCTCGCGATCTTGACGCAAACCTGACCGATCGACTGATGTTGTTCCCGTGACATTTGTCGTAAAACCTTGAGATTTTATTTTCTACCTCGTATAGTGGAGTTTCGGAAATTCTGACTATTGTTTGTCGACCGGTACAAATCTCCGACACATCAACGTGTCGCACCGCAAACGTACTGATTGACTTGGAGGATTGATGGAAAACGAGATTCCACCAGTTAATCGTGTAGACGAGATTCACGAGAAGCTCAGCTCACTTCAGGGCCAAAAACTCAAGGTCAAGGCCAACATGGGACGTTCTCGTATTGTTGAGCGCACAGGCACCCTGGTTATGGCCCATCCATCTCTTTTCATCGTTGAGGTTGGCGAGCGCCGCGGTCGCACCGCCCGTCAGTCCTACCAGTACGTCGACGTTCTGACCGGCACCGTTGAGCTTTTTGATTTTGAGACCGGTGAGCGTTTGTTTGACTTCGAGTTTGAAGAATAGTCCAGAAGCGTAATCTTCTCTGGCTAGGCTTACTCTCATGGCTGCCTCGTTGTCTAATTTTGGACGCCAAATCATTCAGATTCCTTGCAAGGTCAACCTTCACCTGGGTATTCATACTCAGAAAGACCAGCGAGGATACCATAAAGTAGATTCACTCATGGTTCCCGTTGCGCTGTACGATACAGTTGTTGTCGATGACGCGCCAGAGCTTACGGTTTCGCATGAGCCGCAGCTCTGCGTGTTGCCCGAGCGCACAACAACCTGGAAGGCTGCGGTTCTTCTCGCCAATAAGCTGGGCGTTTCCCCAGATGTTTCCATTGACGTGCAGGTTCACATTCCCGAGAAGGCCGGCCTAGGCGGATCGTCCGCCGACGCTGCCGCGACGCTCTATCTGTTGGCTCAGCGCTGGGGTGTTGATCCTCTAGATCCGCTGGTAGTTGAGGTAGCCAGGGCTGTTGGTGCAGACGTTGCGTTCTTCTTGGATCCGCGACCATCACTTATGCTTGGCGCTGGGGATACGCTGGTAGAAACCTATGCATCTACCATTGATGCTCCTCTTGCTATTGTCTTACCAGCAGAAACTGGCGTTGTTACCAAAGAAGCGTACGACCAGTTTGATATGTCGCCAATTGCGTCGGAATCCTACGAGAATTTGTCCGCGCTTTTGCGTGACGCTGGCAATTCTGGTGCTGCCTCCGATCACGATACAAGTAAGCAATTCATCCAGCAGGTAGCAGGCCTTCTCTTCAACAATCTTGCTCCTGCAGCAAAATCGCTAAAACCACAGGTGGCCGAGGTAGAGAAGTGGCTAAAGGCGCAGTCTGGAGTTCTTGGCGCTCAGGTTTCCGGCTCAGGTAGCAGCTCTTTTGCGCTTTGCGAATCACAGGATGCTGCCGACGCAATTGCAGCCGCAGCTCAAGCAAAAGGTTGGCGAGGCTTCTCCACTACCTGTAAGTTGTAGTGGTAACATAGAGCGGCAAATGTTTGATGGATTTATCCCGTCGGACGAGGCAAAACATAACGGGTTGTGGCTCAGCTTGGTAGAGCGCTCGGTTCGGGACCGAGAGGTCGCTGGTTCAAATCCAGTCAACCCGACCATTTTTTCTGATAATCAGTGAATTTCCACCGTTTTTACCGTGAAATAAGCGTTTTGGCAGTCAAAGTGGTAAAAAATGCGTTTAGTTGGAATATACAAAAACGCATGTATTCTATGCAGATCATCTACCGGCGTAAACCTTCGGTCAATTTTGATTGAAACTTTTATGAGAAAACCCAACTGGGAAAACGCAAGTGCCAAAACGCCGAACAAGAAAATAAATTTCCAACTAAACGGGTTTTTTACCCAAATCAGACCCTACTATTTGTCATATCAATTTCTTGACTAGTTTTCGTGCATATCCAAGGCTGTTTATACACTTTAACCAGGTCTTATGGATAGCAAGCCTGAAAAGTCTGAAAAATGAAAAACCTGAAAAGCGCATCATGTCTGAGTAAAATTACTCAGACATGGCGAGAAAAATCGGCAAATAGCTCAGCTGCGACGCACTTTTCCGGCAAATTACTCAGACCTGTTGAGCAAATCAGGCTCCATGGAGTCGCCAACGTAGCAATGACGGATGTGCGTTGAAGCTCCTGAACAACGCGCCTGAAAAGTGAAAAGAATCTGTATTTGCGACACAGATTCTTTTGCAAAATCAGGCAAATCCACAGAATCTTTAACGTTTTCAGGCAGAATTTACAGATTCTTTTAAGAAATCAGGCAGGACGGCTTATCTCGCAATGAATAGCTTTTGTTTTTTGAACCCTTAATTTCTATCAAATGAACATTGTGAACGTTTAGGCCTACAAAAACATAAATAAATCGACACAAAATAAACACAAGTAGGCTACAATCAGACGAAGTGCACTACGTTTAAGGCAATGCGCGCACCGTCGTTTCTACGCGCTTGCACACACGCGTTTTGTTGAAAGGGGTTTTGTATGCCTGTTGTTGAGTTTTTTGTAAACGTGTTATCAACACCAGCCATCCTAGTTGGCCTTGTTGCCTTGCTGGGTTTGGCGCTTCAAGGAAAGCCAATTGAGGATCTCATCAGAGGCACTCTCAAGACCATCGTCGGCTTCCTCGTTCTTTCTGCAGGTGCAGGTTTCTTGCAGACCGGATCCCTCCTGGCCTTTGGCGAGATCTTCAACTTCGCCTTTGATATGCAGGGTGTCGTCCCAAACAACGAGGCCGTCGTCTCGCTCGCACTTGGCGAGTTTGGTCAGGCAACCGCAATCATCATGTGCATCGGCATGGTCCTGAACATTGTCCTCGCACGTTTTTCTCGCTTTAACTACATCTTCCTCACCGGCCACCACACCCTCTACATGGCAGCTATGCTCGCCATCATTCTGCACGTCGGCGGCCTTTCCGGTTGGATGCTCTACATCTCCGGCGCATGCCTGCTTGCTCTGATCATGGTTCTGTCTCCTGCATACTGCCAGCCAACCATGCGCAAGGTTACCGGCAGCGATTCCGTAGCACTTGGCCACTTCGGCGGCGCTGGTTATTGGCTTGCTGGTATGGTTGGTAAGCTCTTTGCTTCCGATCGCGAGAATAGCACCGAGAATATCAAGTTCTCCAAGCGCCTCATCTTCCTGCGCGACAACACCGTTTCCATTGGTCTGACCATGATCGTCATGTTTTTGGTTATCACCGGCGTTGCCGTCAGCCGTGGCCTTCTAACCCTGGTACCTGCAGGAACTACCGCTGCAGAGTTTGCCTCTAACCCACAGTATGCGGGGCTTCAGCATCTCGGCGACCTGCTGAATATTGGTACCGAGACCACCACTAACTGGATTGTTTGGGCATTTACCCGCGGCCTCTCCTTCGCTGGCGGCGTTTACATCATTCTGTCCGGTGTCCGTCTGATCATTGGCGAGATTGTTCCTGCATTCAAGGGTATTGCTCAGAAGCTTGTCCCTGGTGCAAAGCCTGCAATCGACTGTCCAATCGCATTCACCTATGCTCCAAACGCCGTTATCATCGGCTTCCTGAGCTCCTTCGTTGGCGGCATCCTGGGCCTGCTTATTCTGGGTGTCATTAACGCACAGGTTGCAGCTATTGCCCTAATCCTCCCAGGCGTTGTTCCTCACTTCTTCTGCGGCGCAACCGCAGGCGTCTTTGGTAACGCAGAAGGTGGCATCAAAGGCTGTATTGCTGGCTCCTTTGTCCACGGCTTGCTCATTACCTTCTTGCCTGCACTGTGCATGCCAGTCTTTACTCTCATGGGCTTCACCTCCGCTACCTTCTCCGACGCTGACTTCTCCATCATGGCGCTGATCTTTGGTAACGTTGCTCTGAATGTCCAGGGTGCAGTTCTCACGGGCATCTGCGTTGTCTGCTTCTGCCTCCCAATTCTCTTCAACCTTGTTGCTCCTAAGAAGGCAGAGGAGAAGAAGGCCGAGTAGCATCCGCTCACAGAATTGCAGCTAAACATCGCAGTTGCTGCAGAAAATGCGAGTAGAATCTAGGTATCTAGGTCGGGCTTCGTCCTTGGATGGGGCCCGACTTTTTAACCCACGTAATCCACATATCACACGTGGTGAATTGAAAGGGGCTTTTATGGCTATCCAGAAGATCCTTTGTTGTTGCGGAAGTGGACTTGGCTCCAGCCTTATGGTTGAGATGCAGATCCAGGACGTCCTGAACGAGCTGGGCGTGAGCGGCGTTGAGGTTGAGCACTCAACCGTTTCCGACGTTACTCCTGGCGCAGCTGACCTCTTTATTGTTGCTCGCGACCTTGAGGATTTTATCGCCGGTATTCCAGAAGACGAGAAGATCGTTCTCTCCAACATCCTCGATAAGGATGAAATGAAGGAAAAGCTTACCGAGAAGTTCGGTCTGTAAGCACGGTTTTCGCACGCAGCTCTGGCCCGCGCGTGGCGCCGACCTGCTGCGTTTCTCGCACGCAGCTCCGGCTCGCGCGTGGTGCCGACCTGCTGCGGTTCTCGCACGCAGCACATGAAAGGAAATTACATGGACGTCGACCTTAAACAGGTTGCTCGTGAGGTGCGCAAAAGCATCCTCACGCAGGTCTTTACGGCCAAATCCGGCCATCCCGGTGGCTCGCTTTCTGCAACAGAAATCCTAACGTATCTCTACTTCAAGGAGATGCACGTAGACCCCACCAAGCCAAACTGCCCCTGCAGAGACCGCTTTGTGCTCTCAAAGGGACACGTTACTCCTGCACTTTACGGTGTTTTGGCTGAGCGCGGTTTCTTCCCCAAGGAGGAGCTCAAAACCTTCCGCGCGCTCAACTCACGCCTTCAGGGTCACCCAAACATGAACGATACGCCTGGCGTTGACATGAGCACCGGTTCCCTGGGTCAAGGCGTTTCCACCGCTGTTGGCATGGCGCTTGCTGGCAAGAAGTTCAACAAGGACTACCGCGTCTATGCACTTTTAGGCGACGGCGAGATTGAAGAGGGCCAGGTCTGGGAGGCTGCCATGTTTGCGGGCAACCACCAGCTTGATAACCTCACACTTATTGTTGACAACAATAATCTGCAGCTTGATGGCTCGCTTGATCAGATCAACACACCACAGCCAATTGACGAGAAGTTCAAGGCGTTCAAATTCCACGTTATTGATGTATCTGATGGACACGACTTTGAACAGCTTGCAGCTGCATTTGCTGAGGCTCGTACCGTCAAGGGTCAGCCAACCGTCATTATTGCCCACACCGTAAAGGGCAAGGGAGTCTCCTTCATGGAGAACCAGGTA
>JAGZNE010000004.1:0-38457 GCA_018363825.1 Atopobium sp. | reverse complement strand
TGTATGTCTTTGGAGCGGGCAACGGGATTCGAACCCGCGGATGATGGCTTGGGAAGCCATTGCCTTACCACTTGGCGATACCCGCAATTGTGTAGATTTTATCACAGTATTTTTTGCCTTTTAATCGCTTGCTCAGCAACTAGATAAAAGTTTGATTAGTTGTTTTCTGCCTAGCTGCGCATATACAACAAATATACGCCTACACAAATTTTCTCCGTCAGAAACTGGACAGGCGCTGGTCAGAATAGGCGCAAAGTCACTCTTTAGCATGCTCTCCAACGAAAGGAGCGCTATGCAAAAGTACTTCTGGCGAGAGACCCCCGCACACCACTATCCCACCTCTTATAGGCGTCTGCTCTCTACCCGACAACTCCGCCTTCCTCGGGCAAAGCTGCTTGGCGGAGACCCCGTCATGCCAAGCAGCTTCCCTTCTGTAGGACATGCGGGTCTGCGGGCACGTCTAGCAGACAGGTTTTCTCGCAAACCCGAGGCTCCGCCATAAAGAAAAAGACCGGTGAAGCACCGGTCTTAAAGAAAGCTGTTTTGTTGCAACACATTAGTTAACGCTGTGATGGAGCGCTGGGTTCTTAGCTAGGCACTCGTTACAAATACCCGTAAAGCACAGAGCGTAAGAGTCAATCTCGCCGCAAGAATCCTTGGTGAGGCTGGTAAGGTCCCTCAGAACTGGTCCATCAACATCAAAGACACGGCCACACTCATGACACTGGAAGTGTGCATGCTCGGTTGTTGTTGGATCAAAACGAGAGATATTATCGCCGGTATTAACAACCTGGAGCTCGCCTGCGTCAACAAGCTGCATAAGGTTACGGTAAACAGTTCCAAGAGAGATGTTTGGTAACTCCTCTCTTACTGCTGCATACACACTATCTGCTGTTGGATGGTCATGGCGACCTTCCATATAAGTACGAATTGCCTCACGTTGCTTGCTGTAACGCACGATAACCTCATTAATTAGTAAGTGTTACTGATTACTGAATACGTTAACACTAATTGTCTATATGTTGCAACAAAAGCTCACGTTTATGCATTACCAATTATCTCTATATACGCAATCTACCTCTGATTTTTCAGTTTGGAGGCACGCATGTTTATCACAAAATCCTCAAAACCTAAGAAGGAAACAGCTACACGAAGACAAACTCCTTCTTCTGTCTTTCACTTCTGGTTTATCCCTCTGTTACTTGGAGCCCTTCTCCTCAGCCATTTTTTCCTAAAGCCTGCTCATAGGCTTGCTTTTGCACAAGAACCTTCATTTACCGTTGCACAAAGAGAAGATTTTCCTGGTGGACAGCAAATTCCCATGTGGACTGCTAGCGATGGTACCTATCTTTACTGTGGAGATGAATTTAACCACTATGGTGCATGGCCAGGAGCAACGGGAAGTGTGGTTGACCCGCAATCTTATACAAAGCTCACCTCAGCCAACGGCGCTCGCGGTGGAACGTATACGAATGAACAGCTTCGAGCTATTGATTACATCATCTATCACGGAGCTACTGCGTCCCAAGAAAAGGACGTGTATGGATATACGGGCTGGAGAGCTCGCGCTATTACACAGTTTGCACTATGGGCCGTTATGCGTGGTGAAGCCCATGCACTTGCGGTAAGTGTTCCTCAGACAGAGCTTCATCAACCTATTGAGCAGTTCTATTCCGATGCTATGAACTATGCTCAAAACAATGCTGGCGGTCCAGAAAGCGGAGTTGCAAAGCTCTTTGTACCTACAGGAGACAAGCAAGTTCTGTTTTTCTTTGGGCAGCAAGCTGGCTCACTCAAAATTACCAAAAGCTCCTTATTGCCTGATGTCACCTCCAATAACGAGTACTACTCCCTAGAAGGCGCTGTCTACGGAGTATATTCCGACGAGAGTTGTACCAATCTTCTTTGCAGTCTCACTCTTGATAAATATGGTTCTGCAACACTCAATGAGCTTCCAGTTGGAACGGTGTATGTAAAGGAAACCTCTGCTCCAAAAGGTTTTCTTCTTGACCCGTCGGTTTATGCTGTAGAAATAACAAACCAGAAAGAGAGCACTTTCACAGTTACCGATACTCCTGTCGGAGAGTTTAATCTACGCATTTCAAAACAAGACTTTGACCACAGCACGAGCCTCGACGAAGACGCTCGTTCTGAGCAGCAAAGCGCTTCTCCCCAAGGAAACGCAACGCTTCAAGGCGCGCTTTTTAAAGTGACCTATAGTGGCTCTGCTGAAACAACAATAAGAACATGGGTTTTCTCGACTGATTCTCATGGTTTTGTTTCTTTTGATGCAGAACATAAGGTTTCTGGAGATGACCTCTTTACTCTTGGCGAGAAACCCTGGTTACCTTTGGGGTATTACCAGATCGAAGAAATTCAAGCTCCAGAGGGTTATAAACTCCCAGGACTTTCTCTTCAAACCTGGAAGCTATCAAACCAAAACGGCAATCTTATCTGGACAAATCTTTCTAGCGGAAAAGAGAATTCCTCATCTGAACACTCCTTTACCTTTAAAGATGAGGTAATAAGAGGAAATCTTAAGGTTAAGAAAATCGGGCATACTTCTCTAAGTTCGACCGATGGTTATTCTGAAGCGGATGAAATGCCAAGTCTGAAGGGCGCCAAAATTGAGCTAACTAATAGCTCTGCTCAACCCATCTTCTACCAGGGAAAATGGATTGCTCCTCACGAAGTTGTCACCACAGTAGACACAAACGAGCTTGGAGAGGCTGCCGTTGAAGGTCTTCCCTTTGGCTCCTATTCACTTAAAGAGATTACGGCTCCAGCAGGATACTCTCTTAACAAAGAATGGAACCCAACGGTTACCCTTACTTCTGAAGAGACCGTAGAAGCGCCCGAGCTCATTGATGAAAGAATTTCTTTACAAACGATGCTTGTGGATGCTGCGGGATCAAAAAATCCTGAATATACCGAGGTACTCAATCTTGTTGATCACATCAAATATGAAGGACTTACTCCAGGGGAAGAGTACGAAATTACTGGAGAACTCTATGAAACAAAGCAGCTCCAAGAAGGTACGGCGGAGCCCATCGCTCGCGGAACTGTCCACTTCAAAGCTCCTACCTCATCAGGAGAAGCTGCAGTTCCTTTTTCTGTAAGGACCGCCTCACTGGAGGGCAAAGAAGTTACCGCCTACGAAACAATCTCAAAAAGTGGTGAAGAGGTTGCATCGCACACCGACAGTCACTCTAAAGCTCAGACTATTCGCGTAGCTCCTAAGCCCCATCTTCCGGGCACGGCAGACAATGCGTATGCAATTCCTCTTTTGTTTGCTCTGGCAGGATCAGTACTTATTGGATGCACTCATGTATTTACAGCAAAAATAAGACGTCCTCTTTAGTTGTGTGATCTTATCTTGCTGCTCAAACAACGAAAGGGCAGAACTCTCTGCCCTTTCTTAAAAATTTGTACTAGTTTCTTGTTCGTTTATGAGCGTCTAATAAGCTCAGTAACAAGGGCTGCAGCGTCAGCACACTGACCAGCATTAACGTTCTCGCGAACATCGGCAGCGGTGCGGCTTAGCGCAGGAAGTCCATCCTCACTCAAGCCCATCAAGGTAACAGAACGAACTGAATTCTGCATTGCAGGAGTTGCATCAGTGGTGTCCCAGTCAAATGCACTCTGCTCAACATCAATATGAAGATCAGCTGCAATAGTAGAAAGGAGTCGAGTCATTCTGCGATCAGCGCGGCGGACGTTGCCAATTCCCTCATTCTTAAGAATGGAAAGCGTACCAGCACCAACACAATCAAGGTTAATGAGAAAAGCTCCGCGAATATCAGTTCTATGCTTTGCGAGGAACTCCCTCATGCCTGCGTGGTCAAAATCAGACGCTCCAAGTGCAACAAACCAAATATCGTGTGCAATGAGCTCGTCATCAGAAAGTGAAAGAACAGCATTACGAAGATCATCCTCAGAGACAACAGATGCATCCTCAGAGTCAGTATCTTCACGATTCTCTGCAGATGGAGCTGCTCCGCCCTTCCAATCATCTGATGGTCCGTCGTTACGACCGAAGAGTCTAAAGGAACGGCGCTTTGCCTCAGGAGTCTTTGCGTCCTGTGCCTCTGTGAGACCCTCATCAGCCGAAATGGTGTCGAATGGGCTCTCTTCGTCTTCTACCTCTGGAGAAGGTGCAGATGTTGGAGCTGGAACATAGTGAGGAGCTGGCTCAGAAGATGGAGCCAGTGGATCAACGGCGTCGCCAGAAGGATCAGGAAGATCAAAGAGGGATGCCCGACGAGCAAAATCGTTCTTAGCATGGAGCTCATGTGTTGCTTCAGGCTGTACCTGCGTTGCATCTGCATCAGCGGACTCGTGAACCTGCTTCATAGTTGCATTGAGCTCATCGTCAACAGAATCATACGCAACAGTGTTGTCAGCAGAAGCATCCTCAGTCTGCTCTTCTTCTGTTGTTGCATTTACAGCCTCTGCAACATCCTCGAGAGATGCAGTCTGACTTGCGCCAGTAGTGTCATAAGCAACGTAGCTTACTTCGCAATCCTCAGGAAGAATGCCCAGTGAATTAAGAACTTCCTCGCCGTGGCGGACGCCTTCCACCTCATCAGGCTCTGGGATAAGTGCAGCTGCATCTCCTGCAAAATGATGAACAACCTCGGGGCGATGACCAGTAGGACGGACATTCTCGAGAATACCAAGAAGTGCTGCAACTGAAGACTTGTTGTTGTTTGCGCCAATAGTGCAAGGTGCAAAACGCTCTGCGATAGTTGCGACAGAAAGAGCAACAAGTGGAAGAGCTGCAAGAATACCAACAATCCAGAAAAGGACACGAACTGGATCAGGAAGGAAACGAAGAATCTGAACAAACGTAGCAACAAACACGGCAACTACACACCAACGCGCATACCTCTGTACAAGTGGTACGTACTTTGCTACAGGAGACTCAACAAGGAAGTTTGTATGTGGAGAGTCATAGTGAGCAACAATTACGATTGGACGATTGCCTTTTGCGACAAGCTCACCAGTGGCTTCGTGTTTAGCAACAACGTTCTGGCTTCTAATAGAAGATCCAAATGAACCAAGAATGTCATTACCAAAATACTTGAGGCAAGTAAGTGCGCCAAAGCCAGCAACAAGCAAAACACCAAAAGCAATGAGTGCTGCATTACCAGTGCCTGCAAAAATAACACCAATGAAGAGGAGGATTAGATAAATTGAATAACCAAGACTCTTAATAGACTTAGCATCAAATTCTTCAATGGTTGCCTCAAGCCCGTGAAGTTTCATTTCTTCAGCAATGGTTTGAGCGGCCTGAAGCTCCTCTTGGCTACCGGCAGGAGCAATATCAATCTGCTCGTCTAAATAGTCAACATAGTCATGTGTAATGGCCATACTACGTCCTTCGTTGGCATGTCTTCTGACAGGTTTCATACATACGTCATTAGTATACGTCTTATATCGAAATATAGCGGTTAAAGTGTATTTTTACGTCCAAATTTAGAAATTCTGCACTAAATATCAAAAACTTTCGTATATGTTTAGAGAGATTTGAGTTCAACTAGCAAAAAGCGGGAGGTGGATATGGCTCCAAACGATCAAACTCTAGGTAATAATGAACTGGGTGCCTGGAGGATTTTCTCGCTATTTATGCTGCTACTTCAAAAGGGACCTCTACCCTCGGCAGAAATATATACGGCAATTTACTCAGATTTATCTACCGATTCTGCTTTAAGAACTTTTTCAAGAGACCGCACTGTTTTGAAACAGCTTGGATTTACAATTACAGAGGTAAAAACGGGAAAAGAAAAGTCATTCTATCTTTCGGACTCGAATTTCTTTAATTCCTCGTACGACTTAAGCCCTGAAGATGCCAATCAGCTCCTTGTAATCTGCAGTGCAATTCTCACTGATACAACTTTTGTGTACCAAGAGAAATTGAGAAACGCGCTCTCTAAAATTGTGGGTAACTTTTATTCCTCGGACTCAGGTAAGTCAGACAGCCAAAAACTCAGCACTTCTTCCCAAAGCAAAGTCTTTCCTGTTCTATACGAATCACTCAGCTCTAAACAACTGGTAAACATCACCTACACAAACTCACAGGACCTAGTTAAACAAAAAGATTTGGGCATACTGGATTTCTTTGTTTCGCAGGGACTTCTATACTTTGTGGCCCAAGATTTTTCATCCAGTACTGAGACCGCTTCCATAAAAACTTTTCGCGTTGACCGTGTTTTAGATGCTGCGATTCTTAAAAATGAGTCCTTCTCCATACCAGAAGAGTTTGATTCAAAAGACTATAAACTCCTTGATTTCCAGCTCGGATTGCAGACTGGCGTTCTTACTGCGTTTGTCCCCAAAAACATACTCGCTGCATTTGAGCATTTCTCGCAAGGTCAAGGGGATGTTGAGCTCCTCTCTAATGGTGCTTTGTGGACCGTTGCTTACGCTCATGAAGACGCCGCTTTATCTTGGATTCTTGCTCATGGAGTAATTCCAAGGTCTCCAGAGTCTCTTCTCGCAAAGTGGAGAGAATCTTTAAGCGAGGTTGCCAATGGCTGTTAAAAACACCTCTTTTGGAAGAAAAAACATATCGTCAGCTGTCTATAAGCTCATACTGCTTGCTTCTGCATTGAGGGAGTCTTTTGACGCAGTTGAGCTCAGCGCGGTTCAGTCGCGATTTGGCATCTCCTCTGAAGAGACCGCTATTCTGATGGAGCTTTTGCAGCTCACGGACGAGAATGGCTATCTTCCCCTCCCCCTTACGGGAGACCAAGATACTTTGACACTCGTTGGAGAGTCTCCCTTTAAAACTCGCAGGCTTGTCTTAACGGGTGAAGAAACCTTGGCACTTAAAGAGGCTTTTACCGCGCTTACTTTGCCCCAAGAAAGTGTATTTTGGAGCCTCTTGAAGCCTCCATATACAAAAAGCTCTTCACAGGACGGGTCTTCGGTCTCTCTTGTCTCCAAAAGTCACTTTAAAGAAGTAGATGCGTTTCTCACCTGCTCAAATGCAATTGCAGAATCTCAAGTCATTTCATTCGACTATCGCTCTGAGACGTCTGTTGCAGAAGCTCGCGGTGATAGAGATGCTGCAATTAGCCAGAGAGAGGTTCTTCCCTATAAGCTGTCATACGGAGAAAATGGGTGGCTTATCGAGGGGGTTGATTTAAACCTAGAGCAGCAAAGGGTCTTTAGGGTCAATCGAATGAGCTGCATTGAAACGCAATCCGCTTCATTTGAGCACAGAAAGCTTGCGGAACGCGTGCAAGATTCTGCTATGCAAGAAAAGTCTCAGCTGGTAGAGCTTACCTTCTTTGATAAAAACGCACTTACGCGCTATTCGTGGCCGGGACTTAAAACAGTTGGAAGCCAGCGCAATGCTGTAGAAATTAAAGCAACTATCCCCTACTACGGTGGAACGTGGCTGCTACAACGGTTGCTTGCCCTTAAGGGAAAAGTAACAACCAAAGACAAGGCCGTGATACACGCAATGCGCACTTACGCTGCGTCTTTACTTGCTGCAGAAGAGCAACTCTAAGCCAATCAGGTGATTGCAGCCCTGCTACGCGTCGTGTTCTTCTCGCCACTTGGCAATTTGCTCGGAGATGTCCTTTGTGCAAACACGCTGGTAGTTCTTGTTAGGCAGCGATTTTAAGAACGAGCTGCCATATCGCTTGGACACCAGTCTGGAATCGGCAAGCACCAAAACGCCCTTGTCATCAGCGCTTCTAATAAGACGGCCAGCGGCCTGCTTTGTTGCAATTACCGCCTCTGGCAGAGAATAACGCCACCACGCACGATCTTCTCGCGCTTCACGCTCTTTGACCAGCGGTTCATTAGGGCTTGCAAACGGAAGCTTAGGAATTACTACGCACCTAAGCGTGTCCCCCGCAGCATCAAAGCCTTCCCAGAACGATTTAAGAGCAAACAGCGAGAGGTTCTTTTCGGCTAGGAACTTTTCACGGACACGACGCGCAGAAGAAGATCGCTCCTGGCAGGCAAGATTAAGGCCTTGCTCACTCAAGCGTGGCTCCAACGCTTCATAGAGTCGCTCCATATCGCGTCTGTTGGTAAAGAGCGTCAGCACTGAGCCGCCCATCTGAACATGAACGTCGTATAGCAGCTTTTCCAGAGCGTCTAGGTAACCTGGATCAGTTGGTGCAGGCATGTCTTCGGCCACAAAGACAGCCATATGATTCTCGTAGTCAAAGCTAGAGTCTAAGTGCAGACTCTTGTGTTCAAAGGCGCCTCTATCCAGGCCAACAGCGTGCTCAAAATGCGAGAAATCATCACCAACGGCAATGGTCGCCGAGGTAAACACAACGGAATGCGTCTCAGGAAGCCACTTCTCTGCCAGCTCTGCACCAATATCGAGCTTCTCAGCCACAAGAGCCTCAGAGCCAATATCACGCTTCAGTCGAGTCAACTTTGCTGAATAGACGTAACTCTTGTCTGTTCCCTCGCAGATAAGCTTCAGAGACTCCAGAAGGGTGCTCAAGAACACCCCCGCCTCGCTCAAGTTGCTTGCAAGGTTTGGAGCTGATGCAATGAGCGCCTCGGTGGTTTTTCCTATACGAAGCGCCGCTTCTTCAAGAGCAGAAAGGGCAACGGAAGCGGTCTCCAAGACCTCTTTCCATTCCTCCGTCTCTCTTACCTCATCGTTAATCCAAAGCTGAAGGGAGTTATAACCACCATCACTTTTAGCCAACGGAGCCAGCTCATGCACAGTGGCCATAAGGTTGCCCATTGCTGCCATGGCTCGCTGAACTGCGGCAGCAGATCGCGTGAGAAGCCCGGTGAGCAGCGTAGAGTCCTCAAGGTTAGCAGCACCCACCATAGCGGCGTGAATGGCACCAGACTTGATACCTCCAAGCAGTTCAAAGCCGTTTCGCATTTCTTTGGCAGAGATTTCCACTGCCCACTGACGGCGAGCTTCAGCTTCAAAACCGTGGGCCTCGTCAATTACCCAATGCCTGATAGGAGGCAGAATTTTACCGTCAGCAACAACATTTCTAAGCAACAGAGAATGGTTGGTCACCACGACATCTGAAGATCCTGCACGTTTACGAGCTCCATGAACAAAGCACTCATGAGGGTAATACGGGCACTTGGAGCGCAGGCACTCCGCTGCTTTGATAGTTACCATCTCTCGTGGAACCGAGCGCCAGCGAATCCCCAACGCATCCAAATCGCCATCAGCCGACTGGCACGCGTAGGCATAAATCACCGCAATTGTGGTCAGCATGTCAGACGCAACGCTGTTGCTCGAGCGCCCTTCCTGGTCAAGCAGCGTCAGCGGAAGCTCCTCAAGAGCAGCCCTATCAACGCGATGCAGGCACGGATAATGCTCGTATCCTTTTAAGCTGCAGAAACTCAATCCATTTGGCAACGCTCGTGCAAGAGCCGGAAGGTCATGAGCAACTAGCTGGTCAGTCAAGGCGTTTGTCTTTGTAGCAATGCCTACGGTAACGTCATTTTTTTGCGCAAAAAGCACCTCAGGCAGCAGGTATGCAATCGACTTGCCAATACCAGTCCCCGCCTCAAGCTCTCTGTGCGAAGAAGTTACCAGCGCATTTCTGACCTCAACGGACATACTGACTTGCTCGCTGCGCGTCTCAAACTTGTCGTACATCTGCGAGACAATGCCCGGTTTAGCAAACGCTCTGTGAATCTCATCTTTAGAAATAGGCAGCATAGCAGGCGTCTCAGGGTCGTCCGCGTCTCTTCTCGCCTTTGCTTTTATGTCGGCAACAAGCTGGCTGCGAATATCCTTGAGCGAGAAAAACGTGCCAGAGATCTCTGCATCTGCAAGTTCGGCACCTGTTGCATCTTTCTTTGCGACACCCCGCTGAACAGCCTCTTCTTCCTTCATTTGCGACAAATACGAGAAGATTGGCCTAAACGTCCACTCCACTCCATCGTGCATTGACGCCAATTTGGCGAGAAGCCCGCGGGGCAGATTCATAAGTCCCAAAAGCAAGATGCGCCACATGCCGCAAAGGGCATCTACGTCGTCGCTTGCGCGGTGAGTGACCTTCATGGTGCCAAACGCTTCAGCCATGCTAGAAAGCTTGTGCGAAGAAAGTCGAGGTAGAGCTATGCGTGAAAGCGACAGTGTGTCAATCCAGGTATCGGAGACAGAAGTTCCTCCGGGCACCCGTTCAATAAACGTACGGTCAAAGGTGGCGTTGTGTGCCAAAATCGGAAGACCGCCAACAAATTCTGCAAGAGCAGCAACAGCTTCTTTTGCACTTGGCGCACCTTTAACATCTTCGTCAGTAATTGAGGTCAGAGCCGTAATTTCTTCTGGAATTGGACACCCCGGGTCAACAAAAGTCTGAAAGCGCTCCACAATCTCTCTACCACTCAATTTAGCAGCAGAAATCTCAATAAGGGAGCATTTCTTAAAGGACAGACCTGTTGTCTCGGTATCCAAAACAACAATGTCGTCCTCTAAGACATCAAACGACTCATGCTCCGCCCTCTCTGCAAGTTCTAAATACTTCTTGCAAACCGCAGAGGGGGTACCTGGAAGAATGAGTTCTTCTAGTTTTTGTGTAGCGCTTTTAGTGCTGGTCATAACCTACAAATCTACTGGCGATCCTCAAGTGCAAACTCAATAAAGCGAGTGCAGAGCTCAGGGAAATCAATGCCGCCGGTACGTGCAGAATCAGGCAGCAAAGAACGGGCAGTCATACCAGGAATGGTATTTGTCTCCAGTACCACTGGGACGCCGTCCTTCGTAACAATAAAGTCGCTACGAGAAACGCCGCGGCAACCAAGTGCATTGTGAGCCTTGATAGCTAGCTCCTGAGCACGTGCATATACTGCAGGCTCAAGACGAGCTGGAATCACATGGTGCAGGGATGCTGGCTCATATTTTGTCTTAATGCTGTAGAACTCATCGCCCGTAACAATCTCAACGATTGGCAGAGCTGTTGGGTCCTCGTTGCCAATAACAGGAACGGTAATCTCCGTTCCCTCAATGCTCTCCTCGATTAGGATGCGCTCACCCTGCTCGCCTGCAAGTTCAAGTGCAGCGGGAAGTTCTTCTCGCGAAGTAACGCGCGTAACGCCGTAGCTGGAGCCATTGCCAGAAGGCTTTACAAACATAGGGAGTCCGAGGTCCTCAATAAGCTTGTCTACCTGTTCATCTGTAAAGACGGTACCTGCAGCAACGTCAATTCCCTTAGGAGTTGGAACGCCTGCTTGCCTATACATGAGCTTCGACAGCTCTTTTTCAGTTCCCATAGCAGACGCAAGGACGCCAGAAAACGTGTAAGGAATGTGCAGAATCTCGAGAAGACCCTGGATGCAGCCATCCTCACCAAAACGGCCGTGCATAGCAACGTACACGACATCATAACCGCCCTGAGCAAGGGTAACTACAAAGTCTTTTTCTGCAACATCAAGCAGGTCAACACTGGTAAAGCCAGCTTCTTTAAGTGCTGCTGCACACTGCTTGCCAGACTCCATTGCAATCTCATGCTCGTCTGACCAGCCACCTGAAACAACTGCTACATGAAGCTTTTTTAGCTCTTCACGTGTCATTTCCGCTCCTTCAGATAAGTCTCCCATAGGGTAAACTCTAGTAAACGTATTTCTTCTAAGATACCGCAGATAGCTTAGAAGAGTTGGAGAAGGACAAAAATGCAATCAAATAATACTCTTGACGGCACAAACACCACGGCTGACGGCGCAGACATCTCCGCGCTTGATCCTCGCCCACAGAAGGCTGCCGCCAAATCTGACCTCAGAAGTCTTTCATCAGAGCAAATTCTTGAGCTTGTGACTTCCCTTGGCCAGCCAAAATTCCGTGCAAAGCAGATTGAGGAATGGATCTGGTCTAAGGGCGCTACCTCTTTTGATCAGATGAGTAATCTTCCAAAAACGCTGCGAGAAGAGCTATCTAAGCAGGTATCGCTTGCTGGTGCTGAACAAATTGTTCGCCAGGTCTCTGAAGACGGAAGCCGTAAATACCTGCTTCGCTACCCTGATGGTACTTCTGTCGAGTGCGTTGGCATGCCAACCGGCAATAAGCTTTCGGTCTGTGCTTCTACACAGGCTGGCTGCGCCATGGGCTGTGCTTTCTGTGCAACAGGCGCTGCTGGTCTCACCCGTTCTCTTTCTGCGAGCGAGATTTACGAGCAGGTTATGCACGTCCGCGACGATTTTGACGCGCGCGTTACCAGCGTTGTTCTTATGGGCCAGGGCGAGCCCTTCATGAACTACGACGCTACTCTTGCGGCTATGAGACGTCTCAACTCCCCTGACGGGGCCGGCATTGGTGCGCGCCATATTACGGTTTCTACCTGTGGCGTTATTCCTATGATTAAACGTTTTGCCTCAGAGCCCGAGCAATTTACGCTTGCTGTTTCGCTTCACTCTGCGGTGCAAAAGACGCGAGACACCCTCATGCCAGGAGTTCGTAAATACTCACTGATTCACCTGTACGACATTATGGGTGAGTATGTCGATAAGACCGGTCGTCGTCCAACATATGAATATGCGCTGATTAAAGGCGTTAACGATTCCGACAATGAGCTTGGAGCCTTGAGAGACTTCTGTCGAGGAACGCTTTGCCACGTTAACATCATTCAACTTAACGAGATTGAGGGCTCTAAGTTCCATCCAACATCCCCTGCCCGCGCACAGGAGTTTGTAAACAGCCTCAATTCTGTTGGCGTTGAAGCAACTATCCGTCTTTCTCGTGGGTCTGACATTGATGCGGCTTGTGGACAGCTCTTCCAAAAGAGAAATGCACGTTAAACGCGACATATCCTACACATTACCTGTAAAGAAGGGACCCTCTCGAGTCCCTTCTTCTTTAGTTCATATATAGAACATTTGTTCTAATTAATTGCTTTTAGCCATTCTTTTTCTACTCTCGCTTGATGAGAAAGAATGTTTTTTGAAGTTTTTCTATCAACATCACCTGAATAATCGTCGAGAATCGCGTCAAGTGCTCTTCTCGACCTTCTCATTGCGTGGAGAAAACTTCTTTGAGCTTCTTTAGTCAACAAGGCGCGTTTTGCGAGAAAAGCTATTCCGAGCAGTGAAACTGTAGATATAATTGCAAACTTTATCTTCATTATGCTTCTTTACCGTTTGATAGTTTTTCAACTAAAGCAGCAAGCTCGTCCTCATCATTGAATTCGATTTCAATTTTATTCTTGCCGCGAACATTTCGCACTTTGACTGGAGTATCCAAAGCAATTCTTAACTGCCTTGCCGCACGCTTATACGCCTGTGGAGTAGGTTGTCTTTTTGGTTTCTCTACATTAGTGACAGAAAATAGTGGAGCAAGGTTTTCTGTCTGGCGGACAGACAAGTTCTCTTCAATTACTTTCTGAGCAAGTTTGACTCTTCCTTCTTTACCACTAACGGAAAGAATTGCACGAGCGTGTCCAGCACTAATACGTCCTTCTACCATCAAAGTCTGTACCTCTGTTGGAAGGTCAAGAAGGCGTAGGGTATTTGTGATTGCAGATCTTGATTTTGAGAGAACCTTGGCCAAATCGTCTTGGGTTAAGTTCTCCTGTTTAATGAGCTGTTTATAACCTTGTGCTTCTTCGATTGGGCTTAAGTCAGATCTCTGCAAATTCTCAATAAGAGCAAGCTTGAATACTTCCTCGTCAGAAATTGCTTTGATTACAACAGGTACTTCCTCTAATTTTGCAAGTTTTGCAGCCTGGAAACGTCTCTCACCAGCAACAATTTCGTAGTGGTCGCCCTTCTCGCGAACAAGAAGTGGCTGAAGGATACCGTTTTGCTTAATAGAATCACTGAGTTCAGTAAGCTCAGCTTCGTCAAAACGCTTGCGAGGCTGGTCTTTATTTGGCTTAATTTTCTTCAAAGGCAGCGTGGTAGTTTCTTTTTTATTACCAACCTCTGCATCTACCTCGCTAAAGAGCGAATTAAGGCCTTTACCAAGTCCTGATTTTTTAACCACGACGATTCACTTCCTTTGCAAGTTTGTTATATGCAAGTGCGCCCATACTTATTCGTGCATACATGGTTACTGGCAAACCATGACTTGGTGCCTCAGCAATTTTGACGTTTCTTGGAATAAGTGTCTTGAATACCTTGTTACCAAAGTAATTAGATACTTCATTGACTACCTGCTTAGATAGGGAAGTTCTACTATCAAACATGGTCATTACTACGCCAAAGATTTCAAGATCTGGATTAAGCTGTTTTTGCATCATCTTCATTGATTCAACAATCTTGGTAACGCCTTCTAGTGCATAATACTCGCACTGAATTGGGATAAGAATGCTGTTTGCAGCAACTAAAGCGTTAATTGTTAGAAGACCTAGTGATGGTGGGCAATCAATCAAAATGTAGTCAAAATAGTCTTTAACCTGTTCAATCGCCTGCTTTAATATATTTTCTCTTGAGTCAACAGAGACAAGTTCAATTTCAGCACCGGCAAGTTGAATGGTTGCTGGTGCAATAGTTACGTATTTCTGAACTGTTTGCTGCAATACCTCTTCGATTGGCGTTTCATTGAGAATTACGTCATAAATATCAGCTTCAAGTTCCTCTTTATCAATTCCAAAACCACTTGTCGCATTTCCTTGTGGGTCAAAATCGATAATCAGAACTTTCTTCTTTGTTTCACCTAATGCAGCAGCAAGATTAATTACGGTAGTTGATTTTCCAACTCCACCTTTTTGATTAATTACTGCCAGAACTTTAGGATCTCTATCCTGAAATCCCCTCGAAAGGTCGTTGTAGCTCATTTATCCTCCGTTTGGCCAAGTTTATTTAATAATACAGAATGTTTCACGTGAAACATTCAACAATTACCCTCTTCTTGCAACAAACGGATTTGATTTTGCCATTCCATTTTTTCTTGGTAATTTAATTTTGCTCTTTGCAACTTTTTTGTATAAAAGAATTTCTCGATGGCCAATATTGTTTGGTAACTCAAATGTTTCACGTGAAACATTTTCGTATCCAAAAATTTTGGCTGCCTGAGAGGCGTCCTGAAGCTCTATCTCATCAACATTGGCCTTCATTACTATAAGAGTGCCTTGAGGGGCTAAGAAAGGCTCTGCGTACTCCAAAAGAATATTTGTCTTCGCAACAGCTCTAAAAGTCACAAAATCAAACTTCTGTTTATATGCATTTGGAATTTCTTCTGCACGAAGCTTCTCGGCTCTAACTCTCTCATTTAGACCAATCTCATCAATCATTGACTGAACCGCATTGATCTTTTTTCCGATAGAATCAACCAATAGTGTTTTATTATCACTCATGATTGCAAGAGGCAGTCCAGGAAAGCCTCCGCCGGTACCAATATCAATATAGTTGTGAGTACCAGATAAAAACTCATTACTCACTTTGAGTGGCAACAAAGAATCAAGAATATGGAGCACTAGCGCGTCATCAACTGAAGTAATTCTTGTGAGGTTCAGATTCTTATTTATCTCAATTAGTAGTTCAATATGTTTCAGAAGCTGTCTTCTTTGGTGCTCTGTTGAATTAATTCCATAGTTAAGGAGAAGCTCCTTCAGTACATTCTCTTTTGAATTGTATAAGGACTTCTCTGATTCAGACATTGTTTCTCCTGTGACAAAACTTCTTGTAACAAGAAGAATTGTCACAAAAAAAGAGGAAGGCGTAAACCTTCCTCATCAAATTACTAAAGCTTGTTAGAAGTTCTTAGCTATTAATAGCAGTTACCACAACGCGACGATATGGATCATCGCCCTCAGAGTGTGTAGTAACCTCAAGGTTGTCTCTCAGTGCGATGTGAATAATGCGACGCTCATAGCCACTCATTGGAGCAAGAGAGACCTTACCAGTCTTCTTAGCACGAGCAGCAGCAGAGAGGGCCATCTCCTGAAGCTTATTGCGGCGGCGGCTCTTGTAGCTCTCAACATCAACAGATACTGGATAGTGGAAGTGAAGCTTAGCACTCATCAAAGAAGAGAGAACCATCTGAAGAGCCTCAAGTGTATTACCGTGACGACCAATAAGAATTGCAAGATCGCCGCCGGTTACGTCAAGAATAAGTTCTCCATCTTCACCGTCGTACTCATCAATTGCACAGCTATTCTCACCAAAGAAGGAGAGAAGCTCTCTTAAATAAAAGACAGCGATATCTGCAATCTTATTCATCTCAGCATCAGTAAGCTGAATTCCAGCTTCAAAATGCTCTCGAATTGAAACAAACTCGTCTTGTGAATCAACGACAGGAGACTCATTAAGAGCGTTTGGCTCAGAAACGAAAGTCTCATCCTCCATGTCGTCCTCCAGTCAATATAAAAAGTTTAATTATTAATCTACTGTAACAAATTCTGTAAACAAAAGTTATTTTGTTCAAGCCCAGCTACTAAGACTTTTTGTGAGGGCGTGGCTTCTTTTCTTTTCTCACCACGTCAACCTCGATTGGCTTATTAGCCATCTGAGCCTCAGCCTTAAGCTTCTCTTTTTCCATAATGCGCTTGGTAATAAGCTGCTGCTGAGCAAGCTGCCAAATACCAGAAGTAACGTAGTAGAGAAGAACAGCTGCTGGCACAGTCCAACCAAACCAGAGCATCATGAGGGTCATCATGCCACCCATCATGTACTGCTGGGTACGCTGCTCACCAGAGCTTGTACGAGCATTTACTGCCATAGAAAGGAAGGTTGTAAGACCAAATAGAAGAACAAAAATTATGTAAGGGATAGCAGCAACAAGGCCATCAACAGCAAAAATGTCAGACGTTGCTCGTGCGATAGAAGGAAGAATATTGTAGAAACGAGAGTCTACCGGAACCATCTTTGCAACGGTAAAGAGTGCAATAAAGATAGGGGACTGCAGAAGCAGAGGAAGACAACCACCGAGTGGATTGAAGTTAATCTCTGCGTAAAGCTTACGCATTTCTTCGTTCTGTCTTACTGGATCATCAGCATAGCGCTCCTGGATTTCTTTGAGCTTTGGCTGAACAACGCTCATACGAGCCATAGAGGCCGTCTGCTTGTTGGTCATTGGAACCAGGATAATACGGATGATGATGGTAAGCAGGATAACTGCCATACCCCAGTCTCCCGAGAATGATTGAAGTCCCGCTAAGACTGTGTATAGAAAGTTAACAATCCAATCCCACATTTTTCCTCCGGTGCGTTCCTTTACGGAACGGGATCGTATCCTCCCTTATGAAAAGGGTGACAGCGAGCAATACGCTTAAGAGCAAGCCAACTTCCCTTTTTAACACCATACTTTTGTATGGCCTGAACTGCATATTCGGAGCAAGTGGGCCGATAAATACAGTGAGGCTTAAAAAGGGGAGAGATGTTTCTTTGATAGAAACGAATAGCACCTAGGAACAAGTTTGCGAGAAAAGAGCCTTGTCTTTTCTCGCTCATTTGACCCCTGTCTTTCTTAACAAAGCATCCAAAGAAACGCTTATATCAGCAGGATTAGTGCTGTGTGTATCTTTAGTCGCAAAGAGAATAATGCCGTATCCCTCAACAGGTAAACCACTCTTTCGAGCTGCTTCGCGCAGAACGCGTTTACACCTGTTTCTAAATACGGCGTTACCTAATCTTTTTGGAGCTACAAAGGCTACCTCGGAAGGATGTGCCTCAGTGGATGGTGCTACTCGTATACGAAGAACAGAACTTTGAGCCCTCTTCCCCGCAGAGAAGACCCTTTCAAACTCTGAACGAGATTTAATGGTCTTCACAGAAACATTCCTTAGACGGTGAGGCGCTTACGGCCCTTAAGGCGGCGACGAGCGAGAACGGCACGACCATTCTTAGTTGCCATACGTGCACGGAAACCGTGGGTAGTTGCGCGCTTGCGCTTATTTGGCTGGTAGGTACGCTTCATAGCTATTTCCTCCCGAACGGGTACAGTATCGATTAAAAAGCCTACAGATTGTACTCGCGTTTATAGGTACCTGTCAAATTTTTTACGCAAATACCTCAACTTTTTCTCTTTTTTATTCAAAAAACCTAGCGAGAAAACCTTTCATTTTGAAAATTTCACTTGAGATAAGTGAAGAAATTTGTTGAAAGGAATATTTCTGCAAGCTGAAATATGTCCGTTAAATGCTACTATCATTCAGTACGTCTTTCACAAAGATATAAAGTTATCTACAGATGTTTAACACTTGTTGAAAACTTTCATTCATCGTGAAAGAAAACGAAAAGTTTTCTTCATTTGTTTAACAATTGTTGAAAAGGGGGTGTCATGGCAAGAGATTTCTTTCCTTTTGTTGAGGAAAACACAAACCAGAATGAAAAAGACGCTGGTTCTGATAATTCTCTCACCGTCCGTTATTCTGCACGTATTGCAGTGTATGACGATAAAGCTGCAGCACCTCGAGTTGTTCTCGTAGAACCAAAAGACGTTCGATCTTATCTTGATGAAATTGCAGCTACCGTTAACCAGCTTGCTCACGAGCAGGGAGGAAATATTCCTTTTATGGTTATGCGTGAGATTGTGGAAAATTTCATTCACGCTCGATTTGTAGCACCTACAATTTCAATCATGGATAACGGAAATACCATTAGGTTTTCAGACCAAGGACCTGGTATTAAAGAGAAAAATCGAGCTCTTGAGTTTGGTACTTCTTCTGCAACAGAAGAGATGAAATCGTTTATTAGAGGCGTTGGTTTTGGGCTTCCTTATGCTCAACAATACATGGTTGAAAAGGGTGGAAGTCTTACCCTCGAAGACAATATCTCTGGCGGAACCATTGTTACCTTGTCAACACGCCGCTCTAAAGATGCGCACATTCAGACGCTTCCAACTCAAGAAGAAGCTGAAGAATTACCTGTAAATCAGAACCAACAAACAGTTTCACATGCTCCACAAGCAGTATCTCATCAGATAGCTGCACAGCCAGCTACACAGCTTCCCAATCTGATACTTACAGATCGAGCAAAACAAGTTCTTCAATATCTCTCTGAACATGAATGGGTTGGAGCAACAGAGTTAACAAGTACCTATGGACTTTCAACACCAACGTGGTCAAGAGAATTAAAATCGCTGGTAAACATAGGAATAATTGGAAAAGTTGGGCAGAAATATAAGCTCACTACTATTGGAGAGACTCTCCTTTCATAGAGTTTCTCAACATTATTCGCTGAAAGTTATCAACATTCCTCTATACTAGGTGTCCCAATTTTCAACATTTTGATTGGACACGTATGGATGCATCAATTGATTCAGACGCAGTAGCTCTGTGGCAAGACGCAATTGACCTCTTGGTTGAAGAGAATCAGCCAGAGGCTTTTATCGCTATGTTGAGAACCTGCACTCCAATTAAAGTTGAAGATAACGCACTGTGTGCTGAAACATCAATGCGCTTGGCATATAACCGTATCCTTAAAAATCTTCCGATTGTTGAGAGATGCCTTTCGGCAGCAGCTTTTGAAGACATTATTTTGAGCCTTACTCTTACAAAGTCTTCTACCCCCGTTACCACTACTTCCACAATGACTCCTCAAGAGTTCAATGCGTGGAAGCAAAAAACTGCTCCTATACAAGCAGTTGTTCCAGAGCAGATTCAAGATTTTGAATCCCAGGAACAAAGTCTTGAAGCATTGAAACAACAGACCTTAAAGCGCCGTAAGAGTAATCCTCTTTATGAGGAGACATCTTTCAATTCAAACCTCACGTTTGATCGCTTTGTTGTTGGTGACGAGAATGAGCTTGCACATCAGCATGCATTAAATGTTGCAAACGACGCAAAAGGTAAGGCAAATCCGCTGTTTATTTACGGTGCAAGTGGTCTTGGAAAAACTCACCTTCTACGCGCGGTTCAAAACTACATCAACTCTGAAGATATTGAACGCGTTTGTGTTTACAAAGATGCAGATGCCTTTGTTGATGACTACGTAAATGCAGTTCGTAAAAACGCGTCAGGAAACGCAGCAACAGAGCTTAGTAATAACTACCAAAACATTGATGTTCTTATTATCGATGACGTCCAAAAACTTGCTGGTAAAGCAGGTACTATTAACTTCTTCTTCAATATTTTTAATTCTCTTATTGATAGAGGTAAGCAGATTATTCTTGCCGCAGATAGAACCCCTGCTCAGCTTGGTATGGGATCTGACGGCTTTGATGACCGTATTACTTCTCGTATGAGTGGTGGCATCGTTATTGGTATTGAGTCTCCAAGTTATGAGATGAAACTTAATCTTATTCATGTCTTCTGCGACCGAGCTTTTAAAGAGAGAAATTCTTCTCTTACTGCAGATGATTTACCAGAGGACATCCGTCGCTACATGGCTGACAAGGCTGGTCAAAGTATTAGAACGCTTGAGGGCTTCTGTAATCGTTGTGTAACTGGTCAGATTAAGGCAAAAGAATCTGGCACAAATATAAAACAGGAAGAAATCGATAAGATTGCAGACACGCTCTGGCGTCGCGTTTTAAAGACCGTAAATATCGAGAAGGTCCAAGAAGTTGTAGAAAATATCTATGGCATTAGTCATCGCGATATTGTTGGCAACAAGAGAAATAAAGAGATTGCAGAACCTCGTCACGTTGCAATTTATCTTGCCCACGACCTTTGCCAATACACACTGGTAAATATTGGTAAGCATTTTGGTGGAAGAAAACACGCAACTATTTTGCACAGCATTGAGGTAATAGAAGAGAGAATCAAAGAAGACAAAAGTTTCTATGATCAAATTTCTCAACTTAAGAAGACTATCCTTGAACAAAGTTAGTGTTTAAAACCTGTTAGTAAGATGTTAATTGGTGAAGAGAAGTAATGGTTTGTTGTTGAGAGTTTAAGAGGGGGAGTTTTACTTTGTTTATGAATGTCAAAAATAAGCAAACAAATCTGACCTCTAGAAACATATTTCTACCTCTAGAAATGTAAAGCTTTCTTCTTTTCAACATAGCTTATTATTACTACGATATTTTTATTCTTATCTAAGAAATAATAGAAAGGGTCGTCATGAAATTTACCGTAAGTCAATCCGCTCTCCAGACGGCACTTGATATTGTTTCTAAAGGCATTGGTTCTAATACAACACTTCCTATTCTCTCCGGTATTTATCTCAAAGCATTTAATGGCATGCTTGAGCTACAATCCAGTGACTTAACTATTTCTATTAAGCATCAAATTGCAGCAAACGTAGAGGAAGAAGGAGAGACAGTTGTTTCTGGAAAGGTTATCCAGAACATTGTTAAAAATCTTCCTGATGCTGCAATTACTTTTGAAGGTGGCGAGCGCACACTTTCTGTAACATGTCAGCGCTCTTCTTTTAGACTTAATACTCTTTCTGCTCACGATTGGGCTCAATTCCCAGAGTTTGATCTTGAGAAAACCTGTGAACTCCCAAGTCAACTTCTATCAATTATGGTTGATAAGGTGTATCGCGTAACTTCTAAGGAAGCTTCTCGTCCTATTCTTCAGGGAATTTCTCTCACTGTCGAAGACAACACTATTCGCCTTGTTGCAACAGACTCATTCCGTCTTGCTGTTTGTGATTCCAACACAGACACTCCAGCAGGTGAGTCTTTTACTGCAATTATCTCTGGTGAAGTGTTCCATGATGTTCTTTCCATGCGCAGCATGACTGAGAAGGTTTTGATTGGTACTACGGACAATCAGGTGGTCTTCCAGTTTGGAAACACCACTCACATCTCTCGTAAGATTGAAGGTCACTTCCCAGACTATAAGCAGCTACTTCCTACGTCTTGCACCGCGTCGGTTGATATCAACGTTGAAGATTTCTCTGCAGCCCTGAAACGTGTTTCTGTTATTGCGCTAGCAAATCCATCAGTTCGTTTTGATGTTGATGCCGATGGTAAAGAAGTTAAGCTCTCTGCATCCTCACCAGATCAGGGTGAGTCTTCCGAGCATATTGAAGCTCAGATTGAGGGAGATTCTCTTTCAATTGCTTTGAATTATCACTATGTCTTTGATTGTGTAAATGCTGCCCCTTCTAAGGATCTTTTGCGTCTTGAGCTTCAAGGTCCTTCTCAGCCAGCTATTTTTAAATCAAACGGCAAGGTTAACTACTTGTATCTTCTGATGCCTGTTCGCCTCTAATTTGATAGGGGTTGTGTGGGACTTAAAGTTGAACATGTTTCGCTGTATAACTTTCGTTGTTTTTCTTCGAAAGAGATAGATTTATCTGCACAAACTACTATTTTTGTAGGAAAGAACGCTGCAGGTAAGACAAATACTGTTGAAGCATTACAACTCCTTACTGCTGGATATTCATTTAGAAAACCCACACCATCACAGCTCCTTCTTACAGGTACTTCTGAGGCAAAGATAGAGATTTCTCTTACAGGAGATGGAAGAAAGCTAGAAAATACCTGCACCATTACAGAACGTCGCCGTCAATTTTCAAAGAATGGCAAGAAATGTCAGGCTGCAGATATTTCTGGAACACTGATGTCGGTGCTTTTTAATCCCGATGACCTTTCAATGATTAAAGGTGGCGCATCGTATCGTCGAGAAGAATTTGATGACTTTGGCCGTCAGGCAAATAAAAGCTACTTCAAGGTCTTCTCGGCATATACCAAGACAGTTGAGCAAAGAAATAAGCTGCTTAAATCTGATTGGCCAGATGAAAACTTGCTTGATGCGTGGGATCTTTCACTTGCAAGAGGAGGGGCTACGCTTCTTCATGCACGAATTCATTTGTTTGATCGCCTGGCAAAGAAAACGTGTGAGATCTACCAGGAACTCTCTGGTGGAGAACACCTGGAAATGAACTATATTTCTTCAATTGGTGAGGTTTCTCTTGAAGCTTCTAGAGAAGAAATTACTGATCAATTCTTACAGGCATTATATGAAGCTCGCACGGATGATATTCGTCGTCAGCAAAGCACAAAAGGACCTCATCGAGACGACGTTGAGTTTTTAATTGAGGGTAAAGATGCTAGAAATTTTGGTTCTCAAGGCCAAATTAGAACTGTCGTTTTAGCACTTAAGATGGCAGAAGTTCTCCTTTCAGAAGAAATACTTGGCGAGAAACCCTTGCTGCTTTTAGATGATGTTATGAGTGAGCTTGATGAAGACCGCAGAAAAGCCATTATGGAATTTGCATTCCATGACATTCAAACGGTTATTACCACTACAAACCTTGGGTATTTTTCTGAAGAGGTTTTAGAAAAAGCGCAGATAGTTAGGTTTAGCGATGAATAATCAACAAGAAACACCTGCGCGCGGTGGCAATGAAAATGCAAAAGATTTAATGAGTTCTCTGCTTGGAACCTTCAGAGATTCTAAGAGCATGTCAAAAAATCGTCGTGCCTATCTTGCGTGGGTTGAAGCAAATGGTGAAAGAGAGACAGAACATACAACCGGCGTATTTGTTAGAGAAGTTGCTGGTAGAGAGTACCCTGTACTTACTGTCTATGTAGATAATCGTATGTGTATGATTGATTTTCTTGCACAGAGAGAAATTTATAGAGCCAGGCTCTCAGAGCAAGGCCTGGAGTTCTCAGACCTTGAATTTAAGCTGGACAAATACAATAGACATGCTGGTAAAGAAGATGACTCATCAGAAAAGCAAGCACAGGGCCAAAAAGAAGAGAAAAAAGATCTTCCAGAACTCACACCAGAAGAAAAAATACAAATTTCTGAGTTAGTTTCTGGTCTTTCTGAGCCACTTAAGTCAACGGCTTATAAAGCGATTGAAGCAAGTTTTAGACAAAAAAAGAGTCTTTAGTCTAATCTGTCACTAATCTGTCCTTAAATCTCTTTACAGAGCCTCTCAGATACCAAATATTACTTTTTAAACAATGAAATTTCTCTGTGCCGAGTTGATTTTGGCGATTTCATAGTAAAATACCTATATCATTCCGCTCACAATTGAAGAGAGGACTTACGTGGCAAAAGAAAATAAGTATGACGGTACAGAGATTAAGATTCTTGAAGGCCTTGAGGCTGTTCGTAAGCGTCCAGGTATGTATATTGGTACAACTTCAGCTTCTGGTCTGCATCACCTTGTTTGGGAGATTGTAGATAACTCAGTCGATGAGGCAATGGCTGGTTATTGCTCCAAAATTAAGGTAACCGTTCATCCAGATAACTCTATTTCTGTTGAAGATAATGGTCGTGGTATTCCTGTAGACCTTCATCCCCAGAAAAAGATTCCAACTCTTGAGGTTGTTCTTACTATCCTTCACGCAGGTGGTAAGTTTGATAACAACGCTTATAAAGTCTCCGGCGGTCTTCACGGCGTTGGCGTTTCTGTTGTAAACGCTCTTTCAAAGAAACTTGTTGCACAGGTTAAGCGTGATGGCAAAATTTATGAGATGGTCTTTGAGCGCGGTAAAACCGTTCAGAAGATGAAGGAAATTGGTACTTCAAAATCTAACGGTACTACCATTACTTTCTGGCCAGATGACATGATCTTTGAGACCACTACGTATAACTTTGACACACTTCGTGACCGTCTCCAGGAAACCGCATTCCTTAACAAGAACCTTAAAATTACTCTTGTTGATGAGCGTGAGCTCACTCCTCGTCAGGTTGATTTCCAATATGCTGGCGGCATCATCGATTTTGTTAAGTACCTTAATGATGAGAAAACCGTTTTACCAGGACTTTCTCGCCCTATCTATATTGAAGGTAAGTCAGACCCTGACGCTCCAATGTCTCAGATGGGTGAGGTAGAGGTTGCTATTCAGTGGAATACTGACTTCAGTGATAGAACTCTTTCTTTTGCAAACGACATTTTTACTGAAGAAGGCGGAATGCACCTCGAGGGCTTCCGTACTGCTCTTACTAAAGTAGTAAATGATTACGGCACCAGGCAGGGAATTCTTAAAGAGAAAGATCCTAAGCTTGAGGGCGGTGATATTCGTGAGGGCTTAACTGCTGTTATTTCAGTTAAGCTGCCAGATCCTCAGTTTGAAGGACAGACAAAGGCAAAGCTTGGTAGTTCTTACATGAGAACTCTCACCAACAAGATTGTTACCCAGGGTCTCTCAGAGTACCTTGAAGAGCACCCTAACCAGGCAAAAGAGATTCTCAAGAAAGCATCTCAGGCTGCAAAAGGCCGTCTTGCTGCTCGTAAAGCTCGTGAAGCAACACGCCGTAAGGGACTTCTTGAATCAGCTGCTCTTCCTGGAAAGCTTGCAGACTGCTCCGTACGTGATGCAGAGATGACTGAGCTCTTCATCGTCGAGGGTGATTCCGCAGGTGGTTCTGCAAAGATGGCACGTGACCGTTCTATCCAGGCAGTTCTCCCACTTCGCGGAAAGATTTTGAACGTCGAGCGCGTACAGGCTCACCGTGCGCTTTCTTCTGACACCATCACTTCCTTGATTACTGCTATTGGTACTGGTGTTGGTGATGAATTTAATATTGAGAAAGCTCGTTATCACAAGATTGTCATCATGACCGATGCTGATGTTGACGGCTCTCACATTAGAATTCTTCTGCTTACCTTCTTCTATCGTTACATGAAGCCAATGATTGACGCAGGCTATATCTACGTTGCCCAGCCTCCTCTGTATCAGATTAAGCCAAAGGGTAAAAAGAACGGTAAATACATCTATACCGATGAAGAACTTGCTCTTGAGACAAAGAAGTTCGAGGACAACACCAAGTTCACTATTCAGCGTTATAAGGGTCTTGGTGAGATGGACCCAGAGCAGCTTTGGGCAACCACTATGGAGCCAAAGAATCGCATTCTTCTTAAGGTAACCATCGATGATGCTCTTGCAGCTGATCGTGCAGTTTCCGACCTTATGGGCAACCAGGTTGAGAAGCGTAAAGACTTCATCCAAACACACGCAAAAGACGTCCGCTTCCTGGACATTTAATGGTTTCTCGCTAAATCATTAGACAGAAAATGAAAGGGTAACTTGTGGCAGACGATAAAAATATGAATGACGATCTTTTTGGTGCAGATGAGGATCAAGACCTCGATGCACAAAACGATATGGATGAAGAATACGAAGATGATGAGGTAGAAGAAGATTCCGATGAGTTTGACCCAGAGACTGGAGTAAATCTAGTAACGGGAGAGACTTCACACATCATCTCTGATGAGGCTGGTACTCGTCTTGATCTCTCGGACATTCACGGTGGCACTCTTAAACCAACCGACTTGTCCTCAGAGATGAAGACTTCCTTCCTTGAGTATTCCATGTCCGTTATTGTTGCTCGTGCACTTCCAGATGTTCGAGACGGCCTAAAGCCTGTTCACCGCCGTATTTTGTACGCAATGAGTGAGGCTGGCATTACGCCAAACCGCCCACATAAGAAATCTGCATGGGCAGTCGGTGAAGTCATGGGTAAATACCACCCACACGGTGACTCCGCTATTTATGACTCCATGGTCCGTATGTCTCAGGACTTCTCGATGAGACTCCCTCTGATTGATGGCCACGGAAACTTTGGTTCTATCGACGGCGATCCACCAGCAGCAATGCGTTATACCGAGGCACGTCTTACCAGAAGTGCTATGGAGATGCTGGCAGAGCTTAACAAAAACACCGTTGATCTTCAGTCAAACTACGATGAGTCACTGACAGAGCCAGCAGTTCTTCCTGCTCGCTTTCCAAATCTTTTGGTTAACGGTTCTTCAGGTATTGCAGTTGGTATGGCTACCAACATTCCTCCTCACAACCTTGGTGAGGTAACTAATGCTGTCTGCATGATGATTGAGAATCCTGACGTTACCACTGAGGAACTCATGACCGTTCTACCTGGTCCTGACTTCCCAACAGGTGGCATTATTATGGGTACTCAGGGTATCAAGGATGCTTATGAGACTGGTCGCGGTTCTATTACAGTCCGCGCAAAAGTCCACGTTGAGCAGGTTAAGAGTGGTCGTCAGCGCCTTGTTGTTACCGAGATTCCTTACCAGGTTAACAAGGGTCTTCTTCAGGAGAAGATTGCTCAGGCAGTCAACGAGAAGAAAATTGAAGGCATCTCTGACATGCGCGATGAATCCAATCGTAAGGGTATGCGCATTGTTTTGGACCTCAAGCGTGATGCTGTACCACAGGTTGTTCTGAACAATCTCTATAAGAAGACTCAGCTTCAGTCCAACTTTGGCATCATTGACCTGGCTTTGGTTGACGGTGTTCCTCGTACGCTTTCTCTCCGCGAGATTTTACGTCACTACATTGATCACCAGATTGATGTCGTACGCCGTCGTACTGAGTTTGACCTGGATAAGGCCCAGAAGCGCGTCCATATTTTGGAAGGCCTTCTGACCGCAGTTGATAACATTGACGAAATCGTCCACATCATCCGCAGCTCTCAGGACGATACCGAGGCAAAGAAGCGCATGAACGAGCGCTTTGGCCTGGATGAGATTCAGGGTGAAGCAATCCTTCAGATGCGTCTGCGTCGCCTTACCGGCCTGGCACGTCAAGATCTTGTTGACGAGATCTCTCAGCTCAGACTTGACATTGCCTACTACGAGGATCTTCTCGCCCACGAGGAAAAGATTCTGGCAGTTATCGCTGATGAGCTCCGTGAGATTTCCAACCGCTACGCCGACAAGCGCCGTACACAGATTTCTGACCAGGACATTCAGAACCTGGACGTCGAGGATCTTATCGCCGAAGAGGATATGGTTGTCACCGTCACTCACGCTGGCTATGTAAAGCGCGTTCCTGTTGAGATTTATCGCTCTCAGAAACGCGGCGGCAAGGGTGTTCAGGGTGTCTCTCTCAAAGAGAACGATTTTGTCGAGAACCTCTTTGTTGCTTCCACCCATGATTACGTGCTGTTCTTTACCAACTTTGGTAAGGTGTATCGCCTCAAGGTCCACGAGCTTCCTGTTGGTAACAGAACCACTAAAGGTAGCGCAATCATCAATGTCATCGAGACGCTTGCAGAGGGCGAGAAGGTCAAGGCAGTTATTACTACCCGCGACTTCCCAGAAGATAACTACCTGATGTTTGCTACTAAGCAGGGAATGGTCAAGAAGACGGCAATGTCTGAGTACGACCGTACACGCAAGGACGGCCTCATTGCAATCAACCTCAAGGACGGCGACGAGCTTGTTAACGTCCGCCGCGTCCACCCTGGTGACAAGGTTGTTCTGTGCTCCTCTGACGGCAAGGCAATCCTGTTTGACGAGGCTGAGGCAAGAAGCATGGGCCGTGGCACCTCGGGCGTCCGTGGTATTACGCTCAAGGGCGACGCAACTATGCTTGGCATGGAGATTACCAACGGCAATGGCGACCTCTTCGTTATTACCGAGAAGGGTTACGGAAAGCGTACGGCAATTTCTGAGTACCCAGTCCATAAGCGTGGTGGCCAGGGCGTCTTTACCATCACAATGACGGAGAAGAAGGGTAACCTGGTTGCTTGCCGTGTTGTTGGTCCTCAGCACGAGATTATGATTATGTCCGAGGAGGGTGTTGTAATCCGTGTCAAGGCTGGCGACATCTCCAAGCTGGGCCGCTCCACTCAGGGTGTCAAGGTCATGAATCTCTCTGGTAGCGACGTTGTTTCTGCTGTTGCTCGTATGGTTGCCAACAAGAAGAAGGCTCCTAAGCACGCAGAGAACCAAGGTATGCTTGATCTGATGGCCGCCGGCGCTCGTGATGCTGATGAGGCAGAGTCCGTTGACCTTGGAGATGAAGAGGAAGTACTGGACGATTCACTGCTGGATGATGACGAATAAGCATTTCAGCTATACGTAATTTGAAGAGCTCAAGGGGTAATTCCCTTGAGCTCTTTTCGTTTACCGAGAAAATCAGCACGCTAACGGTAATGATTTTTATATAAAAGATGAGTCAATTGTTTAAAATCCGCCCTAGAGCAGGACTTATGAGAAATCCTCAGGGGAGACATCCTCAATAAACTGGCGGAATTCCTCAAGCTCTTGGGCCTGAACGTCCTTCTCGACATCTGTAAAGTCTGGAGCAGCAGCAATTTCTAGAACGCTCTCGTCTGCAAAGATGGGAGCGTTTGTCCTAACTGCCAGCGCAATTGCGTCGGATGGACGAGCGTCCACGTAAATATGCTCTCCCTCTTTGGAGATAAGCTCAATTTGCGAGAAAAACGTGGTGCCGCGGACACCAACAATGCGTACGCTTTTGATATCTGCATCTAGAGAATCAAGAACGGAGCGGAGAAGGTCATGCGTTAGAGGCCTCTCGGTAGATTCTTGATCTATGCCAAGGCTGATAGCAGATGCCTCAATATTGCCAATCTTGATAGGAAGACTTAAAGAAGAGACGCCGCGTGGGTCATGAAGACGCAGAACAATTACGGAAGAGATAGGACCTCCTCCGACAACAACTGTCTGTATGTCCATACGCTTCAGCGACACAAATACTCCAAATAACACGTCTTTTATCAATCTTTGGGCAGATAGTCTACGACTTTCTGTTCTCATTTCATACCCAGTTTCAAGAAAGTTTAAAACAAAACAAAAAAAGTGTTGACCTATGAGAATTATGGAGGTATTATTTTTCCCTGCGTTGGGCCTGTAGCTCAGTTGGTCAGAGCGTCCGGCTGATAACCGGGAGGTCACAAGTTCAAACCTTGTCAGGCCCACCACTTTATGTGACAATAGTCACCCCAACGTTAGCCGAGTCGCCGTTGGGGTGATTATTAAAACCTTCTGGGCCCAACCAGAAGTCAGTACGGGGAATTAGCTCAGCTGGGAGAGCGCGGGCTTTGCAAGCCTGAGGTCAGGGGTTCGATCCCCCTATTCTCCACCAAATGTTCAAGGCCAGGGATTTTCTCCTTGGCCTTTTTGCTTAGACGCCAAAAACATACCGATAGCCGCCAATATCAGCCACTTATCGAATAGTTGAAATATTTTCGAAAAAGTTTGAGTACGATTTACACAGGAGTATGTTCTTTTCATTGGAGCTGTGGATAACCACAAGGAGAGAAAAGAGTTCTTATGTCAAACCTTACTCGTCGAAACTTTTTTGGTGTCAGCGCAGTTGTAGCAGGTTTGGGTATCACAGCCTGCAAAAAGTCTGATTCTGATGCTGGCGAGAAAAAAGAATCTGACACCAACTCTACCGATGCTGTTGGTGCACCAGAAGAGCTGGTAAAGGCAGCAAAAGAAGAGGGTAAACTGATTGTTTATGGCTCTTGTGAGGAAGAGTACCTAAACGCAGTTTGTGCAAACTTCAAGAGCCTGTACGGCATTGATGTTCAGGCACAGCGTCTCTCAACTGGAGAAGTTGCTGCAAAGATTGAGGAAGAGAACGGTCATCCTTCAGCAGATGTTTGGTTTGGCGGAACAACCGATCCTTACAATGTCAGCTCCTCAAAGGGTCTTCTTGAGCAGTATGAGCCAAAGAATGCATCACATCTTATTTCCGATAAGTTCAAGAGTACCAACAAAGACTGGTACGGAATTTATAAGGGCATTCTGGGCATTCTGTACGATAAGGATGAGCTTCAGCGCCTTAAGCTTGATGTTCCTCAGGATTACAAAGATCTTATCGATTCAAAATATAAGGGTCTTATTTGGTCTTCCAACTACAACACCGCAGGTACTGCAAAGCTGATTATCAACACCGTTATTCAGAAGTACGGTCACGATCAGGGTATTCAGTATCTTGTTGACCTTGATAAGAACATTGCTCAGTACACCAAGAGCGGTTCTGGTCCTTCCAAGGCTATCGGAACAGGCGAGTGCACCATCGGAATTGGTATGCTCCATGACGGCATTTATCAGATTGTTGATCAAGAGCATGAGAATGTTGGTCTTCAGATTCCAAGCTCTGGCGCATCATACGAGGTTGGCGCAACCGCAATCTTCAAGGGAGCTGCACATCCAAACGCAGCTAAGCTCTGGATTGAGTATGCACTTTCACCAGCATGCGTTGACCTTGCACAGAAGAATGGTTCTTACCAGTTCCTGGTAATTGACAACGCAAAGCAGCCTGAGATTGCTACTGAGTACGGCCTTGATCCAAACAACGTTATGGACTACAACTTCGAGGATGCCAAGAAGCACACCGAGCAGTATGTCAAGGACGTTATGGAAGCTCTTGGTGGCGGAGACAGCCGCTTCAAGACAGAGTAAAACCAGCGCCGTCGAGCAAACAAACAATGTTGTTGCTCAAGCTTTGAGTGGCAGATTATACTGGGTAGGCAGAGATCTGCCTACCCAGTTTCACATAGAGCTTTGCGTATAGGTTTAGTGTTTCAGAGTTAGGACCAGTATGGCAAAATCCCAGAGCGCTCGACTTGAGCGAAAAAAGCTCCTTGGCGATCCAATTTTGATAACGACCATTGTCGTTCTTATCGCCTTCTTAACCCTATTTATTTTGTATCCACTTGCCATTCTTATGGTTGACTCTGTAGTCTCCGATAATGGGATTAGCTTTGATGTATTTACGCGCATCTTGGCTTTGCCTTCGTTTGATCGCGCAATTACCAATACGCTCAGAGTTGGTTTTGCGGTAGGCATTTTATCAGCGCTTATTGGTCTTCTTTTTGCGTATGTTGAAGTGTACGTAAAGCTTCGTACAAAGTTTATGACAGGCCTTTTCCGCGTGGTTTCCATGCTTCCTGTTGTTTCTCCACCATTTGTTCTCTCGCTTTCTATGATTATGATGTTTGGCAAGAAAGGCCTGATTACCCGCGGTCTTTTGGGTATTTTTGACAACAACATCTATGGCTTCTGGGGCATTTTTATTGTCCAGACTATGTCGTTCTTCCCTGTGTGCTACATGATGCTTAAGGGCCTTCTTAAAAATATTGATCCATCCCTTGAAGAAGCAGCACGTGACATGGGCGCAAGCCGCTGGAAGGTATTTACCAGCGTTACGCTTCCTCTTATTTTGCCTGGCTTGGGCAACGCTTTTCTCGTCTCATTTATTGAGTCAATCGCAGACTTTGCTAACCCAATGATTATTGGTGGTTCGTACGATACCCTGGCAACAACCATCTACCTGCAAATTACAGGCGCGTATGACAAGCAGGGTGCAGCTGCTATGGCTGTTGTTCTTCTTTCCATCACGCTGCTTATGTTTGTTGTTCAGAAGTTTGTACTGGAAGCAAAGAGTACGTCCACGCTCTCGGGCAAAGCAACGCGAGCCAGGATGCTTATTACAGACAACTCTGTTCGCATTCCACTTACTATCCTTTGCGCGCTGGTAGCACTCTTTGTTATTGGTATGTACCTCTGCGTTCCTTATGGCTCGTTTGTCCGTTCCTGGGGATCTAATTACGAGCTAACAACAAAGTGGTTTGAGCAGGTATTTACCAAGTATCACGGCTTGCAAGCCTTTAGCGATTCGTTCATGCTCTCGCTTATTGCAGCACCAATTACCGCTCTGCTTTCGATGATTATTTCCTATCTGGTGGTAAAACGCCGCTTCCGTGGCCGTGGTTTTATCGAGGCTGTATCCATGCTTGCCATGGCAGTTCCTGGTACGGTTTTGGGCGTTGGTTATATTCGCGGATTTTCAAGCGGCGTCATGCATACAGGATTTTTGCAAGGCCTGTATGGCACAGGACTCATCTTGATTATTGTCTTTGTCGTCCGTTCGCTTCCTACAGGAACGCGCTCTGGTATCTCGGCGCTTCGTCAGATTGATAAATCAATCGAAGAGTCCGCATATGACATGGGTGCCGACAGCTTTACGGTGTTTATGACCGTTACGCTACCGCTGATTAAAGATTCGTTCTTGTCGGGCTTGGTAACGGCGTTTGTACGCTCCATCACCGCAATTTCTGCAGTTATTCTCTTGGTCACACCAGAGTTCCTGCTCATTACCGTTCAGATCAATGAGTTTGCGGGCAAGGGTTCATACGGCATGGCCTGCGCCTTTGCAACAATTCTGATTGTTATTACCTATGGCTCGGTATTGCTTATGAATTGGGCCATCAAACACTTTGGCACCAGCCGAGCACTCAAGGAGGAGTAACACATGGCTACAGAGAAAAAAGGCGTTCGCCTTGAGCACATTTCCAAGATTTATCAGGATCAGAAGACTGGCAAAGACTTCTATGCAGTTCAAGACGCTAACATCACTATTGCTCCTGGCGAGTTTGTAACGCTGCTTGGCCCTTCTGGCTGCGGAAAGACTACCATCCTTCGCATGATTGCAGGTTTTGAGAGCCCTGATGAGGGAAAGATCTTCCTCGGCGACGAGCAGATTGATGAGCTCACTCCAAACAAGCGCGATACGGCAATGGTGTTCCAGAGCTATGCACTGCTTCCTCACTACAACATTTTTGACAATGTTGCCTATGGTCTTAAGCTTCGCAAAATGGACAAGGCAGTAATTCGCGAGAAGGTCCTTCATATCCTGGGTCTTGTTGGACTTGAGGGCATGGAAGAGCGTATGACCAACCAGCTTTCTGGTGGTCAGCAGCAGCGTGTTGCTTTGGCGCGCGCTCTTGTTATTGAGCCAAGCGTTCTTCTCTTTGACGAGCCTCTTTCAAACCTTGACGCTAAGCTGCGCGTTGACATGCGTAACGAGATCCGTCGCATTCAGCAGGAGGCTGGCATTACTGCCATCTACGTTACACATGACCAGTCAGAGGCAATGGCGCTTTCTGACAATATCATCATTATGAAAAAGGGTGTTGTGGACCAGGTTGGCGATCCTCAGACGGTTTACTATCACCCAGCAGATGAGTTTGTTGCAGACTTCATCGGTGAGTCTAACTTCCTACACGCAACTATTGCAGACAAGCTTGATTCTGAGACGGCACTTTGCTGCTTTGAGGGCCATGAGTTTGAGGCCAGCGGATGCTCTCACCTGGACAAGGGAAAAGAGTGCTGCATCGTTCTTCGCCCAGAGTCCGCACGCCTTGCTGATGAGGGAACACTTGCCTGCGAGGTAGTGCTTTCTCGCTTCATGGGCCACTACCAGAACTACCACGTTATGGTTGGAGACACGCTCATTAAGATCACGGACTTCAACCCTCGTACCCACAAGATTTACAACGTCGGTGACCACGCCTTTGTTGACTTTACCAAAGACGAGGTCCACGTTCTTTAAGTGTTTAGGTTAAAGCAGTAACGTATGGCGAGAAGATCCGTTGGTCTTCTCGCCATTTTTGTTAGATGGTTGATTTGAGCCAATTAAGCTTGCACGTAAGCAGCTTGTGATCGGGCTCAAGCGAGGGTTCTTTGATTCTTTTAAGGAGCATTTTGCACGCGGTATAACCCTCTTCATAGACGGGTTCAACAATAGTTGAGATGCTTTTAGCAGGTAAATCGGTCCAATCAGTGTTATTGAATCCCAACAGACCAACTTGCTCTGGAATTACCTTTTCATAGGCATGCAGCGCGCTATAGACACTCTTAAGAGCCCACTGATTTGGGACAAATACCAGCGTTTTCTTTGACGGAAGAATGTGATTGTTAAGCCATTGCGTGATTTCAGGGATAGACAACGTGCTTTGCTCTATGGTGAGACGCTCATAAGGTTTACTTGAAGCCTCTAAAGCATCGGTGAAGCCAGACTCTCGTTCAATCCTGGTACGACCTTTTGGCTCTCCACCAATGATTAAAAAGTTCTCATACCCGCGTTCAATGCAGTGTGCTGCAGCTGAATAAACTCCGTCGTAGAGGTCACTTTTTATCCAGGAAGTATTAAGGGTAAGAAGATCGCAGTCAAAGTAGACAACGGGCTTTCCAACTTTAGCAATTCGTCTATCTACCGCTCTGAATTGATTGGTGGGCTGGATAAGCATGCCATCTGCTCCAATTGAAAGCATTTTCTCAACCCAGTCAGCTTCAAGCGTGGGGTCAAAACGAGAATTGCAAATAATTGTCTGATATCCAGATTCAAGAGCAGCATCTTCAATACCGTTAGTCATTTGAGCTGCCCACGCATTAGTATTGTCCAAGATGAGAACAGCAATAATTCCAGAGCTCTTCTTAACCATTGCTTGAGCTTGGGCGCTTGGAATATATCCTGTATTTTCGATTGCTTTTTTGATACGTTGCTTAGTTGCTTCGGACATCTTTTCAAAGTGTCCGTTAAGGTAATTTGAAACGGTAGCAATAGAAACATTTGCTAATTTTGCAAGGTCAATGATAGTGGTCTTAGACATTGGCACTCATTTCACCGAAATTTTTACAATGTACTTGCAAAATACCAACGTTAGTGAGTGTGCTGGATTCTACGTTGGTTAAACGTTTAACAAAATTCATCATAACACAAGGTAGATTAGACGTTTACCGAAATCCTCTTTTAAAAAAGATTGAAACAATGCAAAGTATGAGTTGGAAACGTACGTCGTCAAAAGACGTGCTCGTGCGCCCCGCATAGGGGCTCACAACTTACTTTGCGAGAGGACATAACCATGAACGTCGTTGCTGTATGCGCTTGCACGGTTGGAATTGCTCACACCTGGATGGCAAAAGAGGCCATTGAAAAAGAGTGTGAGCGTCGCGGCTATGAATTCAAGGTAGAGGCTCAGGGCGGTTACGGTATTGAGAACGAGCTTGAGCAGGACGAAGTTGACGCTGCCGACGTTGTTCTTCTCGCCATTGCAATTGGCATTGAAGGTGACGAGCGTTTTGACGAGAAACGCGATGAGGGACGTGTTCTTACGTTGGATCCTTCGCTGGCTATCGCAGATCCAGCAAAGGTTATTGATCAGGTAGTTGCGCTGGCTGAGTAGCAAGCGCGTAAGTGATAACGCAAGGAAGAAGAGAGGAGAAACCCATGGCAGAGGAAAAGAGTCCCTCAGTTTTGGGCAAGGTCGGAAAAGACCTTCTAAAGGCGTTTAACACTGGTGTTTCGTACTTTATTCCTATTGTCGTAGTTGGTGGAGTCTTCCTGGCTTTCTCGCTAGCTACAGGAACTGCAGGAAAAGACGGTATTGAAGTCACCAATCCTTTGATGCAGAGCCTTAACCTTATTGGTATGGCCGGCATCAAGATGATGATTCCTGTCCTTGCTGCTTACATTGCCTATTCTTTGGGCGGAAAGCCTGCTCTGGCACCTGGCTTTGTCCTTGGTTACCTGGCAAGCAATCCTGTTCCTGTAGGCGAGGTTCAGGTTTCTACTGGTTTCTTGGGCGCAATGGTCCTTGGCGTTGCTGCTGGCTACCTTGTCCAGTGGATGAAGAGCTGGAAGGTCAATAACACCATTCGCACCATCATGCCAATTCTGATCATCCCAAGCTTGTCTTCGCTGGCTCTTGGCATGCTTTACATCTATGTTTTGGCAGCTCCACTTGGTGCATTCATGGACTGGCTGACCAGCCTGCTTTCAAGTCTTCAGGGTGGCTCTGCAGTTGTACTCGGCATTGTAATTGGCCTTATGACCGCATTTGATATGGGTGGCCCAGTTAACAAGACTGCTTCTACCTTCACCATGGCTCTTATGACCGCAGGTGTTTATGGTCCTAACGGTGCATTCCGTGTTGCAGTTGCTATTCCTCCACTGGTCTGCGGTGTTGCTTCTCTTATTGCTCGCAGCAAGTTTGACGACACTGATAGGCAGATGGGTATCTCTGCAGTCTTCATGGGACTCATTGGTATTACCGAAGGCGCAATTCCATTTGCTGTTAAGGATCTTGCACACACCCTTCCTGCAATCATGATTGGTTCTGCAGTTGGTGCTGGTCTTGCTGCTTGGCACGGTATTGAGTGCTTTGTTCCTCACGGTGGCATGATTGTTGCTGCAGCTACAAACAACATTGCCCTCTACACCCTTGATATGGCAATTGGCGTTGCAGTGGGTGTTGCAATCCTTGTTCTTACCAAGCCAAAGCTTGAGGACAACAAGTAACACACGGCGAGAAACGCATGTACCTTTTAGTCTTAGACCTTAAAAATTGAAGTTAAAAGGAGAGGGGCGTAGGGATTCAACCCCCACGCCCTTCTTATTACCAAGAAACACTCTTGGGAAGGGGTAATTATGGAAAAGCTACCAATCAAAAAAGCTGTTGAAGGGTTGCTTAAACTTCAAGACACAGGAAAGTCCGCCACGCTGTTAGGAATTGGACCAATGTCGCCCAACCTGCTCCAGGCAGCTTTTGAACTTGGTAGGGACTGCGATTTTCCTCTGATGTTTATTGCGTCTCGAAACCAGGTTGACCTTGATGAACTTGGTGGGGGATACGTAAATTCTTGGGATCAGAAGCGTTTCTCGGATGATATTGCTGAAGCAGCTCAGAAGGTTGGCTTTGACGGTCTTTATTACCTCTGCCGCGACCACGGCGGTCCTTGGCAGCGTGACGAGGAACGCAACGCTCACCTTCCAGAAGATGAGGCTATGGAGCTTGCCAAGAAGTCTTATCTTGCCGACATGCTTAACGGTTTTGACCTGCTGATGATTGACCCAACAAAAGATCCTTTTGAGATTGGCAAGGTTATTCCGCTTGATGTGGTTCTTCGCCGTACAGTTGATTTGATTGAGTGGTGCGAGAAGGAGCGTGTTTCTCGCGGTCTTCCCGAGATTGGTTATGAGGTTGGTACCGAGGAAACAAATGGTGGCTTGACCTCTACCGACAAGTATCACACCTTCATTGAGCAGCTTAAGAGCGAGCTGACCGCTAAGGGTCTGCCTATGCCAACCTTTATTGTTGGACAGACCGGAACGCTTACCCGCCTTACTGAGCAGGTTGGTCACTACGATTTTGAGGCTGCTATTAGCCTTGCCGAGATGGCCAAGAGCTACGGTGTTGGTCTTAAGGAGCACAATGCAGACTACCTTGATGACGTGACGCTGCTTGAGCATACTCCTGCAAATGTAACCGCTTCAAACGTAGCTCCACAGTATGGAACAGAGGAGACTCGCGCATATCTGAAGCTTTGCGATGTAGAGGATCTTCTGGTTAAAGAAGGTCTCCTGAAGGCAGACGAGGTCTCTGGCTTGAGAAACACCCTGTTGGTCAAGGCAATTGAGACTGAGCGTTGGCGCAAGTGGATGGTGGGTGACCAGGTCAATCTGACTGTTGAGCAGATTCTTGCTGATCACAAACTGTCGCTGGATATTCTTGATATTTCTGGTCATTATGCGTTCAATAACGACGAGGTCAAAGCCGCAACCGAGCACCTGTACAAGAACCTTGCTCAGTTCAATATTGATGGACAGCGCTTTGTGGTTGACCACATCAAACGTCCTTTGCGTCAGTATGTTGAGTGCTATAGGCTTGAGGGAGTTACTACGCGCATCCGTGAGGCGCTGGCAGAGTAAACGCTCGTGCTTTCAGACACGGCGTTTTGCCGGTGTAACGCCGTTGCTGTCCAATTTTGGACAGATAGCTGACAAACCTAAGAGGTCGAAGGCTTTTTGCTTTCGACCTCTTTTCTTGTGCGATGTATCATAGAGAACAATAGTTACAAAAAACGACGCTAAGGAGCGGCATGGCCGAAAACAACGAGCGCAAAGATGGAGTTTCTCCCCAGCTTGATATGCTCTCAACTGAGCTGCTTGGAGATGCGTTTGACCTGCTTGCTGATGGCCAATCACTCAACGTTTTGCTTGTAGTTGAGGATGCAGCAGGCACGGTTGCAAGCTATGAGTTCTCCGATGACGGCCCAGAGGAGCTGCTTGAGGGCGCCCATAAGCGTGTGCTTGACCTAGCAAAACAGAAGGGCGATAAAGAAGCGGGGCTCGAAGAGCCTGTTCGC
>JAGZNE010000088.1:0-4373 GCA_018363825.1 Atopobium sp. | reverse complement strand
CTCCTTGGGTGCTTTTAGTGATTGTTGCACGTGAGTTTTTGGTATCGGGCCTTAGGATGGTTGTTGCTTCAAAGGGAGTTGTTATTGCCGCATCTGACTTGGGCAAATGGAAGACTGCAACAACTATGGTTGCTATCTGTGGCTTGCTTTTCTTGCCGAGCATCCCCGGAGGAATGATTCAGGACGTTTTGCTCTTTATCTTCAACGTATCTATGTGGGTTGCAGTAGTTCTTACGGCCTGGTCAGGAATTGACTACTTTGTAAAGTCTTGGCAATACATTGCTGAAGTGTAACAAGATGGCGTCTCTCTGAGGCGCCATATTTGTATCAAATCTTATTAAAAGTAAGGAAGATCATGTTCTCTGAAGAAGTTCTCAAAGAAGCTCAAAGTGTTATTTCAGATGCCCTCGCATCAGGTCTTACCGTTGCTTCCGCTGAGTCTTGTACGGGAGGACTTGTTGCCGGCGCTCTTACAGCCATCTCTGGATCATCAAGCGTACTTAAGGGCTCTGTTGTAAGCTATACCATTGAGATTAAGCAAAAGGTATTGGGTGTCTCAAAGGATATCTTTGAAGAGCCGTCCCTTGGTGCTGTTTCTGAACCCTGTGCTGCTCAGATGGCTTCGGGTGTTAGAAAAGTTATTGGTTCAGACATTGCAGTTTCCGTTACTGGAATAGCTGGTCCAACAGGAGAAGAGCCCGGTAAACCAGTTGGAACGGTTTGGTTTGGTATTACCAGTAATAACTTTACCCATACGGTCTGTAAACATTTTTCTGGCAATAGAGAACAGGTGCGAGAAGCTGCAGTTTTACAAGCTTTGCAACTAATTCATGAAGCAATTGTGAAGGCTTAAAATCTGATTTTAATAAGGAAGTCCAAAACAAATCAGTTTTGAACTTCTTTTTTATGCAGCTTTGCAGGATTTATACAGACAAATTTGTACTTCAGTAGAAATTTGCTGCTCAAGAGCGGAAACAGAGAGGTAAGAATTCTGACAAATTACCTCTATAGAGTATATGTTTGACGTTGACATAGAACGTCTGTTCTTATAATATTCTAGTAACAAAAAGAGCAAGGAGTTCCCATGGCTAAAAAGTCCGTTTCAAAAGAGATTAAGGCTCGTACTACTGGTGATGAGAGGGATGAGGTTATCTCTTCAACTACAGCGGAAATCGAGAAGAAATTTGGCGCAGGCGCAATTATGCGTTTAGGTGAGGGTGGTCCTGCCTTTGATATTCAGGCTATTCCAACTGGCTCACTTGCTCTTGATGCTGCACTGGGCATTGGCGGTGTTCCTCGCGGTCGTATCGTAGAGATCTATGGTCCAGAGTCTTCTGGTAAGACAACTCTTTCACTAGAAATTCTTGCAGAAGCTCAGGCGCTAGGTGGCGTTGTAGCTTTTATTGACGCAGAGCACGCACTGGACCCAGGCTATGCGGCTCGTATTGGCGTTGATATTGATGATGTTCTTATTTCTCAGCCAGATACTGGTGAGCAGGCTCTAGAGATTTGTGACATGCTTGTTCGCTCAGGCGCAATTGATGTTGTGGTTGTAGACTCCGTTGCTGCACTTGTTCCTCGTGCAGAGATTGAGGGAGAAATCGGCGATTCTAGCGTTGGTCTTCAGGCTCGTCTTATGAGTCAGGCTCTCCGTAAATTAGCGGGTTCTCTTTCTAAGTCTAATACGCTCTGTATCTTCATTAACCAACTTAGAGAGAAGATTGGCGTTATGTTTGGTAGCCCAGAGACCACTTCCGGTGGTAGGGCTCTTAAGTTCTTTTCCACTGTCCGCATGGATATTCGCCGCGTTGACAGCATTAAGGTTAATGGAGAAAACGTTGGTAACCGTGTTCGCGTTAAGGTTGTAAAGAACAAGGTTGCTCCACCTTTTAAGGTTGCTGAGTTTGACATTATGTATGGTCAGGGCATCTCTAAAGAAGGCTCTATTCTTGATATGGCTGTTGACTTTGAGATTGTTAACAAGTCTGGTGCTTGGTTCACCTATGAGGGTGAGCGTCTTGGTCAGGGTAGAGAAGCAGCTAAAGCTTTCCTTACGGCCAATCCAGACCTTATGGAAGAGATTGATCACAAAGTACGAGTTGCTTGTGGTCTTGTATTTGATGAGGATTCCGAAGTTGGAACTCCAGTTGCAACGGAAGATTCTGCTGAATAATGTCAGAGATTTCTTGGACAATTGAGCTTCCACAAAAGAAACAAGCAGTTCTTGGTCAAGCAAAGCCCAAGGCAAAGATTATTTTAGAAACTGAAGTTGGAGGAACAGAGGAATTCTTTGTCCCTCCAACAGTAGCTTGCGCTCTTCAGAACAAAGAGAAAGATGGTGTTTTTATACCTTCTTCTCGCAATGAGTTTCTGTATGAGTTAAAAGAGATTTCAACGCAGTGCATTAAAGCTCGTATTGAGGCGCTGATTGTAAAAAGAGATTACTCTACAGCAGAGCTTCAGAAAAAACTCATGCTTGATGGTTATCAGAAGAATGTCAGAGATGCTGCAGTGCAGAGAGCCGTTGAAGTTGGCTTAGTTAATGACAGTCGATTCGCGGATGTCTATATACGGTCTAAAATCTCTCAAGGTTGGGGTCCTCTTAAAATTAAAACTGAGATTTCAAAAAAGGGAATCGAAGTTGAGACACTCTCTGGATGGCCTGATACATATTTTTCTGATGTAGATGAATTTGAAGTTGCGTACTCTTTAGCTCAAAGAAAACATCTATCCGGAAAAAATGATTATGAGAAACTGGTGAGGTTTCTGGCAACTAAGGGATACTCATTTTCTATAGCTTCATCAGTTGCTAAAAAGATTTTAAACGAGAACGCTCCATCTGAGTGAATACATTTGCTTAGCTTATAAGTCTGTTGTATTGGTGTGTTTTACTTTTCCTACCTGCTATTTATTGACAAAAGTTACAATGCTCTATACGATAAATATGCCGTGAAAAGGCTCATTTCCGCTGGGCAACCAGCGTCACGTATACAGTAGGTATCTCATACACTTGATCTATCTCTGCATGTGGCATGACCAGCCAATGAACCCTGCTCATGGCGGGTTCTTTAGACACTGTTGTGTCTAAAGTCTCCTGAACACTTTTGTAATCGCCATTTGAGGAGTAGGTATGGAATTAGCAGCAGTAGGCATTATTTGCCTTCTTGTGGGAGTAGGCCTTGCATACGGCGTGCTCTCTAACATTAGTAATTCAAAGATTAAAACTGCAGAGCAGCAGTTAAAAGATGCTCAAACTAATGCAGATCGCATTGCTTCTGAAGCAGCTCGCCAGGCAGAAACTGTTAAAAAAGAGGCTGTTCTTGAGGCTAAGGAAGAAGTTCTTCAGCTTAAGCAGGCAGCAGAAGCAGAAGAGAAGAAGCGTAAGAGTGAGCTCCGTAGCATGGAGAATCGTATTCTTCAGCGTGAAGAGTCTCTTGACCACCGCACTGACGCACTAGAGAAGCGTGAGCATCAGCTCTCCAGCCTTCAGGGTCAGCTTGATCGTCGTAAGAATGATTTGGATTCTCTTGTTTCTCAGCAGTCTCAAGAGCTTGAGCGCATTGCAGCTCTTACAAAAGATGAGGCTCATGATGAGCTTTTGGCTCGTGTTCGTTCAGAAAGCGTTCGCGATGAGGCTATGATTCTTCGTGAGTCTGAGCAGCGCGTTCGTGCACAGGCTGATAAAACCGCCCGTGAGATTATTTCTACCGCTATTCAGCGTGTTGCTGCAGATCAGGCTTCTGAGATTACCGTTACTTCCGTTCATATCCCATCCGATGATCTAAAGGGTAGGATTATTGGACGTGAGGGTCGTAACATTCGTACGTTTGAGCAGGTATCTGGCGTTTCTCTTGTTATTGATGACACTCCAGAGACTGTAGTTCTTTCAAGTTTTGATCCTGTTCGTCGTGAGACTGCTCGCGTTGCACTTGAGAACCTTATTGCAGATGGTCGTATTCATCCAGCACGTATTGAGGAGCTCTACAAGAAGGCAGAAGCCCTCGTAAATGAGCGCGTTCTTGAGGCTGGTGAACAGGCTGCATTTGATTGTGGTATTCACGATCTTCATCCAGAGATTGTTAAAACTCTTGGTAAGCTCCGTTACCGCACCTCTTACGGTCAGAATGTTCTTGCTCACTCTGTCCAGGTTGCAGTACTTTGCGGCATTATGGCTGAAGAGCTTGGTCTTGAGCCTGCTCCAGCAAAGCGTGCTGGTCTTCTCCATGACCTTGGTAAGGCAATTGACCACGAGGTTGAGGGTCCACACGCTGTAATTGGTGCAGATCTTGCTCGTCGTTATGGTGAGCGTCCAGAGATTGTTCACGCTATTGAGGCTCACCATGCAGACATTGAGCCAAATACTGTTCTTGACA
>JAGZNE010000087.1:0-4545 GCA_018363825.1 Atopobium sp. | reverse complement strand
TGGGCGCAGATGCTCTTGTAGCAACCGCTCCCTTCTACGCACTTGGCGGTCCAGATGATGTTGAGGAGCACTTCCGCATTCTTCACCAGGAGCTGGATGCACCTCTGTTTGCGTATGACATTCCTGTCTGCGTTCACACTAAACTACCTTGGAAGATGCTTGCTCGTCTAGGTGCAGAGGGTGTTCTTGCAGGCGTTAAGGACTCTTCTGGCGATGATGTCTCCTTCAGGTATCTTGTTCAGGAGAACGAGAAGAACGGTCACCCTCTAACCCTTTTGACCGGCCATGAGATTGTTGTTGACGGCGCCCTTCTCTCTGGTGCAGACGGTTCTGTACCAGGTCTTGCTAATGTTGAGCCAGAGGGCTACGTCCGCATGTGGAAGGCAGCTCAGGAAGGTAACTGGGCAGAGGTCAAGCGTGAGCAGGACCGACTCAACGAGATTTCCCATATCTTTGATGTCACTACAGGCGTTCAGGGCTATGGTGCTGGAGTTGGCGCATTCAAGTGCGCACTTAACCTCATGGGCATCTTTGATTCTGACCAGATGCCTCGTCCTGTTAAGCCACTTGATGGCCAGAACCGTGAGGCAATCAAGCAGGTTCTTATTGCAAACGGCCTTCTCTAAACAAGGGGGGACACCATGGACTCTAAGTTTGTTTCTCCAACACATGTTTGTGCTGTTGATATTGGCGGTACAAAAATTGCCTGCGGCATAGTCACCCTTAACGGCACTGACACTCCAAACGTCCAGTCCGTAAAGAAGGTTCCAACTAACGCAAAAGAGGGTGGCAAGCAGGTTCTTGCCACCGTTCTCCAGGCAATTAGAGAGGCACTTGCTCGTGCAGAAGAGCTGGCCCTAACCATCTCTGGCGTAGGCATTTCTTCTGCTGGTGTCGTTGACCCTCGTACGGGCGACATCACCTACGCAAATGAGCTTATGCCAGGCTGGGGCGGAACTGCCCTTGGCTCAGCAGTTACCAGCGAGTTTGGTCTTCCGTGCAGCGTCCTTAATGACGTTCATGCTCACGCTCTGGGCGAGGCTCGTCACGGTGCTGGTCACGGCAAAGATAGCGTTTTAACCGTAGCGGTTGGCACGGGCATTGGTGGCGCCTTTGTGAACCACGGCATTTTGATGCTGGGCGCTCACGACGAGGCTGGTCACATTGGTCACGTTGCAACTCCAGCAGCTGCAGGCGTTGATTGTCCTTGTGGTGGAACTTCTCACCTTGAGCCTGTTTCCGCAGGTCCTGGCATTATTCGCGAGTACGTCCGCCTTGGTGGCTCCGACACGCTTGAAGACGGTTCTGCTCTTGATGGCGCAGAGATTGATCGCAGGGCTCTTGCTGGCGAGAAGATCGCTCAGGCTGCAGAGGAGCGCTCAGGCCGCGCACTTGGTGAGGTCTTGGGTAGCATGTGCAACATGCTTGATCCTTCTGTCATCATTCTGTCTGGTTCCGTTGCAGAGTGCGGCAAGTACTGGCACGAGGCACTTGAAGCTGCATTTAAGCTGCAGGCAATGCCTCCTGTTCAGGCAACGCCTCTTGTGAAGGGCACGCTTGGTGGAGAAGCTCCTCTTATTGGAGCTGCAGAAAACCTTGTTCTACCTGGCTATTTAGAGACACGTCTTTAGGCAGAAGCATGTCAGCAGGCATATTGCTTGCTGACTAGGTATGTCACAAAGACAGATATCTTTTAACGTACGTACATTCTGGTAAGGAGAATACCGTGGCATATTCAGAGCTTGTTGAGTCACTTAAAGGAAAACTCATTGTCAGCGTCCAGGCGTATCCTGGTGAGCCTATGAGGCATCCAGAGACCATGGCTCAGATTGCTCGCGCCTGTGAGCTTGGCGGCGCTGCAGCTATTAGGTGCCAGGGTTTGTCTGACATCTCTGCCATTAAAGGCAGAGTTGAAATTCCTGTTATTGGCCTCTGGAAAGAGGGTCATGAGGGTGTCTACATTACTCCTACGCTTCGTCATGCGCGTGCTTGTATTCACGCCGGCGCAGATGTTGTTGCCCTGGATGCAACAGACCGTCCAAGGCCTGATGGTAGAACCTTTGAAGAGACTGTTGCAACTCTGCGTACAGAGTCTGACGTGCTGATTATGGCTGACTGCATGACCATGGATGATATTCGTCGCGCTGTTGCCGCTGGTTGTGACCTTGTTTCAACCACACTTTCTCACAACAAGGCCGCTATTGATACAACGCTTGACGATGGCCCGGACATTGCCCTTCTCCAGCAGGCAACTACTGAATTCCCAGGTATTGCCATTATTTGCGAGGGTCACGTTCACACACCACAAGACGCAAAAGATGCTCTTGATGCAGGCGCTTGGGCGGTTGTTTCAGGTACAGCCATTACACATCCAACTTCAATTACCTCTTGGTTTGCTGCAGCACTTGAGGATTAACGCTTGGAGCGGTAAGGTTTTCTCGTCACGTATTTAAGGAGCGCCTGTGAAGAAAAACGATCCTACATCTTCAGTTATTCCCGACATTGTCATTATTACGGGTATGTCTGGATCGGGTCGTACGCAGGCGCTTCATGTGTTTGAGGACATGGGTTATTTCTGTATTGATAACCTGCCACCAGCTCTTATTTTGCAGCTTTCTAATCTTGTGGGCATTAACACGGGTGTTGGCCGCCACTTGGCCGTTACCTGCGATTTGCGCTCGCAAGGTCTTTTTGATGACATCTCTGAAGCTCTGAAGTCTCTTGCAGATCACGAGCTCACCTACAAGATTGTTTATCTGGACTCCTCAGACGAAGTACTTATGCGTCGCTATAGCGAGAATCGCCGTCGTCATCCTTTAGCGCAGGAGGGAGAAAATCTCTCATCTGCAATTTCTAAGGAGCGCGCACAGCTACAGGACATAAAAGCGCTGGCAGATGTGGTCCTAGATACCTCGTCTATGCGTACTAATACGCTAAAGAGTCGCCTTCGTCGCGCATTTTCAGAGCTTGCTGAACAGCAGCTTATGGATGTTAGCGTATTTTCCTTTGGCTTCAAAAATGGTTTGCCCGTTGAGGCTGACCTTATGATTGACGTGCGCTTCCTGCCCAATCCTTACTATGATCCAGAGCTCAGACCACTTACCGGTCTTGATGAGCCAGTAGCTCAGTTTGTCCTTGAGCACGGCACTACTAAGAAATTCCTTAAGTCTTGGTTTGAGTTGCTTGATGTAGTAATGCCTGGCTATGTACAGGAGGGCAAGAGTTTGCTTTCTATTGCGGTAGGTTGCACGGGTGGCCAGCATAGAAGCGTTGCAATCGCACGTGCTACCGCAGAGCACCTTACCAGCCAGGGTTATCGCGTAACGCTGTTCCATCGCGATCTTGATGCGGCTCAGAAGAAGTCTCAGCAGGCTGAGTAGAAGTTAGTCTGTCATGTCCTATACTGCCTTGGTAAAAAATGAGCTGGTCAGCGTACCAGAAATTCAGACGGACTGTGAATTAGCCCAGCTTTCTGCGCTTATTCGTGTTTCCGGAACGTTATCGATGCACGGTCCTGGCAAATTTGCCGTTCGCATTGTTACTGAGACTGGCACGGTTGCCCGAACAGTTATTAGTTCTTCTCGCCGTTTGTTTGATCTGGGTACTTCCGTTGAGTACCGTCGCTCTATCATGCATAAAAAACGCAACTATTTGCTTGAGATTTCTAACCAGGATTCGCTTGCAGAAGCACTTTCCGCTCTTGGCATTTATATACCGGGAGAAGGCCTGGTAAGCGGCATTCCAAAGAGTATTATTCGCACCAAACAGGCGCAGCGAGCTTTTTTGCGCGGAGCGTTTATGGCGGGTGGATTTTTGGCCGATCCCTTAAAAGATTTTCACCTAGAGATTGCTGTCTCGGGAGAAAGATTTGCCACTGAGCTGGTAAAACTTATGGGATCCATTGGGGTAAAGGCGCGGCTTAATCATCGCAACCGTCATACCAATGCACTCATGCGTACCAGAGAAATTTATGCTGTCTACCTTAAGAGTTCTGACGACATCATCAAGTTTTTGCGAGAGATTGGTGCGCCAACTATGGCGCGCGCTATCGCATTTACCCGCGTGCAAAAGCATTATCGCAACAACGTCAACCGAGTTGTCAACGCAGAGATGGCAAATCAAACGCGCTCTTCAAATGCAGCGGCAGATCAGTTAGCGCTCATAGAAAAGGCCGAGAAACTCATTGGACTCAGAGCTCTGCCGCCAGCGGTCAGAGATTTTTGTCTTGCGAGAAAAGATAACCCTGAGCTGTCATTATCAGCGCTGGGGGAGTCGTTTGTACCACCCGTATCCAAGTCCGCCATGTATCACCGACTGCTTCGTTTGGAAAAAATCGTTCAGGATTTAGAAAAAGATGCATAAGTTATCGGCGAGTGCGGTAAAATACTCGGTGTACGGTTTAAATGTTAATGAATCCGGAGAATGGCTCTGGGTCACCGAAAGGAGCATTACGTATGGCAGTAAAGGTTGCTATTAACGGTTTTGGCCGCATTGGTCGCCTTGCATTTAGGCAGATGTTTGGTCACGAGGGTTCCGAGATTGTTG
>JAGZNE010000003.1:0-40111 GCA_018363825.1 Atopobium sp. | reverse complement strand
TATGGTAGGAGCGCTGGGGTATAACTCTTTAAGCCACTATACTTCGTTTACCAATGAATCGTACATGTTTACAATGAAAAAATTAGGATATACTTCCTACTGGATGGAAGTAAACTCCAATGGCGGTACTGCGCTGACAGACAGTTTGCTTGGAAATCGCTATCACATTGTGCTGAATACGGATGTCACCGATGAACAGGAAATCATTTATCAGAACAGCAAATATTCTATCGTAAAAAATGAACTGCCAAGTACCTTTGGTTCTGTATTCACCGCGGAAGATATGGAAGGTTATGCTCAACTTCCGGATGGCTCCAGGGAAGAGATTCAAAATGCACTGTTCAAAGCAATTTATCACACTTCCGATGATGTAACAGAGACTTATTCGCCTATTACTATGGACAATATCGTATATCATCAAAGTTCTGAAGGGTTACATACCATTCAAAAAGAATTGCGTGACCAGATTGCAACGTCATTTACACCAGTTCGCGTGCTTGGCGGCATCGTTGGTGGTGACTCTTCAACAAAGAAGAACACTACAACTGGCACAACAGGAACCAGTGGTACCACAGGAACCACTGGCACCACTGGTACATCCGACAGTTCTTCAAGCAGCAAGTAGTCTGTCTTACCTGAGAAAAAGTGCAAAAAAGCCGCTGGCACCAGCGGCTCTTTTGCTTGCGCAGCTTGAAGTGACTCATCGGGAGGTCGTCGCGCCTCAAAATGGTGACACCAATGATGAGTTTGCACGTTAATTTGGCTAAAAATTGCAGGATCGGTGTTTTCAAGACGATTTTGGTCCCAAAAAGGTAAAAAACCCGTTTAGTTGGGGATTTTAGACTTTATGCATGACGATTTTGAGCTATTTTGAGCCTGCAATGTGCCATCCGATTAGCGCCAACTGGCCTTTTAGTAATATCAAATCTTTAATCAATTCGCTCGATCCCCAACTAAACGGGTTTTTTACCTTTTTCGCCCTATTTTGGAGCTCAATGTTTGTTTGATAAAAAATGAAACGAATAAAGTGCCTGTAAAATATATTTTCATGCATAGCGACAAATCTTTGCATAGCCGTTGGGACAAAAATAGGTGCCCACTCTATGTGAGCAGGCACCTACGGCAAAGAATCATGATTGATTTCGCTGAAGCGTGAGGTTTTACACAAGCTGCACAGCTTGCACGAGCTTTTACTCCTGCAGAAGCTGAGTAATCAGGCCCAGTTTTGTCTCAAACGAAACGCCACGAAGCTCAAAGTTTGGCTGCTCACGAGTAATTTCCATGGACTCGCAAACAAACTCACCAGCAAATTCAACGGCGTCAGCGATTTCCTGACCACACATAACTGCAGCTAGAAGCGCAGATGCAAATAGGTCTCCGGTTCCGTGCAACATGTATGGCAGAAGCTCAGAAACAATCTCGCCGCGCTCGGATTCGGTAGCAACAAAGTTGCGGATGAGGCCGTCGCCACGAACGATGCCCTTAAGAACGACGCACTTTGCACCCATTGCAAGCAGCGCGTCAAGTAGCTCATCTACCTGCTCATCTGTTAAATCCTGGCCAGCATAAGGAATACCAGTCAGAATCGAAGCTTCAGTAAGGTTTGGCGTCAGAATATCTGCACCATTTACCAGGGATTTCATTGCATCACAAAGCTCTTGCGTATAGGTTGGATACATTTTGCCGCCATCGCCCATAACTGGATCGACAACACGAAGCGCCTTTGGATGCTCCTGGTACAAACGCTGAATGCTCGCAACCTGCTCAGCAGCGCCAAGGAAGCCAGAATAAATGGCGTCCAGGTCAATGCCCTCTTCCTGCCATGCATCAAGGTAGTCCTCGAGCATATTGGTGGTGTCATGCATGTAGAACGTAGGGAACTTGGTGTGTGCCGAGAAAAGCGACGTAGGCACAGGGCAAACGTCACATCCCGCTGCAGAAAGTACCGGAATAGCTACGCCCAGCGAGCATTTTCCGTATCCGCAGAGGTCGTGCACTGCGGCGATGCGAGGGATGTACGATCCTTCTCGCTGGTACAGAACAGAGTTGGTTTCATTCATTACAGTTTCCTTTCACGTGGACTGATGGACCAACGTTCAAGAAAATCATACTCTATACTGTGAGGTGGATATTTGACGTATCCACCTATTTTAAGAGACGTAACAAAGGAGCAGAGATGGCAGATCAGCCTGTTGTCGGTATCATCATGGGATCTAAGAGCGACCTTGCAACTATGGAGGGATGCACCGCCGAGCTCGAGCGCCTTGGCGTTCCATACGAGCTGGTCATCGCGTCTGCACACCGCACTCCAGATAAGGTTCATCAGTGGGCCGAGACCGCCGCTGACCGTGGCCTCAAGGTAATCATCGCAGCTGCAGGAAAGGCCGCTCACCTGGGCGGAGTTGTTGCCGCATTTACTCCACTGCCTGTCGTTGGCGTTCCAATGAAGACTTCTGATCTCGGCGGTATGGACTCCCTGCTTTCCATGGTTCAGATGCCATCCGGCGTGCCTGTCGCCTGCGTCGCCATCAACGGCGCCAAAAACGCAGCTATCTACGCTACTCAGATTCTTGGCGCATCCCTTCCAGAGTATCGCGAGAAGATCGTCCAGCTCAAAGCCGAGATGGCTGACGCATAAGCTGACACACAGCTCGCAAACAGAACTGCACCCGTATCAGCGCGTGCCTGCACACGAGCGCCCGCAACCGCACGCAATCGCACAAAACCCGCGCTTTAGAAAACCTAAGGCGCGGGTTTTGCGTATTTTATGTACCTGCAAAATGTGATTATGCGATGACTTCATAAGATGCACAGAGATTTTTGTTTCGTGCATAGCTAAACTTTTAAGGGGTATCACAAGAGTATGACAAAGGTATGACAAACGAGTACCTTCAGAAGGGAAGTGCATGGAATCAAAAAACGGCAAGCATTTTGCTTCATTCGCCGCTGCTGATCAGCCGGCTGGAAATACTCACACCTCAAAAACCTCCGTCGGAATGGCTTCTATGAAAAGCTCCGCTTCTTCAAAAAAAGACGATAACGAGAAAACCTCTCCTAAAAAGTCTGGCGAGAAACCCGCTAAGAAGAAGGGTTTTGCCTACATCCTTTCCACAATCTTGCTGGTAGTGGGCATTGGTCTCTTGGTTGTTGCTGGCGTTATGTTTGGCAAGACGCAGCTTGAATACCATGAGCAGGATGTCATCAACGAAGAACTTGCAACATATGCAACAGTTTCCGAGAAAAAAGACGAGGCTCCAGTTATTGATTGGGCTGGTCTTCAGGCAGTAAACAATCAGGTTGTCGGTTGGATTCAGATTCCAGACACGCAGGTCAACTACCCTGTTTATCAAACCACAGATAACGACCACTACTTGCACACAAACGCAAAAGGCGAGTGGTCAATCGGCGGTCAGATTTTCATGGACTACCAGAACAATCCAAACGGCCTCACTGACCAGCAGACCATTCTCTATGGTCACCATATGAGAAACGGCTCAATGTTCCAGTACATTGGAGCAATGAATGACCAGGCCACCTTTGATAAGGTTGAGACTATCTGGTATGTCACACCTACTCAGACATATGAGCTTGAGCCTGTGTTTACCTATCACACTGACGAGGATGACGAGGAAGTCAGGCAGTTTAACTTCGATTCTGTCGATGCATTCAGGTCTTACCTAAAAGATAGGCTTTCTAGGGCAGTAAGTTCTCGTTCTGATGCGGCAGATGTAATTTCTCGCGCAGATCATGTTCTTACGCTCTTTACCTGCAATTACACCGACCAGTACGGAAGGACCATGCTCATTTGCGTCCCAAAGACTGAGGCTCAGCCAAAGGCTCAGTAGCTGGTACATGGGCGGTAGGGACTCTAGCATGGTTAAGCTGGAACTCAAAGAAGGCCGGCAGAAACTTTGGCAAGAGTGGCTCGTTAAGCTCTACAAAATGCTACTTTCTTAAAAAATTGTTACACGCTCCGAACATATTTGTTCGGAGCGCTTTTTCTTGCAAATTTCCAGGTACACTGTATGTACTGTTGCCAAACGTGAGAGACGTTTGATCAAGGGTGACTCAAGCCGAGGAGCCCGGAGGGGATCCAATGGAACTTCACGAGGAATGTGGCGTCTTTGGAGTATGGGCGCCTGACCGTGACGTTGCTCGACTCACTTATTTTGCGCTGCACGCGCTGCAGCATCGCGGGCAAGATTCCGCAGGTATAGCCGTCGGCGACGGCCAGACCGTGCTTATCAGAAAAGACACGGGCCTCGTAACTGAAGTTTTTAACAACGACGATCTCAACGCAATGCCAGGTAAAGTGGCTGTCGGCCACTGCCGCTACGGCACTGCGGGCGCCAAGGGCTGGGAGTCAGCCCAGCCACACATGTCGTCCATCGACGAGACCCTCATTGCTCTGGCTCACAACGGCACCCTCGTTAACTTTGACTCCTTGCGAGAAGAACTGTCTTCTCGCCAGATTTCCTTTAGATCCAACACGGATTCCGAGGTAGCAGCCCAGCTCATTGGCTACTTCACGCGTCAAACGCACCGACTGCGCACCGGCATCGCCGCAACCATGAAGCTCATTGAGGGCGGCTACGCCATGGTGCTCATCCGCGAGAACGCGCTGTATGCGTTTAGGGATCCAAACGGCATTCGTCCGCTGGTACTTGGCCATATTGGAGAGGAGGGCGAGAATAACTGGGTGGTTGCATCTGAGACGTGTGCGCTGGATATCGTGGGCGCCACGTATGTGCGTGAGGTTGCTCCCGGCGAGATTATCCGCATCTCGGATAATGGCCTGTCTTCTGAGATGGGACTTGCTCCTTGTCAGCAGGCAGATTGCATCTTTGAGCAGGTGTATTTCTCGCGCCCTGACTCTATTATCAGCGGTCGCTCGGTATATTCCGTCCGTCACCAGATGGGCCGTCAGCTGGCAAAAGAGACGCCGGCAGACGTTGACCTGGTAATTGGTGTACCAGATTCCGGTGTTCCTGCAGCTGAGGGCTTTGCACAAGAGCTGGACGTGCCATTTGGTACCGGCCTCATCAAGAATCGCTACGTTGCCAGGACGTTCATTCAGCCTACGCAACAGCTTCGTGAGCTGGGCGTTCGACTTAAGCTCAACGCGCTTTCAGACGTTGTCGCAGATAAACGCATTGTGATGGTGGACGATTCTGTTGTTCGCGGCACCACCTCAAAGCAGATCGTTCAGCTGCTCAGAGACGCGGGAGCTACAGAAGTGCACGTCAGAAGTGCTTCTCCTAAGGTAGCGTGGCCCTGCTTCTACGGCATTGATACCGCTGACCAGCACCAGCTTGTGGCAGCAAAAATGAGTACAGAAGAAATTTGTGATTATATCGGCGCGGATTCTTTGGGCTTCTTAAGCCTCGAGGGCCTGCTTGCTTGCGTGCCATCAAGAGGTTATTGCGAGTCTTGTTTTAGCGGCAAGTATCCCGTGGCAATTCCCGAGGACTTCCACCATAGGTTTTTGCCAGAGAACAAGCCCGATAACTTGCACCCATCGTATGCACTAAAGTTTGACCAGGTAGAACAGCAGTTAATTGATGAGGGCCTTATGCCCTCAGAGCAGTAAGGGGAGAAACAATGACCACTTCCGCTGATCCAGCCAAGCAGATTACCTACGCTGACGCAGGCGTTGACGTTGATGAGGGCGCTCGCGCTGTCGACGCCATCAAAGCTGCTGTTGCTACAACTACTCGTCCCGAGGTCATCGGCGGCCTGGGCGGCTTTGGCTCCTGCTTCTCGGCTGCGGCTCTGAAGGACATGGAGGAGCCCGTACTGGTCAGCGGCACCGACGGCGTTGGTACCAAGCTTGCCATTGCTCAGTTGCTCAACCGCCACAACACGGTGGGCGAGGACCTGGTTGCAATGTGCGTTGATGACATTGTCCCTATGGGTGCAGAGCCTCTGTTCTTCTTGGATTACGTGGCCGTGGGCAAGCTTAAAGCTGAGGCTGTAGCTGAGGTTGTCGGTGGTATTGCAGAGGGTTGCCGCAAGAGCGGTTGTGCGCTGGTTGGCGGCGAGATGGCTGAGCATCCAGGCGTTATGAACCCTGATGACTACGATCTGGCTGGCTTTGTTGTGGGCGTTGTGGACAAACCAAAGATCTTAGGTCCCGAGAAGGTCAGTGAGGGTGATATCATCCTGGGCCTTCCTTCCTCCGGCATTCACTCCAACGGATATTCGCTTGTACGCAAGGTGGCCATTGAGGGCAAGACGGTCGAGGAGCTCAACCAGCCTTTGGAGGAGCTTGACGGAGAGTCTCTTGCAGACGCCGTTTTGCGCCCAACCACTATTTATGCAGGAGGATTGCTTGCTGCTCTTCGTGCAGGCGCACCTATCAAGGCTATGGCACACATCACCGGTGGTGGCATCACCGAGAACCTTAACCGCGCACTACCATCTCACCTTGATGCAGAGGTTGATCGTGGTGGAGAGGCCGGCCCTGCATGGTCTATCCCACCTGTTATTTCTTACGTTTCTAACGCCGCAAACCTGTCTCTTGATGAGCAATATCGCACCTTCAACATGGGCGTGGGCATGGCTCTGATTGTGGACATGGATGATGTTGACGACGTAGCAGAGGCCCTCTCTGAGCAGGGATTTGAGCCATTTGTTATGGGTCAGATTATCCCAGGCACCGGAAAGGTGGTCTACAACGATGTCAATTAAGCTTGGCGTTCTTCTTTCTGGTTCGGGTACCAACCTCCAGGCTATTATCGATGCCATCCAGGCTGGTACGTTGGATGCAACTATTGAACTGGTTGTTTCTTCTCGCCCTAGTGCATACGGCTTAAAAAGGGCAGAGGCAGCCGGCCTGCAAACGCTGACGCTCTCAAAAGAGACGTACGAGGATCCGTTTGTTGCAGATATGGTTATTGCCACCGAGCTCAAGCGCTATAACGTTGATTACGTTGTTATGGCTGGTTACATGCGTAAAGTTGGCGTTCCTATTCTGAACACCTTCCCTAATCGCGTTCTCAACCTGCACCCAGCGCTGCTGCCAAGCTTCCGTGGTGCGCACGCTATTCAAGATGCGTATGAGTACGGCGTCAAGGTGACGGGCGTCACCGTTCACCTGGCAAACGCTGATTATGATCGCGGTCCTATTATTGCCCAGCGACCTGTTGTGGTTGAAGAGGGTTGGACTGTTGACCAGCTTGAAGAGGCAATTCACCAGGTAGAGCACAAGCTTTATCCAGAGGTTTTGCAGCTCTTTGCCCAAGACAGAGTCCACGTTGAGGGTCAAAAGGTTCGCATAGAGTTAGGTGAGTAAATGTCGAGAAGTGCCCGGATTAAGCTGAGCGACGTTGCTACATCGCGAGTCAATAACCTGAACTTTATAAGGTTTGTTGCCGCACTGATGGTCATTGTTTCTCACTGCTATGCAGTTGTTTTGGGTGGCGATGCCGGTAGTTATCTCTTGAAGTTTACTGGTGACCGCTTGAGTCCAGGCGGTGTTTCTGTTGGCGTTTTCTTCCTCTTTGGTGGATTTTTGATTGCACGCAGCTGTGAGCACCATCCTGAGGCAAAAAAGTTTTTCTCGGCACGTATTTTGAGGCTTTTTCCGGAGCTTTTGTTTGTTGTGATTCTGACCGCATTTGTGTTTGGCCCACTATTCTCAACGCTTTCACCTGTGGAGTATTTTACTAATCCACAGACGTACAAGTACCTGTTCAATGGTGTCTTGATTATGGTTCATCAGTTGCCGGGAGTGTTTACCAACAATCCTTCGGGCGATGTGGTCAATGCTGCACTATGGACGCTTCCTGTTGAGTTTATCTGCTATATCCTGTGTTTTATCAGCTACAAACTCACCAAGTTTGATAAAAAGAAATTTTTGCTGCTATCGGTACCTGTTTTTGTACTAGCAGCGGTATATTACGTGAAGTTTTCTCCGTTGCAGCTCAGTGTTGTGCGCGCGGTTCTCCTGTTTTACTTAGGTGTTTTGATTTGGGTGCTCAGAGACCATATTACTATCTCGCCTGTTTTGGGCCTTGCGACGATTGTTCTGTGGTTTGTTATGGTCTTCCGCGGTATCGATAATCTGGCAATGCTGACGGTTTTCCCTATCGCTTGCTTCTGCCTTGCATACGGAATGGGCAACCACTTTAGTAAATTTGGCACAAAGTTTGAGCTCTCGTATGGCATTTACCTTTGGGCTTTTCCTATTCAGCAAGTATTAGTTCAGTTCTTCCCAGCATGGCATCCTTACATAAATGCGCTGGTTGCAGCTTTACTGGCTACCTGTGGAGCATTTGTTAATCACTTTGTTATTGCTGTGCCACTGGGAAAGTATCTTAAAGAGCATCGCCAGAAGGCTCATGAAGAACGGAAGTCGTCCGAAGAGCAGAATAATGCCGCCAAGAATAAGGAACTTCCTAAAGGCGAGAAGCCCTCTGAATAGTGATGGAACAACCGAGCGTTACTATTTTGTTGCAAGTAAAAGCTCAAATATTCTTTGCGTATAAACAAATGAGGAAACAAGCCAAATAAGCGGAACAACCAAGTCTCTAATAGTAATAAAACAATCTGATTTAGAGTGTTTTGCTATTTGCGTAAAGATTGCGCACGCAACAGCAATAGCAATAATTCCAACTATATAAGGAACAAGAAATTGCTGCTTAACTACAGTTTTAGTGGTAAGAAGCATTATGTTTACAAAGAAGACCATAGCTATAAAAAAGTAATAAAGTGCGAGCACTCCACCGCGGAAGAGGTCAAAATTTGTGCGCTTAAAGATTTTGCTCAAGCTTTGCTTTGCAAGAAGGACATATGCCGCTATGAGATACAGGACGGCCAGGGGAATATAGATAACTTTAAAAAAACCTATAAGTGCCACATGAACCGTCCTTATCGTTGAGTCTTAGTAAGCTGATAGGCCTGACCGACTGCCAGATTATAGTAGCGCAGTTATTGCAGTCACAAGTCCAAAGATAATACCTGGGGCGTTAGCAATCATAATAGGAACATCGCGTTCTTTCTTGAAGGCGCCGTAAACAAACCACACGATGCAGTTGATCATAGCAACCAGCGGCTGGATAAAACTACCCTTATTTCCAGCAAGGTTATTGGTAATCTGTGGGATATAAGAAACATACATCATGACTGATAGTACGCTGCCGATCTGTCCCATCCTGTTGAAGAAGTTCTCGTCAAACGTAATAGCGCGCTTCTCTGTCATGTAAAGTAACCTCCAATGGTTGGTTAACTGATTGCTGGTTCTTACCCAATCACTCAAGAAGATATTCGTTAGTTCGTTGCCGAATAACTCGCATCAATCCATTGGCAGAGCTCATCAAAGTCAATGGAGCCATCCAAAAGTATGGAAATCCAATGCTCTTTATTCATGTGGTACGCAGGCAAATAACCATCTTGATGTAGAAGCATTTCCAGAAGAAATGGATCGTCTATTTTTACATTAACCAGATCGTAGTGTTTGGATTCTTTCAAGCCTAGCTTTTTACCAGGAACATCAGCAACAAGCGCAAACCACTTATTATTGTGCGGGTGGCGTAAAACAGCATACGTTGGAGCTGTCGAGAAGGGATAGTCGGGGTTTACACCGTACTGATTCGCAACGTATTCAAACAGCTTTTCTCGCATAATCTGCTCTCCCTAGTCCACATTTTATTATGATCGACAGCTTCTCTATGGAGAAGTTGAAATTGACATTATCTCCAGCGTACGCGCCCTAAACAGCTATACTAAATGTGTTTGTATATGTAATAAAAAGTCCAAGTGAAGGGCGTCATATGAGTCGTGTTTCTCGTAGAGAAGATGAGTTCTATAGCATGTTCTCTGAGTTTTCTGCACTGATTGTTTCTACGGCAAAACTGTTTGTCTCCTATATGGAGTCATTTCCGAGCTCAGAAGATTATGAAGTCCAGATTAAGAACTATGAGACGCTCTGCGATGACCAGGTAGGAAAGATTATTTCTACCCTTAACACGTCGTTTATTACGCCATTTGATCGCGAGGATATCTCGCGCCTTGCTCTGCTTATGGACGAGATTGCAGATGGCATTGAAAGTGTCTCTGCACACCTCAGCATGTACGACATTAAAGAGATGCGCCCAGAGGCCGTTCAGGTGGCACATCTGATTCTGTTTGCATCAGAGGAGCTGCAAAAGGCCTTTGATCGTCTCCCTGATTATCACAAGGACGATTCTGTCATTCGTCATACACGCTCTACAAATGAGTATGAGGACCAGGGCGATGTCGTTTACCGCAACGCTCTGAGCTCTATCTTCAGAAATGTTGATGATCCAATTGAGGTTCTTAAGTGGAAGAGCCTTATGGACAGGCTCGAGTCTACCCTTGACGCTTGCAAGCACGTTGCAAACGCTGTTCAGAATGTTATCGTGAAAAATGGCTAGCATCCTGCTTATTGCGGTACTTGTTTCCGCTCTGATATTTGAGTTCATTAACGGCTTCCACGACACCGCAAATGCTATTGCTACCACGGTGTATACCAAGGCTTTGCCTCTACGCACAGCAATTATCATGTCGGCTATCATGAACTTTATCGGCGCGCTTATGAGCGAGAAAGTTGCTATGACCATTGCGTCTGGTCTGGTTGATATTCAGCTACAGCTCTACGTTATTTTTGCTGCACTGATGGGCGCCATTGTTTGGGACCTCTTTACCTGGTGGTTCTCAATCCCAAGTTCGTCTTCGCATGCACTTATTGGCAGCCTTATTGGTGCAACCATTGTTTTTACCGGCAGCACAGGTCACATTCTTTGGGCGGGTGTCCTAGAGAAAGTTGTTATTCCTCTGTTTACTTCGCCTCTTATTGGTATGGCCCTGGGCTACTTTATTATGAAGCTGGTATTTGAGATCTTTGCTGAATGGCCACCTAAAAAGGCAAACGGTCTCTTCCACCGTCTTCAGGTGCTCTCAGCTGCGTTCATGGCATACAGCCACGGCAATAATGACGCTCAGAAGACCATGGGAATCATCACGTTGGCCCTGGTTACCGCCGGTCTTCACGACCCTTCTAACGGCATTCCTCTGTGGGTCAAATTACTCTGCGCAACCACCATGGCACTGGGCACCTCCATTGGCGGCGGCCGCATCATGCGCACCGTTGGCGATGGTGTTACTAAGCTCACGCCAGTTATTGGCTTTGTTGCCGAAACAAGTTCTACCGTTGCAATTGAGATTATGACTGCACTTGGAGCACCAGTTTCCACTACACAGGTCATCACCACATCCATCATGGGTGCAGGATCTGCTCGTCGTCGCAGCTCCGTGCGCTGGGGCGTTGCGCGCAAGATTATTGCCGCTTGGTTTGTGACGCTGCCAGCCACTATGGCACTCGGTGGACTTATTGCCTTCCTGACCAGCTTTGTTCTGGCATAACCTATGCTCAACGTTGTACTGGTAGAGCCCGAGATTCCTGCAAATACGGGAAACATTGGTCGCACCTGCGTAGTGAGTGGGACTCACTTGCACTTAGTGGGCCCATTGGGTTTCTCGCTTGATGACAAAAGCCTCAAACGAGCAGGCATGGCCTACTGGCAAAGCCTTACCGTTTCTGTCTACGAAAACTGGGATCAATTTCTGGAGAAGAACGGTCTTGCCCAAGCATCTGGTGCACCTGCTGGGGACGCTGCACACGACGCTGTCTCCACGGTCGACGGCACCTCCGCAACCAGTAGATCCCCGCTGCACTTCCTTACTAAGAAAGCTAAAAAGACCTATACGCAGGCAACGTATTGCGATGGAGATTATCTCATCTTTGGTAAGGAAAGCCTGGGATTATCCGAGGAGCTTCTGGCACAGCACGCAGATGAGTGCGAGAGAATCCCAATGCTGCAAGACTCCGCAAGCCTGGTTAATCGTGAGGACTGGAGTCAAAAACACGATGCGCTTGATGGCGATGACCAGTATGCTCACCCAGCGCTTTTGCAGCAGGATATCTGCGGAAACTTTATCGATCCTAACGAGTTCTCGGTCAGTGCGCTAAACGTTTCAAATGCTGCCGCCATTGTGCTGTATGAGGCGCTGCGACAGATTGGCTTTCCGGGAATGGACGTCTAAGAACTAGCTTATTGAGTTTGTTTATGATGCAGAATGAGAAAAGCGCCAAGAATGGCGACAGAGGTAAGACGCATGTTAATTAAAATCCGACAGCACCATTAGATGCTGTCGGATTTCTAAATTAAATTTGCTGCTTAATCACTATAAAGCGGTGAGAAATGTTAATCCGCCTAAAATTACACCAGCAGTATTTGGAATAATGAGAATCCAGTCCTTTTTGGGCTCTTTAGTCCAACCATAGATGACCCAAATGAGACAAGAAACTGCTGCAAATAGCGGCTGAAAAGGTTGAGCCTTTACGCCCTGTAGATTTGCAATAATTTGTGGAATATAAGCGATAAAAACAAATACTCCGATAAAAGCTCCGATAGAGCCTACAAATAGATTGATTTGTTTCTTTGACATAAAACACCTCCTCCTTCGTTATTTTAATTACAAGGATGAGGTAACGAGAAAATCAAACTACCTGTGAAATCAGAATTTAATACTGTTGCTTTAGTTGTGAAGATTGGTTTACAGATTTATGGCTAAAGTAATGAGCCTCATTAGGCTTTTCTGATTGTAGAGTTGTGCCCGCCTGTAGCTACTCCAAGAATATGCAACAAAAAACCCGAGTGCCAAAGCGCTCGGGTTTTGCTTGCGTTAATGCTGTCTTTTACTTCTAGTTACGCTTCCTACGACGCAAAACAAGAGAGGTTCCCAAGGAAGTCACAGAGGTTAGGGCTGTGCTAACAAGAATCACGCTTGAAGCATCGCCAGTCTCGGGCAGAGAGCTTTTACGCTTTGCTGGGGTCTGAGGTGCTGCAGGTGCTTCAGGGTTCTTTGTGTAGTAGAACGTGTATTCAAGCTGGTCTGCAGAAACATATCCAGTGCTATCGCCCTGAAGTGTGTAACCGTCAATCTCACGAGCAGAAACATTCTGCAGGTTGAGCGTCTGGCTGCCAATAATATCGTCGGAATGGATTTGTTCACCGGTCTGTGCGTCAACGTAATGGACGGTATAGCTGTAGCGAGCTTCCTTGCTATACGTAAAGGTCAAGACGTTATTCTCGGCATTCTCATCAAGAATCATAGAGCGAGAAGAAACGTCTACATAGGCGTAGTCTCCGCGATCAGCTGCATCAAGAGCCCATTTGCTGACAAGAGAACCGATTGGCGCAGTTTCGGTTGTAGTTGCAAGAACTTGACCGTCGTCTGTCTGGTGAATGACCGTGTAGGAGACGGAAGAATCATTCTTCTTCCAGAGTGCGTGAAGGGTAATGTCACCTGTAACTGCTGCGGAGAAGCTGTATACAGAGGGGTTTCCGTTGGTGTAGAGAATCCAGCCAGCAAAGGTGTAGCCCTCTCGTACAGGATCGGCAGGCTTGGTAGCTGCATCTCCGTAGGTGAGCTCCTGCGAGTTGACTGGTGAGCCACCCTCAGAGTCAAAGGTAACGGTTGCGGTTAGAGGTACCCATTTGGCATACAACACGGTATTGGTTGCAGGCATAGTGGTGTCGGTAACAGGAGTGCCCACAGTCTCTGAATTGTCGTACCAGCCCTTGAAAACATAACCAGGACGTGGAGAAGTTAAAGAGGTACCAGGAACATCGGTGCTGGCATTAAAGGGCTCCCCAAAGAGATGAGAGTGCGTAGCAACAGTTGTACCAGAGCTTACGTAAGTAACGGTATAGGTATTGCGCTTATAGCGGTGCTCAATCAAGTTGGAATTGTAATCAGTGATGAGATAGTCGTAGTTGTATGGCTGCCAACTGGTCCAACCGAGCGTATCGTAATTGGTTCCATCAAAATGGCCAATGCTCATGCGGTAGCCGTCATACGAAAAACCAGGATGTCTATTCTCGCTCTCAAGATAGCCGTCACCACCGTTTCTAGCAATCTCTGTAATCATGCCAGGTCGAGAAAGCGTGTGGTCTCCGTCCATATCGTAGGTACCATCAAGGTTTTGATAGTAGTAGAAGCGGTAACGTGGACCAAGAGCAGTGGAATTGGTATAGCGGCCGTAAATTTCAAGCACATTATCTGCAGTAATTTTGGATCCTGGGTCAGTTGTTTTTGCTTGGGTGGTGGTTGCAGTACCGCCAACACCAGGGATTATGCCATACCAATAGTAGGTTCCAGAAGGGTCGTCTGCACGCACGGCGGCGAGCATGTCGTCGCTGTACTTGTTGCCGGTATTGGGGTTAATGGCGTAAGGATTAAACGAGTCACCATAACGAAGCGTAAGCGTTGCAAGAATGGAGCCATTTCTCTTTGGACGCACATTGACGGTAATAGTTGCAAGGTTGTAGTAAACGTTAATAGTGGTGGAACCATCTGCTGCAATAGGAGTTGGATCGCTCTCGTGACTGTATGTTTCAAAGCGGAAAACACCTGTATTTGGCTGGATGGGAGCAGTTGCAGTCATTGTTCCAACAGTTCCGGAAGCTGCGGTGGTTGTAACGTAGTTGTAGTTAGAAGGGTTGTTTGGATCCTGAATAAAATAGGCGTAGTGATACGTTGCTGTTGCTGGAGTCCAAAGTGCCTTTGCGGTAACAGGCTCTTGAGGCATGGTGGTAGGCAAAGAATCTGCAATACCATCGTCATTAAGGTCCCAACCAGCAAAGGTATAACCAGTTCGTGTTGGATTAGGGACGGCAGGAACAGCATCTCCTGGATTTCCAATTACAGGAGAAAGCTCACTGCCGGAAGTTGAGAAATAAATTGCGCTGCGAGGATTGCGGTCATAGTAAATGTACTTAACAGCCTTGCCATCTGCGGTAACCTTGAGCGAAAGGTCTGTAGTTGTGCGTACAAAACCTGGATAAGTGACATCGGAAGCAGTAACAATCGAATCGGGCACACCGTAATTTTCTTCGGAGGAAGCCTCAACATAATTGCCGGTAGTCATTTCCTTCATGCGTTTAACGGTGTAGGTAACATAACCAGGCGTGTAATAGACAGTCTGCTTGATGTAGTGATCTGAGCCAGAAGCAACGCCAGTAACAGTTGCCTGAACAGGATCTACCAAGTCATAGCCGGTGATTGTTGGAGCTGTAACAGACCAAGATTCTCCTTCATTTACAACTTGCTTAGAAGGAGCGTGAATCTCTTCGTCGTTTAATACGTTAACGTACGAGACAACAACAGAGTATTTACCTGCGTCTTCAATAGACTCTGCAATTGCAGATGCAGGTAGGCTGCTCAAAACAAGAGCAAGAGCAAATAAAATGCTCAAAACTTTCTTAGCGCGCATTATTTCTCCTCAAACAGCAACAAGATAGATAAATCATAATAAATGGCGAGAACGACTTGCTGTTCAAGCCGCAAATTGACCGTATATACATAATCCACTTCTCCTTATGGTTCAGGAGAAGTGGACGAGAAAAATCAATCGATCTAGGTGGACAGAATGCAATACGTTTGTGAGACTCAGCGTAGTATGAAATTTACAGATCTGTACCTGCGGGTTCAGCGGGTTTCTCGGCAGATTTCTTTACAAAGAGCTTGCCCGATTTCTTGAGCTGATAGGCAAGAATTAGAATGGTTACCAGCATAACAAGCGTGCAAACGATGGAACCTTCTGCGCCAAAGCTACCGCCGGTAAGCCAATCCGGGCCACTGCCAGGAGCAAACTGCAGCAAAGAACTGCCTGTAGTGCTACCGCTTACCAGAACGCCAAAGATATTGCCTTGGGCAAAGTTCCAGGCTCCGTGAATGCCAGCGGCTCCCCAGAGATTGTCAGTTTTGATGATATAGAACGTCTCTAAAATGCCAAAAAGAATGAGGTCAATCAGGGACTGCATGGTAAAGCCGCTGTTAAACATATGGAGAAGACCAAATAGACTGCTCGAAACCACGATTGCAATAATTTTATTGGACTTCTCTGCCATGACAGGAAGAAGCCAGCCCCTCGTGATAAGTTCTTCTGTTCCGCCCTGAATCAGCCAAAACGGAATAGTGAGAAGAACAAAGCCGAATGCATAAGGCGTAAAAGTAGTGCCAACTAATTGATAAGATCCGGTCAAAATGAGAATCAGCATCACAACAGAGAAGAGAAGAATTCCTAAACCAAAGCCTTTGAGCAGCTCTTTCTTCCAGTTGTCTTTGTAAAATCCTAGGGTAACAATTGGACGTTTTTCAAAGAGTTTTACCCACAGGAAAAAGAGACCTGCAATAAAGACAAAGGAAAGAAGCGTTACCAGAAGATAGTAGTCTCCAAAAATCTCTCTCAGATTGAGGGAATCGGAAAGGCGATCTGGAAGATCTGGGTGCGCCATGTAGTAAGGGGCAATAATAAGTGCTGCTGAGATGGTCATTACAATAGCGCCAATAATTTGTCCAACGACCAACAAGAAAACGGCTAAAAAGGGACTAAGCCAAGCTGGAGTTAGTCTCTTTGCCTGCTTGACGTCGGAAAACATGCGATTTTCTTGCATAAAAAACTCCTAGTTAACGTGCTCAAAGCGCGTCATGTAGATGACAAAATTTTAACGACGATGCAGGCAAACAGCGTCTACCTGTGATTAGTTCTCTTTATACTCTAAGAGAAAATCGCAACAATCGCCACCGTGGCCTATGGTTTTTGTACGGCCCCAGATAAGCTGCGGGTGCAAGTTACCGTATCCCGCATCGTCACTATCGCAGTATGCAGCGGTTATTTCGGGGCAGCCATATTTTTTGGTTATCTCATAGTAGGGGCAGCTCACAATGTTAAGGCGCGCTTCGTTACCATGACTTTCTGGATATTCAAAGGCAAATCCTGCGCTTGATGTGCAGCTTTTCTCGATACCTGATTTAAAGAGGCGAGGAAACCTACGTGCAAGGCCAAACGTTTTGATGGCCCATTGGAAGAGAGGGACTCGTTTGGCAGCAAAACGCTGGAAATACTCGCGAATATACCAGACGGCCTTTTCTTGTGGGATGCCCTCTGCGCGTAGAACTTCATATACTGCAATACCAGGGTAAATGCGCTTGTAAGAATGAGAGCGAAGCTCTTTGGAGTCTGAAGAGTTTTCTGTACAGAGCGCTTCGTATCGCTTTTGAGCCGCCTGTGTAATCCGATCCGCTTTTGCCGTGCCGAGGTCCTCAGCGACTATCACGCACGTTTCTTTGATGAGCTGCTGTACTTTCATACGAGCCTCATTAGTCGTAAAAATGCCCTGATGAAAAGCTAAGTAGTGCACATCAACAATTGTACGCTTAATTTTTACGGAGCGCTGTAAGCGGCTAGTGCCGAGCATTCCATTTCTACAACTGAGCATCCTTCCTGTATCCACGGCTAACCAGTATGTTCATAACCTGTATGAACGAAGCAGATCCAGTAGGGGATTGAACTAAACAGATTTTCTCGCCATATGAAGTTAAAAATACATCTGTTTATTGATTGACAACGTATACTATTTGTATCAAAATCAGCTTAAAAGGAGCTGATACTATGGCAACAAGTCCCACTCAAATTCGTATCGATAGCAATGTCAAAACAGAAGCAAATGAACTGTTTAAAAAGCTCGGCATCGATATGTCAAGTGCCGTAAACATCTTCTTACGCCAGTGCGTTTTGCACGGAGGCCTTCCTTTTAAAGTGGAAATCCCAAAGTTTAATGCTGAAACACTGGCTGCTATGGAAGAAGCACGCGATATCATGTCAGGTAAAATTCAAGCAACATCCTACAACACCACAGATGAGCTGTTTAAAGATATGTAGCACATCATGTCTAGAAGTTCTTTTGTGTACTCCTCTGGGTAATTGATGGAATACTCGCCATGATATAAGTCTTTCTTTATTTCAAGAACGCTACCAGGCAGTGCCTTATGCAATTGTTCTGCTGAACGGATCATCTTTTTCTGTTCTTTTTCGCCGACAAGTATATGGATGTTGGCGTGGACATCTTGAAGGTTGGGTTTTACCTCATAGGATGTATTTGCTTCCAAGAATGCAATCATGTTCTCTTTTGAGATTTGTGACGTGTCCCGATAATAGTCTTTAAATAAATCTTTACGAATATGAAGATAGTCAAATTGCATTTGAGCAAAGCACTTCTTTTTCACTAAGCCATAACTTAGAGAAAACATTGGTTTAATCAGGGCTTTTGTCAGCTTGGACGGAATGACAGATGCACTTTCAATGACAGCGTTTTGACAAATTGAGTTTCGTTGCGTCAGCATTTCTACTAAAATCTGTGCGCCAAGGGACAGGCCTCCAATAAGGAGAACCGAGCCTCCAAATTCTTTATCAATAAAAGAAATGAGCCGACTTGCGTTTTTCTCGATGCTTATAAAATCATTGTCACTACCTGCATGTCCGTCAAGGATTGGCAGCACAACGTGATATTGATCCTTCAGCAGTTCAGCCTCAGCTTTATAATTCCACCAAGACAAACCGCCACCATGAAGCAGCATGATTACGTCGTTATTTTGTTTTCCAAATTCTACCGTTTTCATAGCTGCTCAATTCAATTTGTGCCTTTAATCTAAACCCGAGAAAGCACTACAACACACTCAACGTGCTTGGTGTGAGGGAACATGTCTACAGGTGTCACGCGCTCAATGGCAAACCCACTGTCGAGAAGAACCTTGAGGTCTCTGGCCTGCGTTACAACGTTGCAGCTCACGTACACGATTTTCTTCTGGGCTAGCTGAGTTGTTGCCTTGAGGAAGGTAGGCGTGGAACCAGCGCGAGGCGGGTCAAGAATAATGACATCAAAGTTCTGACCGTCTTTTGCTAGAGCTTGCATGTAGCGAGTGGCATCATCGCAGATAAACTCAGCTTTAAGCTTATTGTTTCGAGCGTTTCTGCGAGCCATCTGAATGTTGTTTTCAACCTGGTCAACGCCAGTGAGCAGAAGGTTGATGCCTTGAGCTTCAGCAGCGTGCGCCAAGCAAAGTCCAATGGTTCCCGTGCCGCAGTAAGCATCAAGAACTCGCAGGTTGCTGGCCGGTGCGGAAGTGGCTGCCTGAGTGGAGACGCTGGCCTGCTCGGCATCAGCGGACTCGGAGCCTGCAAGCTCGGAGCCAGCAAGCGCGCCGTTGATGGCCAGCTGGTAGAGCACCTCAGTTTGCTGAGGGTTGGTCTGGTAGAAACTGGTTGGGCCAATCTCAAACGTACAGCCCAAAAGCTTGTCACTCATAGACGTTGAGCCCCAAAGCAGGCGGGTTTCTCGCCCCAAGATTGCGTTGGTGCGCTTCTGGTTGACGTTCAAGAAAATGCTGGTCAGCTCGGGATGTGCCTTGCGAAGTGCGGCAATAAACTCCTGCTCATGGGGCAGGTGCTGACCGTTGACCACCAGTACCAGCATGACGTCGTCAGTGGCATATCCGCAGCGAACCACGCCATGGCGAAGTGCTCCCTTGCCGCGATCCTCCTGGTAGGCGTGGATGTTGAACTGGCCGGCAAGATACGCCACATCGTTGAGGATGGCGCGAGCTCGACCGTCTTCTACCAGGCATTCCTTTGAGGCAATAATTTTGTGCGTTCCGCTTGCGTAAAAACCAGAGCGAACCGTGCGACCCTTGCCTGGAGCAAATGGCGTTGCCGCCTTGTGGCGATACGTCAGAGGTTCGTCCATTCCGCGGATGGGCTCGATAGTTACGTTATTGATGCTTACCAGCGGGGCGAGAAGCTCTTCTACCTGCGTTTGCTTGCGTTTAAGTTGGATAGGATAGGGGACCGAAAGCCATTCACAGCCTCCGCAACTACGCGCAATAGAGCATGTTGGTGTCTTGTATCCCATAGTTCCTCTCCAAATCTTGGATTACTACTATACCGTTTACAGGTTTTAATGGCACGTTGAGGGGACTGTTGTATCTAATCTGTTTCGTCTTTCTGTATCGTTACCCGTTTATGCAAAAAACCGCTAGGCTATCAGACACAGTAATTTTGGACGAGATAAAGGGGTGGATTATGGCTCTCATCAGCAAGATTGGCATCATTGGTGCTAATCACGTCGGCGCTCACGTTGCAAATGCCCTGCTTTACCAGGGACTTGTTACCGAGCTCTTTATTAGTGATACAAACGAAGTCCTGTGCAAAGCTCAGGTAAACGACCTGTTGGACGCAATGCCTTTTTATCCACATCCCGCTCGTGTCTATGAAGTAGATGACCGTTACGAGGAGCTTGCTGGCTGCGATATCATTGTTAATGCTGCTGGCCATATTGAGGCTGCAGCAGGTAGTCGTGATGGTGAGCTCTTCGTCACCACTGACGAGGCCAAGAAGTTCGCTAAGCGCATTGCAGATGCAGGCTTCGATGGCGTTTGGGTCAATATCGCAAACCCATGCGACGTTGTTACCACCGAGCTCCAGTATCTGACCGACGCCGATCCAAATAAGGTTATCGGCTCCGGTACCACGCTCGACTCCGCCCGACTCCGCCATGCGCTTTCCGGCGCTACCGGCTATCCAGCATCTTGCATCAACGCTTGGATGCTTGGCGAGCACGGCAACGGCATGTTTGCTTGCTGGTCACATGTCTCCATCGGCTGCCTCACCCTTGACGAAGTTGCAGCTCAGACGGGCAAGACCTTTGACCTCCCAGAGCTTGAGCAAGCTGGTCGCATGGGCGGTTACGTCACTTACAGCGGCAAGCAGTGCACCGAGTATTCCATTGCAAACGGAGCTGTCGAGGTCATCAAGGCCATTGTCCACGACACTAAGCTGATCACGCCAGTATCCACGCTGCTCAACGACGTGTATGGCGTTTCTGGCTTCTACTCTTCACTTCCTGCGGTTATCGGCGCCAATGGTGTCGAGAAGGTCTTTGTGCCCGAGCTCTCCGACTCTGAGATTGAGGCATGGCGCAAGTCTTGCGAGCATGTCAAGGGCAACATCGACCAGCTTGGTTGGCTTGAGGTAGACGCTCGTATCGACTAGCGTGATGCGGGCTTCGCGACGGACGCGAACTGTGGCGGACGCGAGGCTGCGGGCTGCATCGCGCTGCGGGCTCTGCGACGGACGCGAGGCTGCGGGCTGCGACCAAGCCAGTGCGAACAGGTAATATTGCACACCGAATACCGAACACACCTTGGGGGCTTCTCCCGAGGTGTGTTTTTGTGCGTTCAAGCTGCCTCTCTCCATTTTTTGATCGGCTCTGATTGCGAGCCTGAAAAGCTCATCATGTCTGAGTAAAACAGCTCAGACATGGCGAGCAAAACCGGCAAATAGCTCAGACTTGGTGCACTTTTCCGGCAAATCGTTCAGACATGGCGAGAAAATCAGGCTCCATAAGAGTGCTCATGAAACTAACCTCGGATTCAAAAGTCACGTCACGAAAGGTCCGCCTGAAAAGTGCAAAGAATCTGTGTTTTGGATACAGATTCTTTGCAGAAATCAGGCAAATCCACAGATTCTTTGGTGTTATCAGGCAAAAGTTACAGAATCTTTGCAGAAGTCAGGCGCGCTTGATGTAAGCCTTGCGATTCAGCTGCAATTCTCGAAGAGAAGAACTTCTCGCCTTGCGCATCACACACGGTCAAGCGCACGGTCAGGCGCGCTTGGTCCAGGCTCTACAGGTCAACTGGCATTTCAATGCACGCGACCAGACATGCTCCTGAGTGCGCAACGCATGCAGGAAAACCACCGCCTTACCTGGTATTTTTGAACAATATTTAAATAAAAATTTCTCTTGACTTGCAATCAATGTGATATCACAATGATGCCAACAGAAAGCTCATTGTCACAAAGGAGATCTTATGAGCACCGAGAAAATCATTAAGTCCAAGAGTGGTTGGCTGTTCCTGCTGATTACCATTGTTCTTTTTGCAGTTGCAGCCCTGTTTTTGGCTAATTTTGTACTCAGCGCTATCGCTGCAGACAGAAATCCTCGCCTGGATCCATCGTTCCCTAGCATTATTGGCGCGCTGGTATTTTTCTTTGCCGGCCTGTTTGTTTCAAGTGGCCTGTTCAGTCTTCAGCCTGGTCAGGCAAAGGTGTGCGTGCTGTTTGGTAAGTACATCGGCACCGTTAAGGACGAGGGTCTGCGCTGGGCAAATCCTTACTACGCCAAGACTCTTTCTACAAACGTGGGTGACCTCTCTTCTCTCGCTGCAGGCGTTACTCCCAGTGTAAACGTGCACACCTCCATCATTTCAACCCGTGCTCGCACGCTGAACGGCGACGTCCTCAAGGTCAACGACCGCATGGGCAACCCAATCGAGATCGCTGAGGTTGTTGTTTGGCGCGTCAGCGATACCGCAAAGGCTCTCTTTGACGTCGACGACTACGACAGCTACGTTGCTATGCAGGCAGAGACCGCGCTTAGGCACGTCGCGAGCATCTACAGCTACGACCACATGGAGGACGAGTCCGAGTCCAACACCGCAATTACTCTGCGCTCTAACATTGAGGAGGTCTCCGAGGCGCTTCAGTCTGAGCTAAGCCGCAACCTTTCCGTCGCTGGTATCACCGTTGACGACGCTCGCCTCACGCACCTGTCCTATGCTCCTGAAATCGCGCAGGCAATGCTCCGCCGCCAGCAGGCAGAGGCAATCATCGCTGCACGTAAAAAGATCGTCGAGGGCGCCGTTTCCATGGTTGACATGGCCCTCACTCAGCTCTCCGAGAATGGCGTCGTTGAGTTCGACGAGGACCGCAAGGCTGTCATGGCTTCCAACCTCATGGTTGTTCTCTGCGGTGAGTCCGAGGCTCAGCCTGTGCTTAATACCGGTTCCTTGCAGCAGTAAAGCATGGCGAGAAACCCATGGCACCTCGCAAACAATATCCACTTCGTGTAGCTCCAGAAGTCTGGGAGGCGGTTGAACGCTGGGCGCAAGATGACATGCGTTCAACTAATGCTCAGGTAGAATGGATACTTCGCGATGCCCTAAGAAGAGCAAAGCGATCTCCAAAAGCTCAAGACACTCGTGTGAACAAGATAGATAAATTGGAAGAAGGAAACTAACATGGCCGACAACATCCCACAGCCACCTGTTCCTAACGCTCCCGTACCTCCTGCTGCTCCTGCGGCTCCCGCACCCGCTGCTCCTGCTGCTCCTGCGGCTCCCGCACCAGCTGCTCCCGCCGCTACGCCTACTGCGCCTGCAGCTTCTGCTGCACCGGCCCCTGCACCGGCAGCCCCTGCCGCCCCAGCAGTACCTGGCGAGGTTGTTCCCGTGTTGAGCGTCCAGCACTTTACCAAGAAGTATGGCTCTAAGGTGGCCGTTTCTGATCTTTCGCTCGACGTTATGCCTGGCGACATCTACGGTTTTATCGGCCACAACGGCGCAGGTAAGACAACGCTTATCAAGTCCATCGTTGGCGCTCAGCCATTTGAGGGCGGCGTCATCTTTGTGGATTCAAAGAATGTGCTGGTTGACCCTGTTGGCTCAAAGCAGGTCATCGCTTACGTCCCAGATAACCCAGACATTTACGAGTTCATGAGCGGCATTAAGTACCTCAATTACGTCAGCGACATCTTTGGCGTTCCTGCGGAGAACCGCGTCGAGCGCATTACTACGCTGGCCAACCGCTTGGGCATCACTGATTCCTTGGCAAATGCTATTGGCAGCTACTCTCACGGTATGAAGCAGAAGCTGGTTCTGATTTCCGCCCTGCTCCACGAGCCAAAGCTCATCATTTTGGACGAGCCATTTGTTGGCCTGGATCCAGCAGCAAGCTTCGAACTGAAGAAGATGCTGCACGAGCTTGCCGACCGCGGATCTGCCGTGTTCTTCTCGTCACATGTTCTTGAGGTTGTCGAGAAACTCTGCAATAAAATTGCAATTATTCGTCAGGGCAAGCTTCTTGCCGCAGGTAAAACGGACGAGATTCGAGGCAATGCTTCTCTTGAGGAAGTCTTCCTTGGTCTTGAGGCTGGCGCGCCTGGCGTTTCTGCCGAGATTGCTCAGGATATGGCCACCACAAAGGACGGCGCTGCTGTTCAGCCAGTCATTCCTGGCGCATCTGTAGCCGCCGCGCCAGCAGCACCTGCAGCTCCAGCAGCACCTGCAGCTCCAGCAGCACCTGCAGCACCTGCAGCACCTGCAGCCCCAGCAGCACCCGCCGCACCAGCAGCACCAGCTGCGCCTGCAGTCCCTGCGGCTCCAACCGCGCCCGGCGCACCAGTACCTCCAGGCGCTCCAGTTCCTCCTTCCTTCCCTAAGGAGAACTAGTCATGGCAAACAACGTTCCACAGGCTCCTCAGCGCCCCGATGTGCCTGAGCAGAACCTGCAACTCTCAGGAGATGTGTTTATTCCAGCTCAAGTAAGCGCTGGTCAGGTTCCTGTTCTCAATCGCTCTGAGCTTAAACTGCCTTCTGACCTCAAAGTGTTCTGGATGCTGCTTAAGGTTCAGATCACCATGATTTGGACTACGCAGGTTATAGGTGCTCGAAAGAATTTTGAGAAAAAGGTTGGCGCAAACGCTCTGCCGATTGTCGGTGGTATTTTTGCCGTTGTTGGCGCGATCTTCATGATGGTTTACATTTACGGCATTGCGACAACTCTAGCCATTGCAGGCTTCACAAGGCTGCTTCCTCTCGCGGGAATTCTTGTTGGCGCTCTACCTGGTGTTATTTTGACGTTTGTAAAGGCTAATGGCGTACTTTTTGCGTACAAGGATTACGACTTTATCATGTCGCTTCCAATCAAAAAGAGCACCATCATTTATTCTCGCGTAGCAGCTCTGTATGCTGCCGAGGGTATCTGGTCTATTGTCATTATGCTGCCAGTCTTTTTGGCTTACTTCACCTTTGAGGCTGTTACACTTCCACGCTTGATTGGTGCCTTGTTCGCGCTTCTTCTTGGGCCTAACCTTGCGGTTTCTGCTGCAATTCTCTTGGCTTTTGTGGTTGCTGCCCTTGCTGCAAAGCTGCACTTCAAGTCACTCGGCGTGGTTATCGGCGGAGCGTTCGGTCTTCTATTTATGGTCGCTTATCTGTTCTTTATCTTTACGGTATCTTTCAATGCAGACAAGTTTGTCCCAGGTGTGGTGGATAACTTCCAGAACACCGTCTTTAGCGTTGCAAGTTCAGTCGGCGTAGTTTATCTTCCATCACTGTGGATTGCGGATTTCTTTAATTCTGGCTCCCTTGTTAGCTTCTTGCTGTTTGTCCTAGTTTCTGTTGGAGCTCCTGCAGCAATTGTGGCAATCATTTCTCGCTTCAACGACCGCATTAATGCGCTGGTAAGCGAGGATAAGGTCCAGAAGAAGTTCACCACTAAACAGATTTCCACCAAGTCCGCGACGCCTTTTGTTGCTCTGATCAGAAAAGAGATTCAGACCATCACAGGTTACCCAGCAGTCTTTATAAACATGCTTTTTGGCTGCTTGCTGATGGTTATTCTCGCCTTTATTTCCATGTTCTTTAGCACGTCGTCTATCGTGGCCTACTTTGTTCCTGCGTCCGAGGTTCCGCGCTATCTCCCTTTGGCAAGAACCATCTTTGGCATGGTAACCACCTGGTTTGGCACCTCGATGTTCTGCGCTGCCAACTCCGCTGCTATTTCGTACTCGCTGGAAGGCCGCTCAAACTGGCTGATGGCAACTATGCCCGTTTCTTCAAAGCAGATTTTTGGCGCAAAGATTGCCGTGAACATGCTTTACGTGCTCATTTTCAGCGTTGTGACCCAGATTTTCTTCCTGATTCCTGGTCACATCACCATTGAAACAGCCCTGAGAAACGTTATTCTGCCGCTCTGCATTGTGTTCCTGGCGTCTAACGTTGGCCTAGCCATTGATATTCGACGTCCAAACTTTGACTGGACTTCTGTTGTTGATATTACCAAGAGGAGTCTTTCGGTCACGGTGTCTTCTCTTGCGGGCACGTTAGGCCCCATGTTTGTCATTGGCGGCACGTTCATGATGATGATTGCTCCAGTTATCGACTCATTTAGCTCGTCAACGGGCGTAGTTAACGAGACGCTGCCAAACATTATCTTTGTTACGCTGTCGCTGGTGAACGCAATTATCGGCTACCTGATCTTTAACAACACCGTTCACCGAGGAGTTAGAATCTAACTTTTGTGATGGGCGCGAGTGGTGTTCTGCGATTTCGCACCATCTACCTGCGGTAACAGTATAAAATCTTCTGTCGAGAAGAAACTTTGAGGCACCCACCGTATGTCGTTTATCGAATGGTGGGTGTCTCTTTTTACGCTTTGCGGTACGGTAGGGTGGCTAGAGGTTTTCTTGTTCGGTAAGTAGCAGGAAGGGCCGAGGCATATCGCGCTAGACTCGGGCGCGTACTATCGGCTGACCTTCTCGGCTGCTTGCCGCAGTCAGAGGAGGCATCATGGCCGAAAAAAATGTTTCTAAGGTAAAGAATGTGGTCCTGGTGGGCCAAGGTGGCGTGGGCAAAACCATGCTTGCCGAGGCAATGCTGCATCTGACGGGTGCAACCACTCGTTTAGGCGGCCACGCAGGCACAAAGCCCACGCTTGATTACGATTCACAAGAGTCAGAGCGCGGATTCTCTATCTCTACTACTATCGCACCAATTACCTGGGAAAATACACGCATTAACGTGCTTGATGCGCCGTGCTATCCTGACTTTGTGGGCGACGCCTATTCGGCAATGAGCGCTGTCGAGACTGCGCTGTTTGTCGTTGATGCAGCTAGTGGACCTGGCACTATCACCACCAGGCTTTGGTTTGCCGCCGAGGATCTTTCTCTCTGCCGTGCTCTGTTTATCAACCGCTTGGACCGCCCTGATGCAGACTACGAGACCGCAATGGCTATGCTCCAGGATCGTTTTGGCTCCTCGCTTGGTGCAGTGACCATTCCAATGGGTTCTGGCGAGGCGTTCTCCGGCATCATTGACGTTGTCCATCAGAAGGCGCGCAAGCTGGTAGACGGCAAACCTGAGGTCACCGATATTCCTGCCGAGTTCCAAGCAGAGGCAGAAGCTGCCCGCGCTGCCCTGACCGAGCTGGTTGTTGAGGCCGACGATGAGTTGATGATGCGCTACCTTGAGGGCGGAGAGATTACGCAGGAAGAGCTCGAGGGTCTGCTGGGCAAGGCCCTTATGGAGCGCATTTTTGTTCCTGTCTTCTCCGGTTCTTGCGTCCGCGAAGAGGGCGTTATCTCCCTGCTTGATGCTGTTGACGGCTGGTTCCCAACTATGTCCGACTTTGGCCGCATTCCGCTGGTCAACGGCGAGCAGCTTGATATTTCACCTGATGACGAGCGTCCTGTTGCGTTTGCCTTCAAGTCGCTGCAGGATCCACAGAACGGCAAGCTTACCTTTGTAAAGGTGCTTGCAGGTACTGTTTCTGCAGGTTCCGAGCTTATCAACGCTCGCACACGCAAGCCCGAGCGCCTTTCTCACCTGTATCGTATGTGCGGCAAAGAAACGTCTGACGTGAACACTGCCGCAGCCGGCGACATCGTAGTAGTTCCAAAGCTCGAGGCCATGACGGGCGACACGCTTTCTGTTACCGGCAAGGTTGAGGCCGCTGCATTCAGGTTCCCCAACTCCCTGTACCGCACGGCTATTGAGCCTGATGAGCGCGGCACCGAGGGCAAGCTCTTTGCGTTCCTGGAGAAGGCCGCCGACGCCGATCCAACCCTTAAGGTTGAGCGTGATGAGGACACCGGCCAGACCATTGTTTCTGCAATCGGCGAGGCACAAGTAGCCGTTCTTCTCGAGCGTCTTGAGCAGCGAGCCGGCGTTTCCGCACATAAAGTTGCGCTTCGCATCCCATATCGCGAGACGATCCGTCGAGTTGCAAGTGCTCAGGGTAGGCACAAGAAGCAGACCGGCGGCTCCGGTCAGTACGGCGACTGCTGGCTGCGCATTGAGCCAAACCCAGATGCAGGCTACGAGTTTGTGGACGAGATTGTGGGCGGCCACATTCCACGCGGCTTCATCCCCGCTATTGATAAGGGTGTCCAGGAGACCATGCGTGAAGGTGTTTTGGCTGGTTATCCTATGATTGACGTTAAAGTTGCTGTTTACGAGGGCTCTTACCACCCCGTTGACTCCAACGAGATGGCATTCAAGACCGCTGCTCGTATTGGTTTCCAGAAGGCTGTTGACCAGGCAGAACCCGTTCTCTTGGAGCCTATGGCTCACCTGGAGATTACCGTTCCAGACAGCTACGCAGGTTCCGTCATGGGCGACGTCTCCGCTTCCCGCGGTCGCGTTGAGGGAATGTCTTCTGGCACCGGTGTTTCCGCTGGTGAAACTACCATTAAGGCGACGATTCCATACGCTGAGGTTACCGATTACGCTACAAGACTGAGGTCCCTCTCGCGCGGAACGGGCGAGTATACCGTTGAGCTTGCAGGATACGAGCAGGTGCCGCATGACATCCAGGCTCGTCTTGCTGCCGAGTACGCTGAGCGTCGCGCCGCCGGCGAGCGCTAAACCGCAGGTAAATGTAACGTTTCAAGGAAGAACCCTCGCATTTTTCAGGTGCGAGGGTTCTTTTGTGTTTCTACAGCGTGTTGGTGGCGGCTTTTAGGCTTGCCGTGCAAAATAGTGCGGTTTTGGTAGGTCTTGCTGAAGAATTGCCGTATTCCTAATCAAGATAATCAGTCAGCAGGCGGTATCACTGCCTGATATACATTTTTATGCATAAACTTTATTTAATATGCTTAAAAATGAATAGGAATATATAAAAAATCTAACTATAGGTAAATTCCGCTTCTAAGGAACACACCTATGACAGATATTCTGCACAATTGCGGGCATATTACACACCTAATGAAGATAATCTGCACGTTTGAGGTATTTTCAGTGTAATGTATACGTCTTTTTGACAGATTATCTGTCATAGGTGTGTTCAGCCATTAACAAAACAGTGCAATCAACTAAGTAATGCTGCTAAAACCAAATTACGAGAAATTCTTGGACGTGTTCTGGGTAAACCAAAAACATAACTTCGCACATTAAAGCTATGTTTAGATTGCCACGTGCTTGACCTGCACATCTAACGCGTCGCTCGCACGGCGTGGTTGACCGTGCGCGTCCCGAGCGCCGACGCATCCCGCGTGCCCCGTGTACCCCGCGCCTACGCGCCCCGTGCGCCCGCACCCCGAGCTCCGCGCGTCACGCTGCAAGCAGGCAATCTGCTCATTTCAGTACCGCTAAAGAAAGGCCGCACATGTATATAGAGCAAATCAATGGACCGGAAGACGTAAAGAAGCTGGACGCAGAGGCTCGTGCGGCACTTGCGCAGGAGATTCGCGACAATCTGCTGGTCATGGAGTCAAAGCATGGCGGCCACTTTGGTCCAAACTTTGGCATCGTCGAGGCAACAATCGCGCTCCATACCGTGTTCAACTCGCCTGTTGACCATATCGTTTACGACGTCTCGCACCAGACGTATCCGCACAAGATGCTCACCGGCCGCAAGCAGGCATACATGGATCCCGCGCTCTACGACTCGGTGTCTCCTTACACCGACCCCGCCGAGACCCCGCATGACCTCTTCAAGATCGGCCACACCTCCACGTCCATCAGCCTGGCGCTTGGCCTAGCAAAAGCTCGCGACATCATGGGCGGCAAGGAGAACATCATCGCAGTTATCGGCGACGGCTCCATGTCCGGCGGCGAGGCGCTTGAGGGTTTGAACGTTGCCGGCGAGCTGAATAGCAACTTTATCATCGTCTTCAATGACAATCAGATGTCCATCGCCGAGAACCACGGCGGCATGTACGACCAGTTCGCAGAGCTGCGCCGCACCAATGGAACTGCCGAGAATAACCTCTTCAAATCGATGGGCCTGGACTACCTGTATGTCAATGACGGCAACGACATCGAGGCTCTTATCGCCGCATTTGAGCAGGTAAAAGACTCGACCCATCCGGTCGTGGTCCACATCAACACGCTCAAGGGTAAAGGCTACGCTCCCGCGGAGGCAAACAAGGAGAAGTGGCACTGGCACATGCCGTTTGACATCCAGACTGGTCAGAGCCCTGCATCCGGCTCTTCCGAGTCGTATGCCAGCATCTTCGCAGAGTATGCCCTCAAGCGCGCAAAGACCGACCCGAAGTTCCTGGTGCTCATGTCGGCTGTTCCTGGCCTTCTCGGCCTTTCACAGGAACGTCGAGAAGAGCTGGGAAAGCACTACCTTGACGTGGGCATTGCCGAGGAAACCGCAGTTGCAATGGCTTCCGGCGCAGCTCACGCCGGCGCGCACGTGGTTTGGGGCTCAAGCGCAACCTTCATCCAGCGCACCTACGACCAGCTGACCCAGGACCTGGCACTCAACCAGAATCCTGCAGTTATCGTGGGTTCCGGCTCCATTAGGGGCTTGATGGCCGCCACCCACCAGGGCCTCAGCAGCATTTCCATGATTGCAAACATCCCTAACATGGTGTACCTCGCGCCGTCCAACGCCGAGGAATACATCGCCATGCTCGATTGGGCACTTGACCAGGACAAACACCCCGTCTACATCGCAATTCCTTCCGGTCCTGTGGTCCATACCGAGGGTCCCGTCCGCACAAACTTCGACGACCTCAACACCTACGAGGTCACGCGCCAGGGCTCCAAGGTGGCCGTTCTTGCCCTGGGCGATTTTTACGATCTTGGCGAGAAAACCGTCGAGGCCCTGAGTTCCACCTTGGGAATTGAAGCCACGCTGGTCAAGCCATACTTTGCCTCTGGTGTTGATCAGAATCTGCTCGACAACCTGGTAAAAGATCACGACGTCATCGTGACCATTGAAGATGGCATCATCGAAGGCGGCTGGGGACAGAATATCGCTAGCTACCTGGGAACTTCCTCTGCGCGTGTGTTGAACTACGGCGTCAAGAAGGCCTTCTACGACCGCGTCAACATCGCAGAGCTTATGCGAGAAAGTCATCTGGAGCCTGAGCTTATTGCCGCAGACGTCAAGCAGGCGTTGGGCCTGTAGGCGCTGCGCTGCTGTCCCGGCGCGAGCTACGCCTGCGCCGACGCTCCGGCGCGAGCTGCGGCTTCGTCGTTGCGGCATCATCTGCACTTCTCGCAACACATCAAAACTGCAACAAAAAAAGAGGGGCCGCATCTGCGGTCCCTCTTCTGTATCAAGCGAATGTGCTGTTGCGATGCCCTATTGCGACCTGCCGCTCGGGCGTACCTTGCGGCACGTTGTCGCGTCGCAACCTGCAGCTAGAAGCTTAAGCCTTAAGAGCGCGGCCCATAGCGTCAGCCTGAACGATAGCTGCATAGAGCTCGTCAGGAGTGACGTCGCCAGCAAGGTTGTGGATGGTCTCGCCAGGAACGCAAGCAGCCTCAGCGATCTTCTTGATCTGCTCGTCAGTGGTGATGCCAACCTCCTCGAGGGTAGTTGGAAGACCAACCTCAAGGCAGAAGTCCTGGACCTCGTCGAACTCCTCCTGAGGAACGCCCTCAAGAACAAGCTGGACCAGGGTACCAAAAGCAACGCAGTTGCCGTGAGGTGCGCTGTGGCCACCAAGGGAGGTGAGGCCGTTGTAGAAGGAGTGAGCTGCTGCGCAGTTAACGTTGTCAGCGCCGACACCACTCATGTAGACGGTTGCCTCGCAGATAGCCTCAAGAGCTGGGGTTACAACGTTGTTCTCGCAAGCCTTAATTGCCTGTGAACCGTAATCGCGAAGGGTGAGGTAGCACTCCTTAGCAATTGCCATACCAACGCGGGTAATGCCGGTTCCCTCAAGGGAAGGAGACTCGGTGCGGATGGATGCGCGGCCCTCAAAGTAGGTGCCCAGTGCGTCGCCCATGCCTGCTACCAGGAAGGAAACAGGTGCGTTAGCGATGATCTGGGTGTCGACCATAACTGCATCTGGGTTCTGTGGGTAGAAGAGGTACTTGTCAAAGGAACCGTCATCGTTGTAAATAACGGAGAGGCCGGTGCATGGAGCGTCGGTAGCTGCAACGGTAGGAAGAATAACGATGCGCTTACCAGCGTAATATGCGGTTGCCTTTGCGGTGTCAACAGCGCTGCCGCCGCCGATAGCGACGACTACGTCGATGTTGTCCTCCTCGACGATAGCCTTCATGCGGTTAATCTCGCCGTTGGAAGAAATGCCGCCGAAGACCTCGTAGCGACGGTAATAGTCGCCCTTGCCCTCGAAGCTCTGCTCGATCATGTCGTGGGTTGCTTTGTAGCCGCTGTTAGAGCAAACAAACAGGAAGCGCTTTCCCATGTAGCCCATCTCTTTTTCGAACTCGAGACAAGCATTTTTGCCCTGAACATACTTCAGTGGCTCACGCATTGCGCGTAGCATTTTCATAGGTTCCCCTCTCCGGATACGTTTTAGACCTATGTAATTTATGGTAACACTGTCAAAAGAACATAACAGCAAGGAAAATATTTCTGTGGAGCATTACTTTAAGTTAGCCCCACTAAAGCAGTATGGCAGTTGGAAATAATTCTATTTAGAAATCTTATAATAGGGAGAAATAAAAATAGGGGATAGAGATGGTCTAAAGAGGAATGAATGTTTGAAGGAAAGCTAGAAACAGCAGAAAAAAACATTCTGTTCTATAAATGGTCAAATTATATTAATTCAAGCGTTCTGATTTGGACCATCTTAACTCTCTATTATCTTTGGCGTGGTTTAAGTTATTTTGATATTGCGCTAGTCCAGAGTGTTGGTGCAATAGCTACAGCAGTACTTGAGATTCCAACGGGTTGGATATCTGATCGTTACGGACATCATATTGTTCTGAAAATTGCTTCTTTTTCTAGACTTGCGGCAATAGTGACTTTAACCTTTGCAAATAGTTTTTTATTGATGGTAGTTTCTGAATTGTTCTTTTCTTTAGCAAATGCGTCGCAGTCAGGAGCTGGAAGTGCTTTTCTTTTCGAAGCGACAAATACAAATTCTGGGATGGATAGGAAGAATGGCGCATATGCTCTAATTCTTTCAAAAATGACAGGAACTCAGTCAATCATTAGAATTACTGTTCGTTTAATAGCTCCTGTTCTTTTTAGCATCAATCCTTTAATTCCTTTTGTTATTTCAATCTTTATATATTTTCTTGGTCTATTAGTCACTTTGGAATTTAAAGAAAATGATGTAAGCCCTAATAGAAGAGACAATTGCTTACCAGAAGAAGATGAATTTATAAGTACTAGAGCTAGTAAATTGAATCTGAAAGAGACTGTACAGACGTTTTTTCAGGAACTTATAAAGATTGTGAAAACTAATACTTTTATTTCCCTTTGTATAGTCTCAGCAATTGCATTGATTTTAGTTAGTAATTACAGCCAGTTTATTGCCCCAAATTTAACCAGTATGGGATTTGATATAAAGTTCTTAGGGATTGTTACCGCCGCTGCAAGTTTAGGTGAGTTTTTTGGTTCAAGGCTTACGGCAAAGATAGTAAGAACATTTAAAGATTCTCATAAGAAATTTGCTGAAGATAGTATCGCGTTTTCAGGAAACGTAGAATTTCTCGTTATCTTAGGCGCACTTTCCGTAATTGCGATCTTAATGCTGTGTGCCGGGCTAGTTCCAAGTATATATGCATGTATTTTTACTTATGTGGCGATTAATTTATTTTCAACTACTTTAAGTATTCTGATAAATAATCAGATGAATTTAATAGCTGAAGAGAATAATCGCGCAACATTACTTTCTGTATCAAATCAAATTGAAGAGATTGCATCAGTGGCTTCTGATCCGTTAATTGGAATTGCTTTAGATCTTTCAGGATTTGGAACAACTTATATTGGTTTAGGCTGTATTACTCTTGTGGTAATAGCCTTTATTTTTAGTATCCATTACAGGAAATATAGATAGTCATAACCTCAACTTCTCATAATCTATTGGGTTAAAGTTATCTGGAAAGTTTACGTGAACATACACTCACCAGCCGGCAAATGATATTCTTGTAGTGTCAAATTTTCGCACTGTGGTCTTTGGAGGACACATGCTTAGTTCTGTCGAAATCAAACCCGATGTCTACTTTGTAGGCGCCCTTGACTGGAATGCTCGCGAGTTCCACGGATACACCACTGAGCAGGGCATTACCTACAATGCATACCTTATCCTGGACGAGAAGGTCACGCTCATTGACACCGTCAAGCGCCCATTCTCCGAGGAGCTGGTCGAGCGCATTAAGAGCATCATCGATCCAGCAAAGATTGACGTTCTGATCTGCAACCACATTGAGATGGACCACTCCGGCAGCGTTCCTCGCATTCTCGAGCTCGCGCCTAACGCCGAGGTCTACGCAAGCGCACCTCAGGGCGTCAAGGAGCTCAAGGCTTTCTATGGCGAGAATATCAACGTCAACGGCGTAAAGACGGGCGATACGCTCAACATCGGTAAGCGCACCCTGACCTTTGTGCAGACCCCAATGGTCCACTGGCCAGACAACATGGTCACGTATTCCGACTACGACAAGATCCTCTTCTCCAACGATGCATTTGGTCAGCACTACGCTTCAAGCACCCGCTTTGAGGACGAGTCCGACTACTGCGAGGTTATGAAGCAGGCTCGCAAGTACTATGCAAACATCGTTCTCCCTTACGGTCGTCAGGCTGACTCCGCTGTTACCGCAGTTAAGGGCATTGGTCTGGAGAACATCGATATTATCGCCCCAGCTCATGGCGTTGCATGGCGCTCCCACATTGCCGACATCATCTCCAAGTACGAGGAGTGGACTACCGGCAAGCTTGAGGAGAAGGCCTTGGTTGTGTATGACTCCATGTGGGGCTCAACCGACAAGATGGCTCACGCTCTTCTTGACGGTTTTCTGGCTGAAGGCATTCCTGCCCAGCTCATCGACCTCAAGGAGACTCACATCTCCAACGTCATGTATCACTTCTTGGATTCCAAGTATGTCTGCGTTGGTTCGCCTACGCTGAACTCTAAGTTCCTGCCTACCGTTTCTTCCTTCCTGACCTATATGAGTGGTCTATCTCCAAAGAATGACCACCGTATTGGCTTTGCGTTTGGTTCTTACGGTTGGGCTCCACTTGGACCAAAGATGGTTCAGGCCGAGCTTGAGGCAGCTGAGTTCACCATGCCACTGCCTGTTCACGCTATCGGTTGGCTTCCTTCCGATGAGGACCTGGATGCCGTTCGTGCGCAGGTCAAGGGCCTGGTCGAGGCTGGCAAGCAGCTCTAATCCAGCGGTATATTGAGGGAGACCCCCACATTCATGCTGAATGTGGGGGTCTTTTGCTGTAGGGGGAGTTAAGTGGGTAAGAATGATTCAAATAACCCCGAAGTGACCCCGGAGTGACCCCGGAACGACTCCGAAGTGACCCTGAAATGCCCGAAGTGGTAAAAAATCCGTGTAGTTGGGGAATACAGGATTTTGCATATAGCGTTTGTCCTGATAAAAGTTTTTAGTGCGGTAAAAAATCGTCTTAGTTGGGGATAAATCGGCAAATTTTAAATTTTCATTTCCAACTAAACGGGTTTTTTACCTTTTTCGGCACATAATTTTAGGCGTGAAAGTTACGTATTCATGGCAATGAATTAATTGGACAAGTTATTCAAAATTCTGCATCAAATATTGGGAACTGCTTGTTAGTCAGAATTAACGCAGAAAAATAGAGAAGCATGACATTAAAATGGCGGGCAAAATCGTGGAAAGCGATTCGCAACGCGGGAAAAGCGTACTGCTCGTATAGTTGACGTCATCACGCCGCGTTTCCGTCAGCCGCAGCGTGTAACTCGCGCTTAGTTGACGCTATCACCTCGAGAAGTCGTCCGCGCCATCGCGTCTCGCGCCTGACGTTTCATGGCGAGACTGTGTCAAAATCCTGAAGACTACAAGGTAGAGCACGTTAGAGTACAATAGACTATACAAAAAGTAACTTCGAAGAGGTAGGTGCCCATACACTCGATGGACATTGCGTTAAGTATTGGAATAACTCTGCTGCTTACCCTGGTAAACGGCTTTTTTTCTGCGGCCGAGATGGCCATTGTTAGCTCTCGTCGCGCGGCACTTGAGGCGGACGTGGACGAAGGTGATCCAAGAGCCTTGGCTGTCATTGACATTGCCACTGATCGCGGATATTTCCTCGCAACAATCCAGGTTGCAATTACCCTGGTAGGCTTTGCTTCCTCGGCATTTGCTGCAACAAGCCTTTCCGAGCCATTCGGCGCTTGGCTGGTCAGTATTGGTGTCCACGCTGACCTGGCGCTTCCTTTAGCTGTCGTGGCTATTACGCTGATTGTTTCGTTCTTTTCCGTGGTCATCGGTGAGCTGGTTCCAAAGAGCATCGGCCTAGCAAACTCCGAGGCAGTGGCTAAAGCAGTTATCGGCCCCATGAAGGCGTTCATGCATATTGCGCGCCCACTCGTGTTCATCACGTCTGCCTCGGCAGATGCGGTTACCACGCTCATGGGCATTGACACTACCAACGACCATCAAGAGGTCACCGAGGAAGAGCTCCGCTACATTGTCAAGGATTCCGAGGACCTCTCTGAAGAAGAAAAATCCATGATCCACGAGGTCATCGAGATGGGCGACACCGTTGTCCGTGAGGTAATGGTCCCGCGCGTTGACATGACCGCCATGGAAGACACCGCAACTATCGCCGAGGTCCTGCGCGTCATGCGCCAAACAGGTTTCTCGCGCATCCCTATCTACCACGAGAATATCGACCGCATCGTGGGTATCGCTCACATCAAAGATTTGCTGGAGCCAGCGCTTGACCAGCACGATAGTGACGAGAAGATCGCGCGCTTCGTGCGTTCTGCTGACTACGTACCCGATACCAAAGACATCATTCCGCTGCTCACCGAGATGCAGACAAGTCGCGATCAGATGGTCATCGTGGTTGACGAGTACGGTGGAACTGCGGGTGTCATTACCGTTGAGGACATCGTCGAGGAGATTGTCGGCGAGATTGAGGATGAGTTTGATCCGGACAACAAGTATCTGACGCAGCTCTCTGATAGAGAGTGGCTGGTAGATGGTCGCTTCTCGCTCAATGATGCAGCTGAACTTGGATGGCCGGTTGGGGAATCCGAGGAGTACGAGACTATCGCGGGCTTTGTGCTGGATTTGGCAAATCATCTGCCTCGTCCAGGTGAGGTTTTTGAGAAGGATGGCTACGTGTTTCGCGTGCAGTCGATGCGTCGTCGCAGACTGTCTTTGTTGCGTGTAATTGCCCCAGAACCACAGGTAGACGGTGAATCTGAGCCAGCTGGCGAAAACTCTGACATATCAGAAAATGAATAACTAAAAGAATGATTACAATAGAGTGAACCAATAGAAAGAGGTTGAAATGGCGCAGTTGATTTCTATCAAAAAAGTTGTGGTAGGACCTAAAAACTTGACCGCTACCGTTGAGTTTTCGGCTAAAGCGCCACGTTTGACCTCGGAAAATGCTGAGGCAACTGAGCGCGTGCTTGAGCTTTTGCCAGGTCTTTCCGAGCACCTGTGCTTGGGTGACGCCGACGCTCGCTTTGGCCTTGTTGCCAAGGACACCGAGGTAGCGCACCTGCTTGAGCACGTAACCGTCGAGCTTCTGGCCCTGACCAACCTTGCGGGAGACGTTGCTTCGGGCAAGACTTCCCTGGTAGATTCCCGTCGCGGCCTCTACGAGATCATCCTCGCATGTCCAGACGACGTGCTGGTTGCAGCCTCGCTTTCCAGTGCTGTATGGCTCCTTAACTGGGCATATGGCAACCAGGAGGACGCCGACCCAGACATCAATGCAATCGTTTCCGGCCTCGTTGCGCTCATCCAGGGCCTTGACGGCGAGAAGACCGATGAACTCGCAGACTCCGCGGAACCTGAGGCGGACGCTGCGCTCCAGGCAGAGAGCGTAGAAGCTGAGGATTACGCTGCCGACAACTCCTCCGAGGACGTCGCTGATGCCGCAGCCGCCGATGCAGTTGAGGCTGAGGTTGCTGACGCTGAGGAGAACAACGCCGAGGTCGCAGGCATCGACGCAGCCGACGCCGATCCCGCAGCCGACGCCGACCCCGCTGCCGACGCCGATCCCATCGCAACTGAGCTCGCCGAGGCAACAGCTGCCGAGGACGCCACTGACGACTCTGAGGTCACCGAAGTCCCAGACGACTGGAACATGATTAACGTTCCTCGTCCAAAGCCCGTTCGATAAACGCCCGTATTGCGGTATGATTACGTACAGCGTTTTGCTGTTTAACAGGAGGTACTTATGAGCAAGAAGTCTGCGGGTTTCTTTCTAGGCGCTATTTTTGGTGCTGCTGCTGGCGCTGTGGCTGGTCTTTTCCTGGCTCCACGTTCCGGCGAGGAGACTCGTGCGTTGGCTGCAGATGCTGTCAATGACGCATGGGATTCCGCACTTGATTCTTATGAGCGCACATCTAAGGTTGTGAGCACTAAGATTGACGAGGTCAAGCCTACTGTTGACGCAAAGACCGACGAGCTCCGCGCAAAGGTTGATCTTGCTCGCGAGCGCATGGATCAGCTCCGTGAGTCACTTTCTGACGCTGTGACCTCTGCTTCTAATACTGTTGCAGACGCTGCTGATGTTGTTGCAGACTCCTTTGTTGTTCCAGAGCCAACCGCCACAACCGCTGAGGCTCAGGCTGTTCGTATCGAGAACGTTGAGTCCCACGAGCAGGAGAACGCTGGCGAGGGCTACCAGGAGGCATAAGCCTCACTTACAAGCAATGTGACGGGACGCCTTATGACGTCCCGTTTTTTATAGAGAGGTTTCACGTGAAAACAACCGAGCTCCTAGGCGCAAAGGTCCTTCTTCCCAAAAAGCCTGCTACAAAGGGCAAGCATGCGGGAGAAGAGCGGTTTTCCAAGTTAGGAAAAATCCACAACGTGGTTTTTGCCCCCTTCAAACAGGGTCAGTCCTCGCAGGTAGTGGGCGTGATGGTTCAGAAGCCCGACATTGCTGGCATGATTAAGCAGGATGACGCGTTTGTCACGCTGGAGTCTCTGGAAACCATTGAGCAGGGACTTTGCGTAAAGGATCACGAGAATAACGTCGATAAAACAGCAATCAAGCGTTTGAACTTGGACTTTGATACCTGCATTTTGTGGCACGGCATGGAAGCTCGCACCAAAAGCGGAAAGAGCTTGGGCTACGTGAGTGGCGCTGAGTTTGACCAGTTCACGGGCGTGGTTTCGGCATTTCTTGTGGGTGACGGCGCTGGTTCAGAGGCGCTGGTGGGTTCCTTTGCCATCAAGCCAGAGTGGCTGCTGGGCTATTCTAACGGTGCAATGGTCCTCTCCGATGAAGCAGCAGATGCCCAGCTCACTGGCGGACTAGCTGCAAAGGCAGGAGAGGGTTACGCAGCCGCCGCCGCAAAGGCTTCTGAGGCTACAGCTAAAGCCGGAAAGGCTGTTGCAGAGGCTACCGAGAAAGGCGCGTTTGCCCTGGGTAAGACGCTGGCCAAGGCAAAGCGTGCTATCGAAGATGCTACCGAGCCTGACGCAGAAGACGATTCCGAGCGCCCAGCTCCCATTGCTGCAGAGGATGTTCGCCTCGAGAAGCCATCTGCGGAGGAGCAGACCACAGCTGACAAGTCCGCTGCAGAAAAGGCCGCCTTGGACAAAGCCACTGCTAGTAAGCCTGCTGCTAAGTCTGCAAGTAAGTCGTCCACGCAGGCTACTGCGAACAAGGCAGCTAAGGGTTTTGGTATGCAGCTTGGCCGCATGGGCAAGATGTTCTCTGACTTCAAGGACGAGTTTGACAAGGCAAGCAAATAATAAATAGCAGATAATCGCGTAAAACAAAGGGCGAGAAGATTGATCTTCTCGCCCTTTTTGTATTGCAGTTGCGCGACGCTTGCTTACAAGCCCATGGCCTGCAGAATGAACATCACAATGGTCAGGATGATAACGGTGACAATGGTAAACCAGGTCAGCGCGTTCCAGATGCGGCCGTTGGCGTACTTGCCCATGATGTGTTTGTCGGCCGCAATGATAACCATAAAGACAAGCAGAATTGGCAGCAAAATACCGTTGATGACCTGGGCGGCCATCATGATGCCAAAGAGGCTCATGCCTGGGATCAAAACAACCAGCGCAGAAATAACCAGGACGGTTGTAATAATGCCGTGGTAGACAGGGGCCTCCTGCCAGCTACGGTCGGCTCCGCGCTCCCAACCAAATGCCTCGCAGATAGCGCTTGCGGTAATGCCTGGTAGAACGCATGCTGCAAGGAAGGATGCGCCAACCATGCCCAGCGCAAAGAGTGTACTTGCATATTGACCTGCAAGAGGTTCAAGAGCGCGAGCAG
>JAGZNE010000086.1:0-5059 GCA_018363825.1 Atopobium sp. | reverse complement strand
AATAAGCTCCTGCTGAGGATGCTTACGTCCACCTGTTGGCGGAACACTTGCAACGGTACCCTCAAGAATCTTCAGGAGTGCCTGCTGAACACCCTCACCAGAAACGTCACGAGTAATTGAGAGATTCTCGGCCTTGCGAGCAATCTTATCAATCTCGTCGATGTAGACAATGCCTACCTGAGCACGCTCAACATCGCCGTCAGCAGCAGTGATGAGCTTAAGCAGGATATTCTCGACATCTTCACCAACGTAACCAGCCTCGGTAAGGGTCGTTGCGTCAGCAATAGCAAACGGAACCTCAAGAAAACGAGCAAGCGTCTGAGCGAGTAGTGTTTTACCAGTACCAGTTGGACCTAGCAGCAAGATGTTGGACTTTGCAATCTCAACATCCTCCTGGCCCTCCTGAGGCTCATCGTTGCCTGAAAGAATACGACGGTAATGGTTATACACCGCAACCGACATAGCACGCTTTGCGTCTTCCTGACCCATTACGTACTGAGACAGCTCATCGTAAATCTCATGCGGAGTTGGCAGGTCTTTGATAACGGGCTCATCAGAGTGAGTCTCAATCTCTGACTCTTCATCAAAGCCGAGAGACTCATCAATCATATCCGAGCAGGTAGAGACACATTCATCACAAATGCAGACTCCACCAGGACCCTGAATAAGCTTATTTACCTGCGACCTACTCTTTCCGCAGAAAGAACAGTGCATCTCATCTAATCCGCCAAAAGGCGAGAAGTCCTGGTCTTTAGCCATAACTTAAACCCTCAATACAAGAACAATTATTGATCGTTACGAGAAGAGATAACGCGGTCTACCAGGCCGTAGTCACAAGCCTCTTGTGCACGAAGATAATTATCGCGCTCGGTGTCTACATTGACCTTCTCGATAGGCTGTCCAGTATAATCCGAAAGCAACTCATTGAGGTGCTGGCGAATCCACTTTGTCTCATCTGCAATAATCTGGATATCGGTCTGCTGACCCTGAACGCCACTGGATGGCTGGTGAATCATAACCATAGAGTTAGGAAGCGCGAGACGCTTACCCTTTGCACCGGCTGCAAGAAGAACAGCGCCCATTGATGCTGCCATACCAACGCAGATGGTAGAAACATCTGGCTTAATGAAGTTCATGGTGTCAAGAATGCCCAGGCCTGCATAAACGTCTCCACCAGGAGAGTCAATGTAGAGAGAAATATCCTTGTCTGGGTCCTGGCTCTCAAGGTGCAAAAGCTGTGCAATGACCAGGTTTGCAGAATCGCGCGTTACAGGCTCACCCAAGAAAACAATACGATCATTGAGCAGTCTGGAGTAGATGTCATAGGTACGCTCACCACGAGGAGTCTGCTCAATAACATACGGAATGGTTGGAATGTTTGTTGGATAATGCATAATCCTCCTTCAAAGGTCTTTTCTTAGAAACATACCCCGGGAAGCATGTCTCTAACCCGGGGTATGAAAAATTCAAAGTAACTGCAACTTTTGGCGCAGTCTTTCTGGCGAGAAAACCAACCAGCTGCGGACTACTCAGCGTCCTTCTCTGCGTCCTCGTCCTTCTTAGCTGCCTTCTTCTTAGCAGGAGCCTTCTTAGCAGGCTTCTTCTCTGCCTTCTGCTCTTCCTTAGCAGCCTCAGCAATCTCGTCGACAACGGTGACGGTTGCGTTATCGCGCAGCCAGTCAAGAGCCTTGGAACGACGGATGGACTCACGGATTGCAGGAAGACGACCAGCCTTGCGCCACTCCTCAATTGCGGCCTCAACGTTTGGAACACCAGCGCGCTCAAACTCTGCGCGGATGTCTTCCTCAGTTGCCTCAAGCTTGAGCTCAGCTGCCATTGCGTCAAGAGCAAGAGACTGGCGAGCGCGCTCGTCTGCCTGAACACGAAGATCAGCGATGAAGTCATCAGTCTTGATACCACGGCTTGCGAGGAACACATCAAGGCTCACGCCCTGCTGCTGGAGGCCACTCAGGAACTCCTGAGCAATCTCATTGAAGACCTCAGTCTTGTACTCCTCAGGAACCTCCTCAAGCTGAAGGCGCTTACCCAGAGCCTCAACTACGCGATCCTCTTTAAGAGTTGGAAGAGAGTTCTTCTTGTCGGACTCAATCTCAGACTTGATAGCCTCACGGAGTTTCTCGACCGTGTCATAACCAAAGGTGTTCTTTGCAAGCTCGTCAGTCAGCTCTGGAGTGACGGACTTCTTGTGAGCAACAACCTTTACGTTGATATCGTAGTCGTGAGAGTGAACCTCATCGCCGTGTGTGTGGCTGTGAGTCCACTTGACCTCTTTCTCCTCACCTGGCTTCATGCCGATGAGTGCCTCCTCAAGCTCTTTTGGAGCCTGGGTGCCATTAAGGGTAAGAACGCGGTCCTCGCCCTCCATGTGAGCAGCGCCCTCAATGTTCTTGATGTCTACACCAATGGTGTCGCCCTCTTTGACAGCGCGCTTCTCCTTGGTGTTCTCAAACTTAGCCTGGTAAGACAGAAGCTGCTTAATCTGGTGATCAACCTCAGCCTCAGTTGCCTCATTTGGAGGCATGTTGATTGCAGGAGCATCGTAAGAATCAAGCTTAGCCTCAGGACGAACGTTGAAGACTACCTCGTAGGAGTAATCCTGGCCCTCAACAGGAAGGTCTGCGTCCTGGTTGTAATCACCACGGCCGACAGGAACAAGGTCAAGCTCCTCAAGAAGCTGTGGCTCTGCTGCACCGAGAAGATCGTTGGTTGCCTGAGCAAGGACTGCCTCGCGGCCAACAATGCCGTCAATGACAGGACGAGGTGCGCGGCCCTTGCGGAAACCCTGGAAGGAATACTTGTTTGCAATGTCCTTGTAAGCCTGCTTAATGGCAGCGTCTACCTCTGCAGCAGGAACTGTAACCTTGACGGTGAGTTTCTCGTCAACTGGCTTATCTGCGGTAACGGTGATGTTCAACGTTCCTCCAGTGTCTCGTAAAAAATGCTGGCGTACCAGCTCTTAACCAAATTTCTGCATGGTGCGGGCGGAGGGAATCGAACCCCCACGGACTTAGTCCACTAGAACCTAAATCTAGCGCGTCTGCCAGTTCCGCCACGCCCGCATATTTATGCAGCCTTGCAATAATAACAAACTTTTGCGCTCTTCACTAGGAGAACTTCGTATTCTAAACACTTCCCTCACGAAAAAAACCGGCCTTTTTCAAGACCGGTCTTGTTCAAGTGAAAAGCTCATTCTCCCAGCACGTTTTAAAGATCTTGTAGTGCAAAGGTCTCGGGCTCGCTCTTTCTTGCCGCAGCAAGTGCCTGGATAAGAGCGGTAGCAGCAGACATTGCGGTGACGCAGGTAATGCCCTGGCTGACAGCTTCTGCGCGCATCTTGGTGCCGTCGCTATGAGCCTCGTGACCATGAGGCGTATTGATGATGAAGCTGACGGTCTTATCTCGCATAAGGTCAACAACATTTGGATGACCATCGGAAATGCGGTTGACGGTGGTGCAGTCAATTCCAGCCGCACGCAGCGTCTTTGCGGTACCGCCCGTGGTGTAGATGCCATAGCCAAGGTTCTCCAGAGCCATAGCAACAGGAGCAATGGCGCGCTTATCGCGGTCGCACACACTGATGAAGACGGAGCCCTGCTCAGGTAGCTTGTTCTCAACTGCCTCACGAGTCTTTGCGTACGCTGCTGGGAAGGTGCGGGCAATGCCCATGACCTCGCCGGTAGACTTCATTTCTGGACCAAGGATTGAGTCAGCACCAGGGAATCTAGACCAAGGCATGACCGCCTCTTTGACCGCGTAGTAATCGACGGTGCGATTTTCGTCTGGAAGCAGGCCTTGTGCTCTGAGCTCACTGATCTTCTCGCCAGCCATGATGCGAGATGCGTATTTGGCCAGGGAGACGCCAGTTGCCTTAGACGAGAATGGCACGGTTCTAGAAGCGCGAGGGTTGAGCTCGATAACAAAGACGTGCTCGTCGCGGACGGCGTACTGGATGTTTAGCAGGCCTCGAATGCCGCAGGCAAGCGCCAGCTTTTTGGTGATGGCCCTAATCTGGTCAACAATCTTTTCAGAGAGCGAGAAGGGCGGCCAGCAGCAGGCGGAGTCGCCAGAGTGAATACCGCACTCTTCGATGTGCTCCAGGACGGAGCCCACGTAGCACTCCTCGGTGTCGCAGAGAGCGTCAACGTCCAGCTCAATGGCGTCCTCGAGGAAGGCGTCCAGGTAGACAGGACGGTCTGGCGTGACGTGCGTAGCGGATTCCATGTAGGTGACTAGGTCGGAATCGTCGTAGACAATGGCCATGCCGCGACCACCAAGAACGTAGCTTGGGCGGACAATCAGTGGGTAGCCAATGCGACGAGCGGCGTCACGCGCCTCGTCCATGGTAGAAGCAACTGCCGATGGTGGGCAGGCAATGTTGAGGCGATCCAAAAGGGCTGCAAAGCGGTCACGGTCCTCTGCCAGGTCAATTGCCTCTGGCTGAGTGCCCATGATAGGAACGCCAGCGTCCTTGAGGGCGCGTGCCAGCTTGATTGGCGTCTGACCGCCAAGGGTAACAATGACGCCTTCTGGCTTCTCAACCTCAATAACGTCCATGACATCTTCAAAGGTCAGAGGCTGGAAATATAGGCGATCAGAAGTGTCATAGTCTGTAGAGACCGTCTCTGGGTTGCAGTTGACCATGACTGTCTCATAGCCCTGCTCGCGAAGAGCATAGGCAGCATGTACGCAGCAGTAGTCAAACTCAATGCCCTGACCAATACGGTTAGGACCTGCGGAGAGAATCATAACGCGTGGCTTTTCTGCCTCAACGTACTCTGTGGCGTTGCCCTTCTCGTAGGTGACGTAGTGGTACTGCGTGGTTGCACCAAACTCACCTGCGCAGGTATCAACTGTCTTAACCTGTGGGCGAACACCCAACACTTCTCTCACAGCACGGACAACGTCTGTCTTGGTACCGGTAAGGTGTGCGAGCTGCTCATCCGAGAAGCCCAGCTGTTTGGCAGCAAGCATGTTATCGGTGGTGAGACCGGAAAGTCCCAGCTCTTTGATGCGTTTCTCGGCGTTGATGATGCCTGCC
>JAGZNE010000085.1:0-5424 GCA_018363825.1 Atopobium sp. | reverse complement strand
TATAGCCACGAGCCTTAAGAAGTCGGCCGAGAGATGCAGCAGTGATTCCTTTTCCAAGAGAGGAAACAACGCCACCTGTTACAAATATGTGCTTGGTCATGGATTACTCCCGTAGGTAAGATTAGCCAATTACATTTCTACGGGTCTTTATATTATTCCGCTTTAAGGCCCATAGTGTCGAGAAATTTAATCTCCAAACAAATACATTGTTATGTCCATATAGTTCTGAAAAATCTAGCGGACTTCTGACAGCAGCTCATGCGCGTGAGCCAAAGAAGCCTCAGTTATAGAGCCTGAAAGCATGCGTGCAATCTCTTCTTCTCTTTGAGTACCAGAAACCTCTGTAAGAGAAGTTACAGGGAGCGCGTTATGTTCTTCTGTCTTTGAGACTACATACTGTTTAGAGGCCATAACAGCAACCTGTGGCAGGTGAGTTACCACAATCACCTGATGTGTTTTAGCGAGCTGCGCTAAAACCTCTGCAAGAGCAACGGCAGTAGCTCCACCAACACCAGCGTCAACCTCATCAAATACAAGCGTATCGCAAACGTCAGACTCTCCTAGAACCACTTTGCATGCAAGCATGACGCGAGAAACCTCACCACCAGAGGCAATTTTTCTAAGCGGACGAGCAGTCATCTGAGCTGAAGGCTTGTACATAAGCTCAATCTTTGTAGAACCAACTTTATTCCACTGCTCAAAAGGAAGATCTTCAAAGTTCAATTCAATCTGAGCTGAACCCATCTGCAGATGACTCATTTGCTTAGTAACAGCATCACAAAGTTTTGGAGCTGCAGCAACACGAACCTTTTTAAGTGCCTGAGCCTTTACGGTAAGAGTTTCTTTTGCTTTATCTACTTCTGCCTGTGCCTCACGGACAAGCTTTTCTGTGTCTCTTGTAACCTCAAGAAGGTTTTGAGCTACCTGGTATTTCTTAAATACATCTTTCATACCAGGGCCATACGTTCTCATAAGACCCTGAAGACGAGCCATACGACTTTGCATCTCTTCAAGTGCTTCTTCATCAAAATCGAGAGATCCAACATAGCTTCTGAGCTCTGAAGAAACATCCTCAATCTCTATAAGTGCGCTTGAAAGAGACTCTGCATAATTACCTAGCGTAGCATCAAACGTTGCAGCACTTTGAAGCATCTGAACTGCATCAGAGAGAGAATCAATAACGCCCTCATCTCCTGAGAGCAACTCATGTGTTCCTCCTGCAGCTTGAAGGAGAGCCTCTGCGTGTTCAAACCGAGGAAGTTGCTCTTCTAGGTCTTCTAACTCCCCTTCTTTAGGAGAGACCTCATCAATTCTTTGAACAAGAAATGCCGCTTCATCAATCTTTGCATTGCTAGACTGGCTTACTTCAATAACTCGTTGAAGTTCAGCGACTGCAGCATGGTAAGCATGAAGAGCTTCTACATACTCTGTCTGACAAGATTGAATATCTGATCCAATCCATGCATCCAACATGCTGACATGATTTTTTACATCAAGTAGTCTTTGATGTTCATGTTGACCACACAGATCAATTGATGTTCCAATACCTCCGGCCAGTTCTTTAACTGATGCCATGTGGCCATCAATCTCTACCCTGCCTCTACCATCAGCAGAGACTTTTCTAGAGACAACAATGCCCTCTTGATCTTCTGGTGAGGTAAAAAAGCGTGCCTCAACCCTAAGGGCGTCTGTTCCTTCTCTTACTGCAGAAGCATCCGCACGCTCTCCTACTAAGAGCTTAATGGAAGATAAAAGAGCGGTTTTACCAGCACCTGTCTCTCCTGTTAAAACAGTTAAACCTGAGGCGGGTGCAAGAGAAGCGTCTTCAATAAGTGCAACATTTTGCACACGAAGTTCATCAAGCATATATGACCTGCTTACTGACCAGTTTTACCGTAAAATACACGAGAAACTGAACGATAGAAACTATCAGCGCTTCTATCAAGCAGAATGATATCTCCTGGTCCACGGCTAATACGAGCTTTTGTAGCTACACCCTCCTCTGGATGTTTAATGTTTTGCCCGTCAGAGAAGAAGTGACATGTTGCTGGTCTATCTTTTGACATGGTAATTTCAACCACGTCAGAAGGAGAAGTAAGGAATGCACGAGCCAAAATAGTATGTGGTGCAATTGGCACGCAAACCATTCCCGAGAACTCTGGGGTAACAATGGGACCACCAGCGGCTAGTGCGTAGCCGGTGGATCCAGTTGCCGTACTAACAACAAAACCATCACCGCGAAGCTTATCAATATGGTTGCCTGATACAGAAACTGTAAACTCAACCATATCACCTGCTCCACCTCTGGAAACTGCAAAATCATTGAGCGAGAAGGTCTTCTCGACGTAAGTTTCTCCAGATGGAAGCTCATATTCTGTTTCTATTGCAAGTGTTGCTCTTCTAGATACGTGGAGCTCTCCAGCAAGAGCATCAGCTACCATCTCAATCATTTGATGAGGAGTTGCACTGGTTAAAAAGCCAAGGTGACCATAAGAGATGCCCAAAATTGGAATTTCAGAATACTCAACAATTTTGGCGGCCCTCAGAAGCGTTCCATCTCCACCAAGAGAAATAACAAGCTGGCAATCAGAACAGTCTACAACTTTATCTGGGAACAGCTTTTTATCGTGTGCCCACTGGACATCACAGCCCTGCTCAAAGAGCCATTCTTCAAGTTCACGTGCACCAGAAACAGCAACTTCTCTTGAATAATTTGGAACAAGAAGTACCTTCACGCAAACCACTCTCCCGATTTTGCTTGATTGCACAACTGAAACAGTTAACACGTCTGATTCGATGTACTTAGTATACCTAAAAAACTACGAACAATACTACAAAATAGAACATTAGTTCTATTTCACTATTTCTACAGAATGACTCGATACCACTGAAGCAAGATCTAAATCAAACGAACCTGCCTCAAGCTGACCAAACAGTAAATATTCCACGTTACCCTTAGCGCCGTGAATAGGACTTTCACACGCGCCCAAAGGACCCATATGAGCTTCCTTAAACGCATCGGAAACCTTTTGCAGCGTTTGCAGACGCACGGAAGTATCAGTCACAATACCGCCCTCGCCCACTTCTTCCCTCTTAGCTTCAAACTGCGGTTTGACCAGCGTAACAAAAACTCCTTCAGGAGCTAGAACGTCTAAAACAGAAGGAAGAATTGACAAGATTGATGTAAACGATACGTCACACACAGCAACATCAAAAACGTGCGAGTAACCCATTTCTGGCAGGGACGTAATATTTGTACGTTCGAGCAGTTCAACCCTGCTGTCTTTTCTGAGCGACCAATCAAACTGTGCATAGCCAACATCAACCGAGGTAACCGAAGCAGCCCCATTTTGAAGCAGGCAATCGGTAAAACCACCAGTTGAACAGCCAATATCTAAACATTTTTTATTTTGAACCGTAAAATCAAAAACTTCAAAGGCACGCTCGAGCTTAAGTCCGCCTCGGCTCACATACGGGATAGCGCCTTTTACGTGCAGAAACAATCCCTCAGGAACAAGCTCTCCTGCTGAAGTTAGTCTTCTGTCGCTTGTAGAAACATCACCCGCAAGAATTGCACGTAATGCAGCTTGAGTGTCCTTGAAAAATCCTTGCCTAACCAGCTCTTTATCGAGCCTTTGGCGAGAAATGCGTTGAGCCACTAGTGCTCATCGCTTTCTGAAACCGCATCATCAGACGACGTTTCATCTGCAGCTGAAGCCTCAACCTGCTCAGAAGAAGCCTGCTCATCAGTGGCAGCCGCTGCGCCGCTTGCGTCAGCTGCGTCCCCTGCTGCCTGAGCCTGAATCAGACGCTCTTCCTCTTCTGGCGTAAACTCTGTGGTGTCAACCATGTTGACAGCCTTGGAACCTAGAGCAATTGCCTCATCAAAGAGGTCAAGAGAATGCTCCAGTGAGACGTTTTTATCGCGAACTTGATCAACAATTGAATCAAGTCTTGCGGTTATCTGATCAAAGCTCTGATATTCAGACGTATCGATTTTTGCCATGACTACTCTGCATCTTCCACAGAGCTCTCTAGCTCTTCTTCAGAAACGTCCTGCTCAGCAGACTGCTTATGGCACAGAGAATAAATGTCTTCTCCAGCCTCAATGTCATCAACAATACGACCAAGAACGCCGTTAATAAAGCGAGGAGAATCATCGCCGCAGTAAGCGCGAGCAAGGTCAACTACCTCGTTAATAGCAACAGCCACATCAACCTCAGGAACCTCCAGAATCTCGTAAAGAGAAATTCTTAGGAGATTGCGGTCTACGGAAGGCATGCGATCAATTGCCCAGTCTTTTGAGTAAGCAGCAATGATGTCATCAAGATCATCTCTAATGCCATCTGCTCCTACTGCCAGTGACTGCGCATACTCATCAAGAGGTCCCTCGGAGAGCGTATAGTCTCCGTCGAGGACCTCAAGAACACTGCGATTAGTGGCTTCAGCCTGAAATAAAAGCTGTAGTGCTTGGCTACGGGCGCGGGTACGTCCAAAAAACTTAACGCTCAAGCCTACTCCTTAGGAAAAACAAGGCTGTCAATGTAAACATCAACGGAAGCAATGCTGACGCCAATCTGCTCATTTACAGCAGTTGCAACAGCAAGCCTTACCTCAGACGCAAGCTTTGTGAAAGGATAGCCATAGAAAACGGTAAGGTGAACTCCAAGATGGAGCTGACCGTTCTCTACACCTGCTTCTACAGCCTTCTCTGGAGCAAGGCTTCTGCTGGTAAAGACGTTAATAAGGTTGGATGCCAGTGTATCGTTTCCGCCAACGGAGGCAACACCTTCAACACTTCCAGCTGCGCCGGAGACAACCGTTGAAATTACATCTTTTGAGATGCCGATGCCTGCTATACGAAGCTCTGTTTCAGCCATGTCTACCCCCTAAAAAAGACAAACTGTCTTTGAAATAATTACTCAATACTGTTGGATGCTTATGCACCCAAAGAGAATGCATTAAACGCGAGAAACAAACTTGCCGTCGCGAGTGTCAACCTTAATGCGCTCACCCTGGTTCAGATACATTGGAACCTGAAGAGTTGCACCGGTCTCAATAGTTGCTGGCTTAGTACCACCCTGAACGGTGTCGCCCTTGAAGCCTGGATCAGTCTCAGTGATCTCTGCCTCAATGAACATTGGAGGCTCAACACCAAGAAGCTCAGTGTCTGCATAGAGAAGCTGTGCGTTATCGTTCTCCTTGAACCAGACGCTTTTCTCGCCAATGAAATCAGCAGGGACAGCTACCTGATCGTAAGTCTCGTTGTCCATGAAGTAGAAGGACTCACCGTCGTTGTAGAGGTACTGCATCTCTTTGGTGAGCAGAAGAACGTTCTCAAACTTGGTACCAGCGTTGCAGGTTTGATCAATAACGCGGCCAGAGCGAAGGTCACGAATCTTATAGCGGACAAAAGCGCCGCCC
>JAGZNE010000084.1:0-5432 GCA_018363825.1 Atopobium sp. | reverse complement strand
TGCCTTACGCTCAGAGTCAGCCTTATCGCGAGCCTTGATGTCTTCGAGGATCTTCTCTTCACTCTTGGCGTCTACCTTGGCATCATTGCCAGTAGCTGCGTCTCCACCCTGGCGCTGAACAGCGCGGCGATGAGCACGTGCAGCAGGGTCTGCGGTCAAGAAAACCTTTACGTCTGCCTCAGGGAATACCACGGTGCCAATGTCACGGCCTTCTGCGACTACATCGCCATTCTCGCCAGCGCGACGCTGAAGCGTGACCATAGCCTCACGGACCTCAGGGATAGCTGCAACAGCACTGACGTTTCTGTCTACCTCTGGGGTACGAATCTCTGCCGTAACGTTTGAGCCGTTTGCATAGACAGTCTGGCCGTTTGCGGAGTTTCCAAACGAGATGCTAATGCTGCGTGCAACCTGAATGATTTTCTCGGTATCAGTCATATCAATGCCTTGACGCAGGCATTCTACGGTTACGGAGCGATACATTGCACCCGTATCAAGGAAAATCAAATCCAGGCGATCAGAAAGGGCGCGAGCTACCGTAGACTTTCCGGAGCCTGCTGGGCCGTCAATAGCAACAATCATTACTTATCCCCCTTGGTGACACCCCAAATGTCACGAAAATCGTAAAAACTTGGCTCAGTGGAACGACGAATAACCTCTTCTGGATCAAGGTTAAATCCACCAAGCTTGAAATCAGAACTGCCTGTACTAGTAAAGAAGATTGAAGAGACATTTGCAAGATGTACATTCCAGCTTGAACTACCTGGGATGCCAAAAATCTCTGCCATCATAGAACGCAAATAGCCGCCGTGAGAAATACAAACAGTGCGTCCAGAAAGACTGGAAAGCTCGTTAAGAATAGTGCGACACCTGCTTCTTACCTGCTCGTATGACTCTGCTTCTGGAGCAGGTATGGAGTGGCCGTTTTTGTCTGAGGCCCAAGGAAACGTAAGGCCATAGGGCTTTAAAATCTCTTCTGCGTCAGCAAAACGCTTGCTTTCTAGAATGCCAAAATCCATCTCTGCAAGGTCGTCTTTTACCTCACAAGGAATACCAAGCTCGCTGGCAGCCATCTGGGCCATGTCTTTGCAGCGAGATAAAGGAGAGGTCCAAATTCTATCTGGATGAAATGCAACAAGCGCACGAACAGCGTGATCTCGCTGTTCAACGCCATGCTCGGTAAGCTCAACGTCTCTTCTACCACTGAAAAAGCGCTGTGTATTAGCCACACTCTCTGGGTGGCGCATAAACAAAATGCGATGAACCTGAGCTGGAACTTCAAATGGCTGCATTATGTCTCCTCTCTGGGCGTGTTTGAGCTGTTTGACGTGCGCTTAGAAATCGTGCGACTAGTAATTACTTGCTGGCATGTAAAGGCATTATGGGAGAAGCGCCAGGCTCTCTACCAATAGTGTGCTCCAGAGCGGCAACTTCCTCTTCTGTAAGCAGTCTCCACTCGCCTTCTTTTACACCTGTTAAGTGCAGCGGACCAAACGTATCTCTGTGGAGCGCAAGAACCCTGTGATGAATGGCCAAAAGCATCTTCTTGACCTGATGCTTTCTGCCCTCTCTAATAGTGACGCTCACCAGGGCATTTGGCTCTCCTCCACCGGTTTTTCCTAAACCCTGCGGGGCAAGAAGAGCCTTCATCTTGGCATTATCAGAGACAATCTCTACCTCTGCTGGAGCCGCGGGTCCATCTTCAAGTTCAATACCCTCACGCAGACGATCTAGCTGCTCTTCTGTAGGCGTTCCTACTACATGGGCAACATAGTGCTTCCACACATGCTTTGAAGGATGCAGGAGCTCTTGTGCCATCTGACCATCGGTGGTAAAGAACAGAAGGCCTGTGGTATCCATATCAAGTCGTCCAACAGGAAAAAGACCGGGGTATTTGTCAGTTGGGACCATGTCCACAATGGTTGGTCTACCCTGAGGGTCTTTCATAGTAGTCAAGTACCCCGCAGGTTTATTGAGCATCAAGTAGACGGGTTTCTCGGCAATTGAGCAGACAATGCCATCAACTGCAACAACATCTACTAGCGGATCAACCTTGCTGCCAAGCTCGGTGACTACCTGGCCATTTACCGTGACACGGCCAGACGTCATCAGACGCTCGGAGCCGCGACGACTAGCTACTCCTGCGCGCGCCAAGAAGCGCTGCAGACGCATGGGAACAATGCGCTCTTCTGCCACGGCCTATGCTTCCTCTTGCGTATCGTAGGTATCGCCCAAAAGGGAACGCTCGTCATCAATGTCTTCTGCAGCTTCCTCTAGCGTAGAAGTAAAACTTCTACCAGAGAGTCTCTCGCGAATAAACTGCTTGGACTCCTCATCAGGAGCAAAGTCTTCCAGTGGTGGCAGCTCTCGCAAAGACTTGAGACCAAAGCGCTCCAGGAAAAGCGCAGTGGTGCCATAAAGAATAGCTTGTCCCCTATCTGCCTCTTTACCCACTTCACGAACAAGGTTTTTCTCGCGAAGTGAAGAGATAACACCGTCAGAGTTAACACCACGGATAGCGCGGACGCCCTCACGAGTTACCGGCTGGTGATAGGCAATAACCGCCAGCGTTTCAAGGGCGGCCTGAGAAAGGCGGCGCGTATCCCAAGAAAGGACAAAATCGCTGACAAGCTGATGGTGGGCAGGGTGCGTAAAGAGGCGCCAACCGCCGGCTACCTCTCTAAGCTGAAAGCCCCTGTTGCAGCGCGTATACTCCTCTGCAAGCTCTTTGAGAGCTTCAGCTACCTCTGCGGGAGCTGCATTGGTGACCTTGGCAAAGTCAGCCGTGGTAATAGCATCAGTTGCAACTAAAAGCAGCGATTCTAGAGCGCCTTTAAGCGACTCGGAATCTAAATAGGTAAGCTCTTCTGCCATAATTATTCCGCCTCTTCCTGTACTTCATCGGGCGTATGAGTGAGCGATAAAAGCGTCTGCTGGACATCTTGAAGTGCGTTTTGAGATAAGTTAAATCCCTCAAGGTCCGGCTCATCACCAGACAGCTCTTCCAGTTCCAGGAGTACCGATTCATCAAGCTGATATGAATCAGCACCCTTTATGTGCTCAATCTCAATCTCACCAAAGATGACATCTTGCTGAACACGAACAAGACCGCGCTTAAAAAGTTCAAGCACAGCCAAAAAGTTTGCAACCACAATCTCTGGCGTATCCTGACCATCTAGAAGCTCAGAGAAGGTCACTTTGCCCTTGGAGCGTGTGAGACGATCCACAGAAGCAACTGTTAGAGCCACTGGAAGCCTTTTTGGGGCCACATGTTCTGCTTCAAGCAAGAATGTCTCCCGTTTTGAGTCAATGTCTGCACAGATGACTGCAAGGCTTCTGAGTGTAATGCCTTCTAGGTAGTCTGGCATGAGGTTCAAGAAATCAGGATCTGGACCCACTGAACGTGGGAACATGTATGATTCCGCTTCCATGCGGCTACCAAGCGCAGCACCCGCGTTTCTGAACTGCTTATAGGCAATAAGGCGAGCAATAAGAACTTCTCGCGCCTCATCAGGAGAAAGTCCGTCAAGCTCGTCATCATACTCATCTTCATCAAATGAGCTTTTAAGGGAAACATCTTGAGGCACCAGGGCATGAGCCTTCATGTCCAGAAGCGTTGACGCAACAAGTACAAAGTCACTGGCAACGTCCAGATCAAGCTCCTCCATGGCATCAACTTCTGCCAGGTACTGATCAGCAACCTCAGAGATAGAAATGGATCCAATGGCAACCTTTTGCCTACTTACCAACTGAAGTAGCAGGTCAAATGGGCCCGAATATGTTGCAGTGTTTACTTTGTACGACATTAGATGATTCTCGCAAGCAGACTCAAAATGACGTTAGAAATGCCTCCGATAATGGACGAGAAAAAGCCCGGTGCAAAGAACATGAATCCCACTACAGCAATCATGCAATAGGGCTCGATGGCATAGAACTTTTGACGGTTTTTCTCGCCAAGAAAATAGAGCAGCAGCTTAGATCCGTCCAAAGGCGGAATGGGCAGCATATTAAAGACCGCCAGGCTTACGTTGATCTGGATGTAGAAAATGACCAGCGACGAAATATAGTACAGTACCAGCGGATTTAATGCGGTGCCAAATGCAGCAGCCAACGCATTGAGCAAACGCAGCAAGAGTGCGCCGAGAAATGCCTGCAAAATGTTGGAAGTAGGGCCTGCAAGTGCTACCAGAATCTCGTCACGACGACGATTTTTGAGGTAGTTGGGATTATAAGGAACGGGCTTTGCGTATCCAAAGCTAGGTCCGCCCATCAATACCAGCATAAGCGGAAGAAGAACCGTACCAAACAAGTCAATATGCGCCAGCGGATTGAGTGTCAAACGACCAGACATCTTTGCAGTAGGATCGCCGCACTTATATGCCACAAAACCATGAGCAACCTCGTGAATCACGATGGCAAAAATTACTAGCGCAAATTCAGCAAGCGTTGTCAAAAGCGATGGAACTGATGTTAAAGCAGTTGGCACAACAATCCTTATCTCAACATCTGCAAAGATACTACAGACGGACACGTACAGACGTAAGCCTCAAGTACAAGGCGTTAGGTACAAGCAGTAAGTACAAGACATTAGATACAAGATAATTTTACCCAAGATTGGCAAAACTACCTACTCATCAATATCTGCTTCCATTTTTTCTGAAAGCTCCAGCCACTCAGCCTCAAGAGCAGGAATCTTCTTAGAAAGTGCCTGGTATTCAGCCATGCACTCATCAAACTTTTGAGAATCGTTATAAAGAGCCTCGTCAGCCATAAGCGTCATGAGCTCATCGTAGCGTTTGTGCGCAGGAGTCAGAGCCGCCTCAACCTCGTCCAAGCGCTTCTTGGTCTCCCTGAGCGCACGGCTTCTACGATTACGCTCCTCCGCCTCAGCTCTTCTCTGCTCCTTAGTCTTCACATTGCGAGAAGATCCTGCAGCTTGACTTGCCTCTGGAGCAGCACTCTTAACCGCTCTTGCACCCGAAGTTCCATACGAGGACACGGTCTTGCTCGACGTCTCCCCCTGAGCCACTGCTTGAAGCTCTGCAAGCTTAAAGAGGAAGTAATCGTAGTCTCCGTCATAGACCGTAACCTTGTGGTCACGAACGTCTACTACCTTGTTAGCCACAGCTCTGACCAGGTGCTCATCGTGGCTGATCAAGATGATGGTACCTGGGAAGTCAACAAGCGCCTTCTCAAGAACGTCAACGGAATCAATATCCAGGTGGTTAGTTGGCTCGTCCAGAAGCAATAGTGGATCTGGAGAAACCAGCATCTTGGCAAGGGCTAAACGAGCACGCTCGCCACCAGAAAGTACGTTTACGCGTTTCTCAACGTCATCGCCATGGAACAGGAAGGCACCCAGCAATCTACGCTCTTCAGAGGTAGTCCATCCTGCTGCCACTGTATCAAGCTCTGCAAGTACCGTATTTGCG
>JAGZNE010000083.1:0-5473 GCA_018363825.1 Atopobium sp. | reverse complement strand
TTCCACATCATCCCTGGCAAAGAGGCACTAATGAAAATACTAACGGTCTCATCAGAGAGTATTTTCCAAAAGGCACAGACCTCTCATCGATTAGCGATAAAGAGATTGAGGCAGTATATAATGAGCTCAATCTGAGACCACGTAAGCGTCTGGGTTGGAAGTGCCCTTGGGAAGTCTACCATCACCAAACGTTGCACTTGCTTTGAGAATTCAAGGTCATAAAGGATGTCTTTTGCGATGAAATCTCCGGCTGAAAGTTCTTCCAGAACAGAGTTCTCCGTTCTTCTCGCAGCGGATTCATTTAAGGGCTCGGCATCAAGTGAAGCCATAGAGAAGTATCTTGAGGCTGGTGTGCTCCGTGCATTGCCTCATGCGCAGATAAAGAAAGTTCTTATCGCCGATGGAGGTGAAGGAACCGTTGATGCGTTTGTCTCTGGATGTGGTGGCAAGGTTAAATCAGTGCAGGTAGAAGATCCCTTTGGACGCCCTATTGTTGCTCGGCTTGGCATGCTTCCCAATGGGTGCGCCGTGGTTGAGACGGCAGAAGCTGCGGGCATAAGGTTTTCGAGCTGTACTGATGAGGATGCGAGACGAGCTTCAACGTATGGAGTGGGGCAATTACTTCGAGCGGCTCTAGACCTTGGTGTCCATCGAATATATGTTGGCCTTGGTGGAAGCGCTACTTCTGATGGCGGATGCGGGATGGCTGAGGCTCTCGGTGCGCTGTTTTTAGATACGTCGGGAAAACAGGTTATTCGAGGTCTAGAAGGTCTGCCGTATATTGCTCATGTTGATATGAGCCACTTTGATAGGCGCGTGTATGATACTGAAATTATTGCCCTGAGCGATGTCAATAACCCGCTTTCTGGAAAACACGGTGCTGTTTATACCTTTGGACCACAGAAAGGACTTCTTTTCTCGCGTCTGCGTGAGTATGACGACCGGATGCGGCACTACGCTCACACGGTATCGGCTGCTACAAAAGATAATCATGCATTGTCAACCGGAGCCGGTGCGGCAGGTGGACTTGGTTTTGGACTTCTTTCATTTTGCGGTGCTGCGGCGATGTCGGGTATTCAGGCTCTTCTCGATGCCGTTCACTTTGACGAGCAACTACAAGGTGTCAACTTGGTAATTACCGGAGAAGGTCGTATGGACAACCAAACGGCGTATGGAAAAGCGCCGGTAGGGGTTGCACGACGTGCGGCGCTGCAAGGTATTCCAACGTATGCCGTTGTGGGATCACATACAGAGGATATCTCCAAAGTACATGAGGTCGGTATTCAACAAGTTTTTGCGTCAGCACCAGCGGGTCTTTCGTTAGAAGAATGCATGAAAAGGACACCGGAAGACGTTTCGACTGCGGCTGAACGTGCAGTAAGGTCTTTTATACGGAAATTTTGACCAACATCGCTTCATTAGGGTTTGATGTGCACTCCCGAAACAACATTAATCGCAAGCCATATGTCAAAAAATGTTAGCGCAAGGGCGATAACGGTAAATGTGGCCGGAAGGTAAAAACGCTTCTTCGTTATCACGTGGTTCTTTCTGTCCTTGAGCCACCAAATAAGTGTGCGTATAAGACTGATTGCCACGATAACCCACGCAATAAAAATCAAGATAGCGATAGGAAAGGCCCAAGAATTAACTAAAGCCTCGAGGGATTCGATCGTATAGCCAAAAATGGCCGCAACGAATATGACGGGAAAATAAAAAAGCAGAAGTAACATCCCCATGACAAACCTCCTTGTGTATTGCATTTCTGGCTGCTCTTCTAAATAGTATAGTTCGCTCGGAGTGTCGTTTTCTTAAGAATAGATTAAGAGTTAATGACGTTATGGTGAGTTTGTCATGTGCTGTTTATATCAGTTGTATGACTGCTTACGAATCTGTTTGAGCCATTGCTTTCGCTTCTTTTTTATATTCAATTTAAGAAGTTTCGGTATTTACCAAGTGTGGCAGAAGAGGTTTTGTGGCCCCTTCTGCCAATGGTACGTGCGGTAAGGATATCCTTACGAGAATCTTAATTTTTTGATGGTTATGCACCTAAAGCTGCGCGACCATATGCATCGGCGGCCAAGAGAGCATTTGCAACCTTCTCGGGTGTGACTTCAAACGGCATGTTATGAAGCGTGTCATTTTCAGCGCATGCAAGCGTAGCCACTTCAAGTACGCGCTCATAGGTAACATCCGTTACGCCAAGCTGCTTGAAGGTAACGGGCAATCCAATCTCAACGCAGAAATCAAGAACATCGTAGAGCTCATCAGCATTCTCAAGAACGAGCTGTGTAATCGTGCCGAAGGCAACCTTTTCTCCATGGTACATGGCATGCGTTTCGCTCATGGCAGTCAGGCCGTTGTGAATGGCGTGGGCACCTGCGAGACCTGCTGATTCAAAGCCAAGGCCGGAAAGCAGCGTATTTGCCTCGATGATCTTCTCGACAGCTTCCGTACAAGCACCTACTTCAAGTGCAAGCTTAGCTTTAACGCCTTCGTCCATAAGGGTCTCATAGCAAAGTGTTGCCAAAGCCATTGCGGCATTGGTAACTTTGCCGCCAGCGCATGTACCTGCATCGGAGCGCTGGCATGCGCGAGCTTCAAAAAATGTGGCAAGTGCATCGCCCATGCCAGAGACGGTCAAGCGAACGGGGCTCTTGGCAATTACCTCGGTGTCCATAAGTACCAGGTTAGGATTTTGCTTAAAGAATTGATACTCTTTGAATTGACCTTCGTCAGTGTAAATGACAGAAAGGGCAGAGCATGGTGCGTCCGTGGCTGCAATGGTTGGCACGATAATGACAGGAAGATCTTTTGTAGCGGCCACGGCTTTTGCGGTATCAAAGATTTTACCGCCACCGACACCGACTACCACTTCGGCGCCACAGGCATCAAGCACCTGCACAAGGCGGTCAATCTCAGCCTGTGAGCACTCTCCATTAAAATTGTCATAATGAAGTTCAACTTTTGCATCCTCAAAACTCTTTGAAATCACATCGCCGGAGCGCTTAAGTCCACCGGCCGTGATGATGACAAGTGCGCTCTTTCCGTAGGCTTGAGTATATTCTCCCAGCTTGGCAAGCTCCCCCGGACCTTGAATGTACTTGCTTGGACTAATAAAGATACGTGCCATTTCCCACTCCTTTCAGTTGAGACATTCCGTATGCCTCAAAATGACTATAAAAATGATAGTTCTTCTTCTTCTTCGATTAATTCGTGAGATATGTATAACGTCCATATTGCAAAAGACTCTGTGCCATATGGTTATGTCAACCTGTTTTCCCTCTTTTGCTCCTTCATGCGATAATAAAACGAGAAATGCGTCCGCGTGCCTACCATGTATGTTCTTCTCGACACGTCTGTTGCAGTGTCGATGGTATGGTCAGATCAAAGGAAATATACCATGGCAGAGTTTGTTTATCAAATGTACCAAGCACGTAAAGCAGTCGGAGATAAAGTCATCCTCGATGATGTCACCGTCGGTGTATATCCTGGGGCAAAGATTGGTGTTGTCGGCCCTAACGGTATGGGTAAGTCTACACTCCTTAAAGTCATTGCCGGTCTTGAGACGCTTTCCAATGGAGAAGCCCGTTTGACACCGGGCTTTACGGTGGGACTTCTTCAGCAGGAGCCTCCGCTTGATGAAGATAAGACCGTCAAGGAAAATATTGAGCAGGCGTTTGGCGAGCTTCTTTCTCAGATTGCCCGTTTTAACGCAATAGGCGAAGAAATGTCTAGCCCTGATGCGGACTTTGATGCCCTGATGGTAGAGATGGGGCAGTTGCAGACAGAGATTGATACCGCCGACGGTTGGGACTTGGACAGTCGGCTTTCGCAGGCGATGGATGCACTACAGTGTCCGGATTCGGACGCCCCAGTGGCACATCTTTCCGGTGGCGAGCGTCGCCGTGTGGCGCTGTGTCGCCTGTTGCTTGAGGCTCCTGACTTGCTGCTTTTGGATGAGCCAACAAATCATTTGGACGCAGAGTCCGTGCTCTGGCTTGAAAAATTCCTCCACGATTATCCCGGTGCCGTTATGGCTGTAACGCATGATCGCTACTTCCTTGATGATGTTGCGGAATGGATTTGCGAAGTTGATCGTGGGCAGCTCTATCCCTATGAGGGCAATTATTCAACGTATCTGGAGAATAAGGCCGCACGACTTGAAGCACAAAATCAGCAAGATGCCAAACGTGCCAAGAAAATGCGGGCAGAGTTGGATTGGGTCCGCTCGTCTCCCAAAGCCCGCCAAGCAAAGAACCGTGCACGACTTGATCGCTACGAGCAGATGGAAGCAGAGGCCCGTGCGTCGAAGAAGCTTGATTTCACTGAAATTCAGATTCCTGTGGGGCCACGCTTGGGACAAAAAGTCCTGGACGCTAGTCATTTACATAAGGCGTTTGGCGATCATGTGCTTATCGACGATCTTTCCTTTAGCTTACCGCGCAATGGTATCGTCGGTGTCATTGGCCCTAACGGCGTGGGAAAGTCAACGCTCTTTAAGATGATCGTGGGGCAGGAGCCTCTTGATTCCGGTGCACTTGAAGTAGGTGAATCCGTCAAGCTGTCCTATGTTGACCAGCTGCGCTCCGGCATTGATCCAAATAAGACCTTATGGGAAGTGGTTTCCGACGGTAATGACTTTATCAAGGTGGGGGATACGGAAATCCCCAGCCGCGCCTATGTGGCAAGTTTTGGTTTCAAAGGTTCCGATCAGCAAAAGCGCGCCGGTGTACTTTCCGGGGGCGAGAGGAACCGTCTGAACTTGGCTCTTACGCTCAAGCAGGGGGGAAATTTGCTGCTTTTGGATGAGCCTACCAATGACCTTGATATCGAAACCTTGGAAAGCTTGGAAGCGGCTCTTGAGCGTTTCCCGGGATGCTCGGTAGTTACCAGTCACGACCGTTGGTTTTTGGATCGCATTGCCACACATATCTTGGCGTGGGAGGGCACGGACGAAAATCCCGGGCACTGGCATTGGTTTGAAGGCAACTTTGCATCGTACCAGGCTGATCGCGAGAAACGCCTTGGGCCTGAAGCCGCAAGTCCGCACCGCCTTCACCGCAAACTTACGCGCGATTAGAGAGCTTGCGTCACGGTTTACGTGCTGTTATGTGACTGGAGTATATACAGCTTTAGGCGGCAGCACTCTTATATGAAACTCTGCGGTGTGCTGTCTAAATCAGTATGGCGTGGGTATCGTATACAACGGATGGCGAGCGCATACAAGTACTTCTCGCCAAAATATTTGCGTTTGAAAGGGGCATATGATGGCACTTGATTCTAAAGTTGGAGAAATTCTTAACAAACAGACTTGAATTCTCATTGTAAGTGCAACAACAAAAGACAAGGTAGTGACCCATGGGTCTACAATGGCGCTTACGACAACGTTCATTGAAAGGATTTCCATGGGTCACTATAGCCATCTTAGCATTGAAGAGCGCGAAGACATTATGGTCTGGTGGAAAAATCATGA
>JAGZNE010000082.1:0-5491 GCA_018363825.1 Atopobium sp. | reverse complement strand
CAACACATTCATATCAAGAGCACGGGCCATAATAACCTCAAGAGCTGTGGAAACACCAACGTATGAGACACCAAAGCTACGAAGCATAGCAACCTCTGCAGGAGTCTCAAAGTTTGGTCCCAAAAGACCAGCAAAAACACCCTCGTTAAGCTCAATTTTGAGGTCATCCGCTACGCCACGTGCAAGCGTTCTTAGATAAGGCGAGAAGGCATCATTCATATCTACAAATGGGGTCTCAACATCGCGAAGACCTGCCCACTCTGCAAGCGGATTGGTTCCAGTGAGGTTAATCTGATCAGTAATAACGCCAAGGCCAGTCTTTGCGTTTCCAGAAACAGCACCCGTTGCACCTGCAAAAATAATGTCTTTGCAGCCTAGGTGATGAGCATGCTGAACAAGAGAGGTTACCTCAGCTGCAGAATAACCCTGATAGAGGTGTACGCGACCAGGATAAACAACTACAGGCACACCATCGATAGTACCAATGGTTGCCTCAAAGCTGTGACCAGCCATAGGAGAAGCGTCAACAGGGAAACCTGGAATATCACGATAATCAATACGACGAACTGGCTTTACCAGATCGGCAAGATGACCAAGTCCGGTTCCCAAAATAAGAGCAACAGGATGCTCAACAGATGGGCTTACATTCTCAATGGTTTTCTCGGTAACCACGCAAATCCCCTCCTCTAAGAGCTGACGAGTAAGTGTTCCCTCGCCAGAAACAAGCTTTCCTGAGTACGTACCATCATAAATCTCATGCACGCCACAAGACGGGCTCTTTGCCTTCAAAACGGCGAGCGTGATGTCAGAAGACGTAACAGCACTAAGGGCAATCTTAGATCCACGTTCAAAATCTTCTGTAACATCCGAGCCATCCTTGAGCCAAACGCGTCCTTCTCGCTGCTCAGCGGGTGGACGAGGCACAGGAAGGCCCGAGGAAGTCTCGGGGCAAATCTTTGTGACGCTTACTTTTTGAGCCAGCCTTTGTACTGCGGAAACAGGCTTGGCCCCTCCGTCATATCTGACGGGGAGGCCAAGTAAACAAGCGCTAATAGCAACTTTCATTGCTTTTCAGATCCTAGAGAGCAAGAGAGTAAACAGCAATAGATGCCTTACCAAGAATCTCGTTGATCTTCTGTGACCACTCCTGAGAAGCTTTGCTTGCAACAGCAGAGTACTTGCTCATTGCAACCTGATAAGCGGTCTGAGCAGCTGCATAAGAAGCGGAATCGTTGGAGATTGAATAAGCAGAGAGCTGCTTGTAGTAATCGCCATCCTGGGAAGCCCAAGTGTTGTTCTTAGCGTCCCACTCATCACCAGCAAGACCAATGATGTACTGAGCGTACTCCTGGCTTGTAGTCTCAGAGTTGCCGTCCTCAGGTGCAGTTGGTGCCTGTGGAGCATCTGGAAGGGTTGTAGTCAAAACGCTATCACGATACTTCTTCATGATGACAGCATCATTAATAAGCTTCTTTGCAACATCTTCAGAGAGCTTGTATGCAGAAGCAACCTGGCTAACATCAGTAGTCTTGAAGTTGGTCTGCATGTAATTGTTGACCTCGTCATCAGTGACGGTAATACCCTTGCTCTGAGCCTCAGCTACAACAAGAGCATTACGAACATAGCCAATAATCTTATCGGCTGCTGGAACAGCATAGGTGCCGTCAGACTGCTTTGCTGCGTCAAGACCAGAAGTGTTCTCAATAACCTCACGAGCAGTTACTTCTTTGGTCTGACCGTTATAGGTATAAGAAGCAATAGGAGTGTTGAGCTCGCCCTCAGAAAGTGTGGTGCGACCGTTCAAAGAACCAGTAGCTCCGCCGCCGCCAAGAAGGAAGCGACCGATGACAATACCAAGAGCAAACAATACAACTGCGCCAACTCCGATAAAAATCTTTGAGTTCTTTCTTACATCAATAGATGGCATATCCTTGCCTTTCATCGCTCAATGCAACTATGCGTACACTAATACAAACCTGTAGTTTACTCTTATTAGCATGCATAAAACATACAACCAGTAAACTCCCCCGTTTGCACACAGTCGTTTACATGCAAAACAAACTATTTGGTAGCTGCAACAATCTCTTCCGAATACTGTTTGATGTATCCAGTGGCATTTTCTGCATCAAACTTCATGCGCTGAGACAATGCCTTCTTCACATCCTTAGAAATAGTTCCGTGTGCTAAGGCGAGAAGACCCTGGAGCATATCATGGTACTCAGCATCTCCGTGATAGCACTGAACCGCTTCATCCAAAAGTGGCCACGCCTCATCAGAATGCTTTGCAGAAGTTGCTCCGTACTGACAGAGGAACAAAAATGCTGCGAGACGCACCGTTGCTGAGTCGTCATCAAACAAAGAAGCTTCAGCAGCGTCAAATGCCTTAAAGACCTGGTCACCAAAGTGAGCGCTCAGATTGGCAAGCGCATCAAGTACTTCCCAACGGGTTTGTGCCTCTGGCCTATATAGTGCATCAATAAGAGAATCAATGTGCTCTTCAAAAGCAAGAGGAGCAATATGGGCCAGCTCCGCAAGCTCATGAGAAGCGTCTTGACGAGCGCGCCTACTAGCATCAGATAAAGCAATGACCAGTGCATTCACTTTTTTCATCTGTGCCATAGTTGGCTTTTTTGTAGCCTTCTTAGCAGGTTGCTTTTCTTCTTTTGGCGCCTTTGTAGAGCCCGCTTTTGCGGTTGCCTTAGTTGAAGCCTTTTTTGGCTTCTGAGCAGTTTCTTTCTTTTCTGCCATGAAACCTAAATCCTCTCTAAAACACCCTTTATTCTCTAAATCCGTCTACGACAACGGTGCCGCTTTTTTGATCCTCATGAATTTTAATAAATCCAAGGCTCGATGCTTCCCGTAAAAGAGAAGTAAACGAACGATATCCATAAGTTGCCTCAGCAAACTGTGGACGCTTCCTTCGCATAGTCTCTTTTAAACGAGACGCATAAATAAATGTTTCGCTTTCGCGCTCCAAAGACTCAATAGTCTCAAATAAGAGCTGATAGCAGTCGTGTTTCTCGACAGGTACCTTCTCTTTAAAGTCTGGAATTCTGCCAGAACTCAAAATATCCTCGTAGAAGATAAACTCGTCACAGACCTCAGCAAGAAGCGAGCTGGTAGACTCCTTCATGCCAACGCCAATGACTGTTTTACCAGCCTCTTTAAGCTTTGCCACAAGTGGCGAGAAGTCCGAGTCACCAGAAAGCACAGCGAATGTGTCAATGTGGTCTTTAGTAAGACACATCTCAACAGCATCTACCGCAAGTCTAATATCGGCAGAGTTCTTGCCGGTATAGGCCCTATCTGGAATCTCGATGAGCTCAATACCAAGCTCATGCAGGGGTGTAATAGCATTTGGAAAGCGCTGCCAATCGCAATATGCACGCTTGGCAGTAATGCGTCCCTTATCAACCAGCCTCTCCATAATGAGCTTCATCTCTGGAAGATGGCCTGGTTCTTGATGACCGTTTCTCTTTCTTTTACCTGTTCCTAGTGCCAAATTTTCATAATCGATGAAAACCGCAATAGAGCTCTGAGGAGTAGAAATATCACTCATAATCGGGGTTCCTTTGCGGTTAGCACTTAGTGGCAGCAGTGGCCGTCATGACCGTGCTCGTGACCTTCATGCTCATGATGATGTCCGTGACCATGGCACTCGCACTCGTGCTCACCATCTTGGTGGTCGTGACCACAGCAGCACTCATGCTCACCCTCATCTTCCTGGCTCTCAAGGAGCGACCAGTCAAGACCAGCTGCAGTGCTCGTAGCCTCATCAGCATAAAGGAGCGAAATTGCCTGAGTACCCTTACGAGCGCCACCAATCTGGCAAAGCATGTCATACAGGGTAAAGGCAGTCTCTGCACCAGGGAGGGTAATCTCAAGGTCCTCAGACTGAGCAAGAGCAAGCGCAATATCCTTGCGGAAGTGCTCAGCCAAAAATCCTGGTTGGAAGTCTCCCTCAAGCGACTTAGGAGCAAGCTCTTTAAGTGCGCGAGAAGAACCCATGCCACTAGCAACAACCTCAAGCATCTGCTCAACGTCAAGTCCACCCTGCTCTGCCAAGGCCATTGCGTCTGCATAGCCAATCATGCAGGAAGCAAGAGAAACCTGGTTACAAAGTTTTGCGGTCTGACCCTTACCGGCACCACCCATGCAGAAAATCTTTGCCGAGAAGGTCTCGAGAAGAGCGCGTACTGGCTCAACATCATTCTCAGTTGCGCCGACAATCAGCGTAAGAGTGCCGTCCTGAGCACCCTTCTGGCCGCCCGTAACAGGACAGTCAAAGGCATGCTTTCCCTCAATTTCAGCAGCATCGTGAATATCACGAGCAAGCTGAGATGAAGAAGTGGTCAGATCAATAAGGTACGCACCCTTCTTAGCAACGCGGATAAGGCCATCTGTTGCCAAGTAAACGTCTTCAACATCAGTTGGATAACCAACCATGGTAAAGACAACATCAGCGTCTTTTGCAGCATCTTTCACACTCTCTGCAGCGTGAGCGCCCAACGAGACAAGCTTTTGCGCTTTCTCTGATGTTCTGTTGTAAACAGTAACGTCATAACCAGCAGAAATAAGGTGCTCTGCAATAGGAGCACCCATAATGCCTGTTCCAATAAAAGCAACCTTTGCATTCTTGCTCAGTGCCATGTATGAGTCCTTTCAGACTGAAATAAATATACAAACTGGGGCCGCTCCAAAGAGCGACCCCATACCTTGTACCCGTTAATTAGGTTTACGAACCCTGTTAGCAATTCGGTCAGAAAGCGAAAGCTTCTCGCGGCGGTCAGTTCCCCAGAAGACAATAGCCACCATGCCTGGTCCCACGTGAGCACCAATGACTGGTCCTACCTGGCTATGAATAATGGTAAGTCCCTCGCAGCCCTTCTCTTTACGAATCTGAGCCTCTAGCCAATTAGCGTCCTTCTGTGCGTCTGCAGAAATAATGCCAACAGGAAGCGAGGTGTCATGAGAATAACTATCTCTAAAGTCCTGGATAAGAGACTTGAGTGCCTTCTTGCGGCCTCTGCACACTGTCTTGACGGTAAGAGCTCCTGTTGAGTCATAGGTAAGCTCTGGCTTTACATCAAGCTTGCCACCAATATTTGCTGCAGCAGCTGGAATACGACCGCCCGCAGCAAGAGCATCCAAAGTCTCAAGCGTTAAGTAACCATGAATGTAGTTACGCGCATCTGCTGCCCACTCGGCAATCTCTTTTGCCGAGAGACCCTTATTGGCCTGATGTACTGCTTCAAGACCCAAAAGCTGAGCCGCGGACGAAGGTGCACCATTGTCGACTACGTAAATCTCAAAGTCTGGGTATTTCTCTCTTACCATATCTGCTGCTTGCTCAGCTGCATAGTAGGATGAAGAGAGAGCCGAGGTAAAGCACAGATACACCGTTGGAGTGCCCTGCTTTGCAGCTTTCTCAAAGATCTCAAGATAATGACCAGGAGTAATTGCAGAGGTGGTGTAGCGCAGCTTTTTATCC
>JAGZNE010000002.1:0-47035 GCA_018363825.1 Atopobium sp. | reverse complement strand
GAAGAAGGTTGTTCGGGTAGAAGTTGAGCGGAAATATTTTGGATATATCTTTGATAGAGCGTGCTTAATTACTCGAATTACGCGGACTGATGGTTGAAGGGAACAACATGGCACAAATTCCTATGACAGATCAAGAGGTAAAGATTGCCCTTGATGCGCTGTCAGATCAGATTGATAAATATGCAGAGCTTCTTGTGAAGAAGGGGTGTGCAATTTCTGAGGGAAGTCAGCTGGTAATTAATGCTTCGATTGAGATTGCTGATTTTGCCCGTAGGGTTCAGCGAGCAGCTTATGCGGCTGGCGCAGAATTTGTCACAGTTATTTGGGGCGATCAAGAGTCCTCAAGAATTATGTACGAAAACGTTGACCTAGCGCGTCTCTCTAAGACACCAAGCTGGAAGATTGAGCAGCTTAACTCCCTTGCAGAGCAGGGTGCAGCATTTTTGTTCCTCTCGTCTGATGATCCAAATGGTCTAAAGGGAATTGATCCAGAAAAGCCAGCTGCTGTTTCTCGCGCAAGAAACTTAGAGTGCGACGTCTTTAGAAACGGTATGGACTTTGGTAAAAACGTTTGGTGTATTGCTGGTGTTCCTGCAGCTGAATGGGCAAAGGTAATTTTCCCAGAGCTTTCTGAGGCTGAGGCAATCTACAGGCTTTGGATTGCAATTTTGGACGTTGCTCATGCAAGCGGAGAAGACCCCCAGAGTGCCTGGGAAACCCATAACGCAACATTTGAGAAGACCAAGCGCTTCATGAATTCTCATCAGTTTGAAGAGCTTCGCTATGAATCTTCAAATGGAACTGATCTGACTATTGGTATGAACCCAGGGCATCTTTGGGAGGGCGGCGCTGGAAAGACTCAGGATGGAACGTTGTTCTTCCCTAACATTCCTACTGAGGAAGTCTTTACCACGCCAAACTATCGCAAGGTAAACGGCACTGTTCACTCTGCGTTGCCTCTGATTCATGCCGGCCAGATTGTTAAAAATTTCTGGTTTACCTTCAAAGACGGCGAGGTTGTTGACTACGGCGCTGAGCAGGGCAAAGACGTTCTGACTTCTATTGTTTCTCAAAAGGGCGGTAAGTACCTGGGAGAATGTGCTCTTATCTCTAAGAACACGCCTATTCGCCAGAGCGGCATTCTGTTCTACGATACCCTGTATGACGAGAATGCTAGCTGCCATTTAGCACTTGGAATGGGCTTCCCAGAGTGCCTGAAGGACGGCCTTGAGATGAGCCCAGATGAGCTCTTGGCCCACGGTGTTAATCAGAGCACTACGCACGTTGATTTTATGATTGGTGCAGACGATTTGAACATTTGGGGAATTTCTGCCGATGGAAAAGAAACACCAATTTTCGTAAATGGCCAATGGGCATGGGAGTAAACTGCTACACTATCCTAGTTGCGTGGTAAAATTGCCACGCCCGATAATGGGCCGTTAGCTCAGTTGGTAGAGCAGGGGACTTTTAATCCCAAGGTCTAGGGTTCGAACCCCTAACGGCCCACCAGGTAATTCAAAGGTCGGGTACCATAGTGGTACTCGACCTTTTCTTTTACGAGCAGAGGAGTCTCATCGTGGTAGATCGCTACACCGGCAAAGAAATGGGTCACATCTTTTCTTTGGAGAACAAGTACGCCGTTTGGCAGGAGATTGAAGTCCTTGCGTGCGAAGCACAGGCTGAGCTTGGTGTTATTGGCATTTCTCGCGAAGAGGCAGCTTGGATTCGAGAGTACGCTGCGTTTAATCGCGCTGAGGTAGACGAGATTGAGGCCGTTACCAACCACGATGTTATTGCCTTTCTAACCAACATGGGCTCCTACATCGACGCCAAGGTTCCAGAGGGTGAGCTCAAGCCAAGTCGCTGGGTTCACTACGGTATGACCTCAACAGACCTAGGCGATACCGCCCTTTGCTATCAGCTCACCCAGGCATGTGACCTGCTTATTGCTGCGGTTCGTCGCTGCGCTGCTATCTGCAAGCGTCGCGCATTTGAGGAGCGCGATACTCTGTGCGTTGGTCGTACTCACGGCATTCATGCTGAGCCTATGACCTTTGGCATGAAATTTGGTAGCTGGGCCTGGGAGTTTAAGCGCGACCTTGACCGCTTGAAGGATGCTCGCAAAAACGTTGCCTATGGTGCTATTTCTGGTGCTGTTGGAACTTACTCTTCCATTGATCCTTTTGTAGAGGAGTATGTTTGCGAGAAACTCGGTCTTGTCCACGATCCACTTTCAACCCAGGTAATTTCTCGCGACCACCACGCTTACCTTGCTGGCGTTCTGGCAACCGTTGCTGCTACCTGCGAGCGTATTGCAACTGAGATGCGTGCGCTGCAGAAGACCGATACCCTCGAGGCTGAGGAGCCATTCCGCAAGGGCCAGAAGGGCTCTTCCGCTATGCCTCACAAGCGCAACCCCATTACTGCCGAGAAGATCTGTGGTTTGTCCCGCGTAGTTAAGGCAAACGCACAGGTTGCTTTTGATAACGTTGCTCTTTGGCACGAGCGCGATATCAGCCACTCTTCCGCTGAGCGCGTTGCCCAGGCAGACAGCTTTATTGCTCTTGACCACATGCTGTCAAAGCTTGAGTTCCTGCTTGATGGCATGGTCCTGTATCCAGAGCAGATGATGGCCAACCTCAATAAGACCCGTGGCATGCTTTTCTCGTCAAAGGTTCTTCTTGCCCTGGTCAATACTGGTATTACTCGTGAAGAAGCATACAAGATTGTCCAGTCTAACGCTATGAAGGTCTGGGCAGATATTCAGCAGTGCAAGGAAGGACCATCCTACCAGGAGCTTCTTGAGGCAGATCCAGCCTGTACGCTGAGCCATGAGGAGCTTGAGAAAATCTTTGATCCTCGCGCATTCCTTACACGTTCAAACGTTTTGTTTGACCGTCTTGAGCATCTTGAATTGGACTAAATCGTGTCTTTATTTGGGAACATTTCTCGTCGAAACTTCTTCAAGACGGGAGCGGCTGGTGTCGTAGTTGCAGGTGCAATTAGCATCGCGGCTGGCTGCTCTCATCAAGAAGGCTCGGGAGATGCAGGAAAACCGCTGGTACTTGACGAGTCTTCTGGCACAAATGTGCTGGACTCCTATAGCTCGACGGAGTATTCTACCCAACCTAGCCAGACCTGGAGTCTTCCTTTGGGAAGCGTGTTGCATCCAGCCGATGGAAATTGGATTCCCGTCACCACGGCCGGCGCATCTGCTACGCCAATGGTAAAGGGCTCTGCTCTTTCGCTGACGTCTGGCCAGGTTGTTGACGTTGTTCCTGCGGCTCAGATGAACAATACCACCGCCGTAATTTACGACGTTCGTTGCTCCGACTCCGTTTATGCATGGGTTGAGGTGGACACCACAACCTTCGACTGGGAGCTTCTTGCCGCACCATTTTCTGACGGCAAGCTTACTGGAGATGCAAAGGTCCTCTACAAGGCCGATAAAAACTGGGATCCGGCTCCATTTGCCTGTGGAGACGATAAGGTGGTTTGGCTAGTCCAACCAGCTTCTTCTGGCGAGAAAACCCGTGAATCTTCGCACTGCTACGTGTGGCGTGTGGGGGATTCTGAGGGAACGGATGCCGTTGAATCTCCAGGTAGATTTGCTACTGCACCGTCTATCTCAAAGGGCGTAGTTACCCTCACTCCTCGAGTTCGCGCCTCCGAAGGCACCTACTATGGCGTTACAGCATACCTGCTGGGAGACAACCTTAAAACCAAGGTTGACCAGCTTGTTATGCCTCAATCTGTCAAACCTTTTGCAGCAAGTCGTGTAGACGATAAGTTCATTGTGTCGGTTGAAGCAAGTTATGACTCGGGCGGTCTGTTGGGCAAGATGGGAACATACATCCTGCCTGCTTCAGGCGAAAACCCTTACGTCATAGAGCGTGAACCTTATGCAATATCGGCAGGTAAAGGTAGCCTTTACATAGTTAAGAGCCGCGCCTCTTACGTGCTTGTTGATACACAAAATCAAACGGCAAACTGGCTCTATTCAATGGATAGAAGCGTTGATTACGGAGAGTTTCCTGCTCGAGAAGGCAACTGTGATTCTTTTGTAACCTACTCAACTGTTAAGGATCCTACCAGCGGATATCCGGCTTCCGTGACAGTTCGTGTTTTTTCTTTGTAGATTATTTGTAGGTATAGAGATAGAATGAATACAAATAATTAATGAATAATCGTAATGTGCCATACGCACATACATGCAGGGCAAAAGAAAAGGGGAGACAATGGCTTCCGACGAGAAGAAAATTCTGATTGTCGAAGATGAGAAAGTCATCCGTGACGCCGTCTCAGCATATCTTGAGCGCGAAAATTACGTTGTTAAGGGCGTTGGCGACGGTCAAAGCGCAGTTGAAGAGTTTGAAAAGCATGCATTTGACCTGGTGATTCTCGATCTTATGCTCCCAAAGCTTTCTGGAGAGCGCGTTTGCCGTGCAATTAGAGATACCTCTAACGTGCCTATCATCATGCTTACCGCAAAAGGTGAGGTAGAAGACAGGATTATTGGTCTTGAGCTTGGTGCTGACGACTATCTTGTTAAGCCTTTCTCGCCACGTGAGCTGGTGGCACGCGTTCGCGCGCTGTTCCGTCGTACGTATTCTGAGCCAGATACTGCTGTTGACGTGCTTGATTACGGCACCCTTACTATTGATATTTCTGGTCATAAGATTCTCATCAACAACGAGGAAGTCGACCTGACCGCTTCAGAGTTTAAGCTGCTCACCACCCTTGCTCGCTATCCTGGTCGCGTGTACACACGTATGGAGCTTGTCGAGAAGGTCCTGGGTTATGATTTTGAGGGCTATGAGCGCACTATTGATTCGCATGTCAAGAACTTGCGCGCAAAGCTCGGCGATGATCCTCGTAATCCTCGCTGGCTGTTCACCGTTCACGGTGTCGGCTATCGCTTTGAGGCTGGCAACGCTAGCCACGAGTCCTAAGCTCTAGAGTTTTGGCGCTCTTCAAGAAACATCATTCAAATTCTCTTAAGAACCCTCCGGAAACTGAGGGTTCTTATAAAACTATTAAGCCCGATCCCGTTGGCACTCAAAGCTTTACCACCCGTATGGCGGCGTTCTTTGCGCTGACTGCTGTCATGACGGTATTGGTGCTTATTTCTGTTTTGGGCATTGTGTGGGAAAGTCGTTTTACCGCTTATACCAGGGAGAACCTACAAAACACCGTTGATACTACCGCGCTCAATATGTCTCAGGCGTACGCGCGCGCAGAAGGCTGGAATGCCGACGTTCTCTCTATTGCACGCCAGGCCTCTGCAACCAATTCCGATATTGGTATCCAGGTCTTAGATGTTTCTGGCGTGGTGCTGTATGACGACTCGGCGCCAAATGCTCGCCGACCTGGCGGAAATAGTGCATTATCTGGCCCTCAGACGGGTGACGCCGTGGTTTATGCAGTTGTCCAAAACCTACAAGGTGAGCCTGTGGGCAGCATTAGAATTTGGACGTTTGGTTCTGAGCCGTTCCTGACCCAGCGAGACATTGCGTTCCGTAATGGCTCTTACCAGGCAATTAGTCTTGCTGCAGCCATTGCAATTTCGCTTTCTGGACTGATTGGTATTTTGGCTTCACGCTCGCTTACCAAGCCCGTACGTCGTATTACCGAGACGGCTGTTCAGATCAGAAGCGGCAATCTTGCGGCTCGTTCAGGTATCCGTGGCGAGAATGAACTGGGGCGTCTGGGAGAAACCTTCGACGACATGGCATCTTCACTCGAAAGAGACATTAAGCTTGAACGCCGTCTGACCAGTGATGTTGCACATGAGCTCAGAACTCCACTTATGGCTATCATGGCCACCGTTGAAGCAATCCAAGACGGTATCTTGCCCGCAGATGAAGAGCGCTTGGAAAACATTGTGTCTGAGAGTAGACGTCTTTCTCGCCTGGTAGACGCCATGCTCCACCTCTCAAGGCTTGAGAACGGAAAGACAAAGTTCAACCCAGAAAGCGTCAATGTGGTTGCTATGGTGGCGAGTCTCGTTGCGGTACAAGAAACACTCTTTAAGGAGAATAACCGCACGTTGACCTTTGTGGATAAGACACCCGAGGGTAATTGTTTTGTTGATATTGATTCGGACATGATTCGAGAAGCCCTGACCAATTTGCTGAGCAATGCCATTCGCTATACCGACGACGGGGGTCATGTTGTTATAACCGTATCAATTGATGATACCGATGCGGTTATCTCCGTGACTGATGATGGTATGGGAATTGCTCCTGAGGACATTCCACAGACCTTATCGCGATTCTGGCGTGCAGAAGAAAGCCGCGAGCGCGCTTCGGGCGGTCTTGGCGTTGGATTGGCAATTACAAAAGAGATTATGGACCGTCATAACGGCACTATCTCGGTAGAATCCGAGCTTGGAAAGGGCACGACCTTCTCGCTGTATCTTCCTCTGCTTGCCCAAAATAATATCTCTGTAACAGATACTTTGTTGTAGGCCGATTTTTGGGCATTTTGCCGTACAATCAAAAGTCCTGCAATACAACGCGCTTTGCGCAGAAGTGAGGTCATTGTGGCTGGAGCTGAGCTTCGTCCCGATTCGCACGGTAAGGTTCGCGATATCTACGATTGTGGCGACAAACTTTTGATGGTTGCGAGCGATCGCATTAGTGCTTTTGATTATATTCTCCCCGACGAGATTCCTTTTAAGGGAGAAATTCTGACACGTATCAGCGCTTTCTGGTTTAATCGCTTCAAGGACCTTCTGCCTAACCACATGATTTCTGTTCTGCCAGATCAGACTCCTGAGCAGTTTGCAGATTACACTGAGTATCTTGCTGGCCGCGCAATGCTAGTAAAGAAAGCACAGACCGTGCCAATCGAGTGCATTGTCCGTGGTTATCTTACTGGTTCTGGCAAAAAGACCTATGACCAGGACGGTACCGTCTGCGGCATTAAGCTGCCTGATGGTCTGACTGAGGCATCTAAACTTCCTGAGCCAATCTTTACACCTTCAACTAAGGCTGAGCTTGGCGATCATGACGAGAATATCTCGTTTGAGCGCTGCTGCGAGATTGTTGGTGAGGATGTTGCTACTCAGCTGAAGGAAGCCTCGCTTGCAATTTATAAGGCTGCTGCAGAATATGCTGCAACTCGTGGAATTATTATTGCGGATACCAAATTTGAGTTTGGTTTTATCGACGGAAAACTTACACTTATTGATGAGTGCCTTACACCCGATTCGAGTCGTTTCTGGCCTGCTGAGGGTTATTCTGAGGGACACGTTCAGCCAAGCTACGACAAACAGTATGTGCGCGATTGGCTGAAAGCCCACTGGGACATGCAAGGAGAGCCACCTCATCTTCCAGAAGAGGTTATTGAGGGTACGTCCGAGCGTTATCGTACGGCATTCCAGATTATTACGGGAACTGAGTTTGTACCACTGAAGGAGACCAATGTCACTGCGTGACACCATTACAGGCGCAACCAAAGAAGCGCGTGAGGCTACCGCAAGCCTTTCAAAGAAAGAAACCTCTGAGGAGACTGAGCGTCCTTCGTATTCCGCTTTTGGTCGCAAATCTGCTGCTACTGCTAAACCAGTGCGAGAGGCAGCTGCGTCTGTACGTGTGAGTGGCTCCGGCTCTGGCTCCAGTGCTCCAAAGAGCAAAGAGGAGAAGCGTGCTGCACGTGCTCGCCAGCGCGAGCGCGAGGATATTCGTAGTCGCGGATTTGAGGCTATGCTGCGCGCGGATCCAGACTATCATCGTGCCGAGCGCGTTTGGTGGGTCTTCTTGGGTCTTGGCTTTGTAGCAACCATCATTACGCTGGTGCTTTCGTATATGGTTCCTGAGTCCAGGGATTTGAACACTGGCGTTGGTATGATTTCTGCCATCATGCTGGTCTTTGCTTACTTCTGCATCTTTGGTTCGGTCGTCTACAGCTTCTTTAAGATGCGTCCTCTTCGTAAGAAGATTGAAGCTAAGGTTGCTGGCATGACCGACAAGAAGCTCAACGATTTCTACCTTGAGCGTCAGGCCGAGTACGACAGAAAGAGGGCCGAGCGCAAGGCTCGTCGTAAGTAGCGGCTTCGTGCTGCTGCCGGCGCCGCAAGCGATGCCGAGATTTGCGTACGCGAGCCTACGTGAGTAGAATATCCCACATGCCTTCGTAGCTCAGGGGATAGAGCACCGCTCTCCTAAAGCGGGTGTCGGCCGTTCGAATCGGCCCGGGGGCACCATTGATTTTAAACCGGCAGCTTCGTGCTGCCGGTTTTTCTCTGTTGTGGCGTGTCAGCGTCGGTTTTTAGGCTTGGCGTACAAAATGGTGCATCTTAGCCGCGCCTCGCTGAGAAATTGTCTAGTTCTTAATCAAGATAACCGGACAACTGGGGCTCAATGTCTGACGACCGAGTGGTCTCCCTGACTGATATACATCTTTATGCATAAACTTCATCTAATATGCTGGAAAATGAATAGAGAAATATAAAAAATCTAACTATAGGTAAATTTCACTTCTAAGCAACACACCTATGTCGGATAATCTGCTTAATTGCGGGCATATTACACACCTAATGACGATAATCTGCACGCCTTAGCTATTTTCGGCGTCATGTATACGTCTTTTTGACAGATTATCCGACTTAGGTGTGTTCGGCTATCAGCAAAAACAGGTCGTGTCAGTTACATCAGTTGTCTATGACCCGAAAAGCGCTGAAGTGCTTGCGTCGCCGGTTCCGGCGACGACACGTGCCGCCGTCGAACGATTTCTGCGACAGCAAAAAGCCCTGCAACCAAACATGGTTGCAGGGCTTGAACGTACTGGTTGAGCGCACTGCACGCCGCAGCGTTTACGCTGATGGGCGAGGTCCGCTAGAGACGCGGATGGTGATAGTAGCGCCAGCTGCAGCGCTTGATGGTGTCTGGCCAACTACGTTTCCGGTTGCTACGTTGTCGTCGTAGACCCAAACTGTGTTGACCTGGAAGCCCGCGTTTTCCAGCGTGGACTGGGCGGTTTCAAAGTCCTTGCCAACAACGTTTGGAACAGAGCCGCTCTGAGCACCGGAAGAAACAACGATGGTTACCGTGGAACCCTTATCTGCCTTGCCGTTAGCTGGAGACTGGGAGATGACACGACCTTCAGGAACGCTAGAAGATGGCTGTTTCTGAGTATCTACCTTGAAGCCTGCATCTTTCAAAACATCGGACGCACGCTCGGCAGTCATCTCGGTGACGTCTGGAACATCTGCCTTACCCTTGCCAGTAGACAGGTGATAGGTGATGGTGTCGCCAGCTTTAGCATCGCTACCTGCGGCTGGTTCCTGTGTTGCAACATAACCAACGGTTACGTCGTCCGACTCAACCGAGTCACCATTTCTTGCTTTGAGGCCAACAGCAGCAAGAGCAGACTCAGCCTCTGATGGACTCTTGTTGGTAAGATCAGGCACCTTAACTGCAGCAGCAGGTTTAGCGCCCTTAGAAATGACAAGGTTAACCGCGGTTCCTTCAGGAGCCTGTTTGTTAGCGCTTGGTGTCTGATCAATGACCTGGCCTTCAGGAGCAGAATCACTGTAGCTTTCTGTAACAGTTCCCAGCTTAAAGTGGCTATCAGAAGCATTTAGTGCCTGAGTAGCCTGGTCTTTTGTCTGACCAACAAACTGTGGAACCAGATACTGCTGGGCGGAGTTGCCGAGCATCTGTGCAATAGCAAAGCCGGCAAGAGCCAGGACAACCAAAGCGCCCAGAACGCCGAGAATAACGTTGCGCTTGTGACGTTTATTCTCGCGTCTGTCAAGCTCATCAGCCTCTTCGCGAGAATGGACGCGGTTCAAGCGACCAGTGTCGCCGCCGCGCGTAATGTAGGTGTTGGAGCCGTCGATGCCGCGACGATCCAGCCTGGAAGTTGGCTGAGGTGGTGTCACAATGCGGGGGCTCACGGTGGTGTTGCTTGGAATAGTGGCGCGGCCAGCAATGAAATCGCGCAGCGCACGAGCAAGCTCGTCAGCGCTCTGATAGCGGTCAGCCGGGTTTTTCTCCATGCAACGAAGAATGATTGCCTCGAGTGCAGGGTCAACGTTGGGGTTGATCAGCGATGGTGGCTGAGGAGCCTCGTTGACCTGCTTCATAGCAACGCTGATAGCGTCGTCACCAACAAAGGGAACGCGGCCAGTTGCAGCCTCGTACATGACAATGCCCAGGGAATAGATATCGGTGGTTGGCCCCAAAGGCTTGCCGGTACTTTGCTCTGGAGAAACGTAATGGGCGGTGCCAAGAACAGAGTTATCGGTGGTTAGACTGCTGTTCTTTGCACGAGCAATGCCAAAGTCCATGACCTTGATGTTGCCATCTGGCTGGACCATGATGTTCTGTGGTTTGATGTCACGGTGAATGATGTCGTGACGATGTGCTACAGAGAGCGCCTGAGCAATCTGAGAGCCAATCTGAGCGACCTTACGGGAATCAAGGGCTCCATGTTTGCGGATGCCACTCTTAAGGTCTGTACCACGCAGATACTCCATGACAATGTAGTAGGACTCGCCATCCTTACCCCAGTCGTATATCGAGACAATATAAGGACTGGAGAGCGCCGCTGCAGCCTGAGCCTCCTGCTTAAAACGGGCAGCAAAGGAAGGATCGTTTGCGTACTGCGGCAGCATCATCTTGATGGCAACAGTACGACCAAGAACCTGGTCCTGTCCGCGGTAAACGGTGGCCATTCCACCGGTACCAATTTTGTCTTGAACCTGGTAACGCCCACTGAGCATTCTACCTGGCATAACTCAACTCCTATCAAGCGTGCGATTTTCTCGCCACGTCACTTACTATCTTAGAACACACCCAACTACTTGGGGAGAAGACCGTGCGGTGTTTTAGGCGCTACGAAGCAGCTCCCAAAGCCTGGATGTTCAGGCACTGCGCAAGAACACGTCCGCCAACTTGAGCACCGTAACCTAAAACGTTCTCACCGTTGCCTTCGATGACAACAGAAACAACAAGGGTTGGATGGTCGTAAGGCGCAAAACCGATGAAGAACGAGTTAAAGTTGCCGTTCTCGACGTCTGCCGTACCTGTTTTTCCTGCAATCTTGACGCCCGGAACGCGAGCTCCCATACCAGTGCCAGATTCAACAACGCCCAACATTGCCTCTCGGACCTGCGCGGCGGTATCCGCAGACACTGCCTGTCCGAGCGATTTTGGTGACGTTGTAGAAACAACAGCTCCCTCTGGCGAGAGAACGCGATCAACGATGTAAGGGTTCATGACCACGCCGCCGTTAGCAATTGCAGCCGCAACAACAGCGTTTTGCATGACGGTAGTCTGAGGACCTGCAGGGCTTGCATGCTCTCCAACAGGAAGGCCGCAAGACGCCCAACCAAGCTCCCAGGTGGTCATCTCGGCAGGATTTGGCATCAGCGATGGTGTAGTGGAGAAGTCCTGGCCAAGCGCTGTGCCATAACCAAAGGCACGTGCATAGCTGACCAGGTTGTCTGCGCCAAGTGCTACGCCAAGCTGCGCCAACGCCGTGTTAGAAGAGCGAGCAAATGCCTCACGCAGAGGAATAGTGCCCATGTCCTCGTTGGCGTAGTTGTGGATGGTTCCACCGCCAAGCTCCATAGTTCCTGGAGCTGAATAGGTGGTGTCCAGCGTGGTGGTATGTGTGTCAATTCCAGCAGAAAGCGTAATGGTTTTAAACGACGAACCTGGGGAGTAGAGCGCCTGGGTAGTTCTGTCAACCAGCTGACTGCCGGTACCAGACTCAATAACAGTGCCCAGATCAGCGTGGGTGTATGAAGGGCTTGAAGCCTTTGCAAGCACGGCTCCGGTGGCTGGATCCATAACAACAATGGAGCCGGAATATCCCTGGAGTGCAGCTTCTGCTACAGCCTGCATCTGGGAATTGATGGTCAAAACAACGCTTGAACCAGCGGTATTAACGCCTGCCATCGAGTACAGAGCGCTTCTCCAGTCGGAATGATCTGCGTGTCCGGTGAGCGTCTCGTTCATGGAGGACTCGATACCTGCAGTTCCGTACTGGGTAGAGATGTAGCCAACGGTGTGAGAAGCCATGCCGTCGTGTGGATAGTTGCGCACGTAGGTGCCGTCGTCTTGCTTGACGCTCTCTGCCAGAGTGACGCCGTCAGAAGTCATGATGGCGCCGCGCTGAACATATGCGCTCTTAGCAATAGTGTGGTTGTTGGTAGGGAGCGCCTGAAGTCTAGGTGCGTCAATGACCATCAAGAAGGTCAAGTTGCCGAGAAGAACGGTGAAGAAGAGGGTAAATACGGTAACCAAATTGGTCAGACGTTTTCCAAGAGCAACACGTCCCAGAACACCGGATTCCTCAGACTGCAGGCCAAAGCCTCCACGGATGTGGCTGCCATGCAAAACGGAAGAGGCGTGAGCTCCACCAGAAGAAATTTCAAGCCTCTGGGAGTCAAGTGTTTTCTTGCTTGGTTCAAGCTCTGTCTCGCGACCAGTTCCCTCGTCACCTGCCCTGAGCAGCAGAGCAATAATGATAAAGCTGGAAAGAAGAGAGCTACCGCCCTGACTCATAAAGGGCAGGGTAACGCCGGTAAGAGGCATGAGCTTAGTAACGCCTGCAACAATGAGGAAGGTTTGGAACGCCAAAACACTGGTAAGACCAGCAGCCGCAAAAGCAGATGAATCGGACTTTGCACGAGCCGCTGTTGCAAGACCGCGCACAGTAAGGAGCAGGAACAGGGTAATAATTGCCGCTCCGCCAAAGAGTCCCAGCTCCTCAGCAATGGCCGAGAAAATAAAGTCAGACTCAACAATAGGGATAAGTGTAGGCATTCCCTTATCAATTCCGGTACCCGCTAGTCCTCCATCTGCGATGGAATAAAGTGACTGGACAATTTGGTAGCCGTCTCCAGCGGGGTCTTTGAAGGGGTTAAGCCAAATGTTGACACGAGTCTGAACGTGACCAAAGAAGTGATAAAGCACCACGCCGCCAATGGCCAAGAGCGCAATACTGACAAAAACGTAGCTTGCGCGACCTGTTGCTACATAGAGCATGATGACAAAGAACACGAAGAAGAGCAGAGCGCTACCAAGGTCGCGTTCAAAAATAACAACAATCAGGCTGATGCCCCACATGACAAACAGAGGAAGCAGCATTTTAAAGCGAGGAATGCGGAAAGGTCCAAAAGAACGCATGGAGACCGATAGGGCTTCTCGATTCAGTGCAAGATAAAATGCCAGGAAGAGCGTAATGGCAATCTTTGCAAGCTCACCAGGCTGGAAGGTGAATGCGCCAAAAGAAATCCAGAGTTTTGCGCCGTAGCGATCCTGGCCAATAACAATTGGCAGGAGAAGCAGTATGACGCCAAGAATACCAATGGAGTATTTGTAGCGTGCTAACGCGTCAAGATTTCTAATGACCGCAAGCACCACAATCATGACAACAACAGAGATAAAGAGCCAAATCGTTTGGTTGACTGCAAGATTTGGCGCAAGTCTGGTGACCATGGTGATGCCAATTCCCGAAAGCACAAACACAATGGGGAGAATGGCGGGGTCTGCTGCGGGAGCAAGGAACCTAATAGCAATGTGAGCTACGGTAAATGCCGCAAAGAGACCAATAGGAACGGCCATTGTCTCAAGGCTGAGCGTTGAGCGAGCAGTAATCATGTACATGGCGTACAGCAGAAATACAGGGATTGCTCCTACAAATAGTAAGAAGAGCTCTGTATTACGCCTTAGTCCACCTGCTTTTTCCATTCCTACTCACCTCCCGAACTTGTTGTTGACGTTGTTGTTTCTGTTGTGGGTGTTCCGCCAGACTGAACGTCTTCTTTCTTTTTGACCGCTTTAGTGTTGGCGTCGTCAATTTGTTTGCGGTAATTCTCGACGGTGCTATGTGCTTCATCCTCGTTCTTAACGCGAATTCCGTCTGCAAGAGAGTCTTGAACTGCGTCAGGCAAATCTTTTATTTCAATCGATGTAGTTTCAACAAGTGAAGACATGTTTATGCCGGCAATTGTTGTAGGAATACCTCGATAAACGCCAACGGTAGTTCCGTTAATTCCTAAGTACCACTCGCTGCTTACAAACAGGAAGAACACGGCAACAGTGGCTGCAAAGAGCGCAAGGAACGAGACAAACGTGGCAATGACGCCACGAGTAAGGTGTTTTCTGGTTTGATCGGCTATGCCGTCGTCCAAGACATCGATGACAATAACGGTAATGTTGTCTGAGCCGCCATAGGTAAGAGCTGCGGAAACAAGGTTATCGGCAGCCTTTTGTGGCGTGACGTTAGAGACAGCAATGGCTTCAATCTCATCGTCGGGCACCATGCCAGAGAGACCATCGGAGCACAAGATGATGCGGTCACCATCAGATACTTCAAGCGAGAAATGATCTGCATACATGTCTGGATCAGAGCCAAGAGCTCGCGTAACTACTGAGCGAGAAGGGTGCGTGCGAGCCTCATCAGCGGTAATCTGACCAGAATCAATGAGCTCCTCAACATAGCTGTGGTCATGAGTAATGCGGACCAGCGTGCCATGATGGAGCAGGTAAATGCGAGAGTCACCAACATGAGCAACGGCCATCTGATTGCCCTCAATGAGGACAGCAGAGGCAGTGGAGCCCATGCCAGGTTTGCCAATACCCTTTGCAGGAGCATCAATAACTTCCTGGTTAGCAGCCTCAATTGCAGCGCCAAGACGGACATCGTCTGCGGTACTTGGTGCCTGTTCGGCAATAACCTTAACAGCAATGGAGCTTGCTACCTCACCGGCGGCGTGACCTCCCATACCATCGCAGATGGCAAAAAGGGGAGTGCGCAAAAGGAACGAGTCCTCGTTATGCTCGCGAACTAATCCCACGTCAGAGCGGGCGCCCCAAGAAATAAAGGTGTTAGAGCCAGAAACCGCTTCTGCGTCACCGCGACCATCAAGTGGCAGCTCACAACGACCAGGAGCACTCACGGGCTCTTGTGTAGGTGTATCAGAAATATGTGTTGTATCAGAAGAAACCATGAGCCTCTTATCGACGTCCAACACGCATAATCACATCGCCGACCTGGACTTCATCTGTGTCACGAAGAGTAACAGGTTGTTCGATGATGTGACCGTTAACCATGGTTCCGTTTGTGGATCCAAGGTCTTCAAGGACCAGAGCAGGGCCCTGGATAGTGAAGCGAGCATGTGAAGCAGAAACGTAAGGTTCGTCAATCACAATGTCAGACGAAGGAGAACGTCCAATAACAACAGGACCCAAGATGTCTACGTGAAGACCACGTAAGGACTTGACGCCCTTCTCGACATCAACGGACCAAATAGCTCCGTCTTTGCGCTGACCGCGGACAAGACCAATGCCCGTGCGCATGACCGAGAACAGGAAGATGTACAACAGGACAACAAGCAGAACACGTCCTGCAAAGAGAATCAAATCAATCATTAGTTCTCCCGGAACTGAAGATCCATAAGACCAATGGTAATGAGGTCTCCGTCGCGCAGAATTACCTCATCTACGTCGATATCGTTGACAAGCGTTCCGTTAGTGGAGTGCAAATCAGCAATGTGCCAATCGTGACCGTCATAGGTCATCTCGGCGTGACGTCTTGAAACGTTAGGATCGCGCAGAACAACGTCTGCCTGAGAGCGCTCGCGACCAATAATGGCACGAGGAGCCTCAACGCGATACGAACGACCGCTCTGGCGATCAATCAAAATACAGGTAGCGTCCATGTTTGCGCGTGGCGTGCCTTGCAGATTGCGAGAAGGACGACCGCCCGCGCCGTTTAGCTGGGCATCAAGGGAAGGCGTGATACGACGCTGAGTCATAGGAACAGGAGCTGCTGTTGGGATAGCTCCGTTTACGGGCAGGTCTGGAAGCCCGTTTGAGCTTGGAAGAACAGGCATAGGGGTAGACTCAGCTGCGGAAACAACAGGAATTGCGCCTTGAGCCTCAACAAAGTCTGGTGGCATTACCGCAAGACCGGCGTCTGTACCAGCAAGATCTCCCAAAACCTCTGGCGTTGCGTTATCTGCAGAAACAGGGCGAACTACAGACAGAGGATCTGGCTCTGGCTGTGGTTCTGGCTGAACAGCAGCGCGGGAATTGTGCTGCTGAGGCATTTGAGCTGCAGCTCCTCCAACACTGGAGTTTCCACCCAAGAAAGCACGCTCTTCATTGCGTAGCTGGTCAAGCGTATTGCCGTCAACGTTTTCTGCAAAGACAGCAAATTTTCCAGGCTTCAGAGATGGGTCAACCATAAAACGAACAAGCGGCTGACCAACAAATACATAATCTTTTTGCTGAGCCTGAGCAGCCACGAAGTCAGAAACCTCTGCAGTTAGATCAGCATAAAGAGGACGCATCAGTGAATCATCTTGAGGAGCAACTAAAACGGTATACAGGGCAGGCGCAGTGTCTACACCATCAATCTCATACGTCTCACGTTCCATCTCTTTAGCTGCGCGTTTGGCAAGCTTCTTAAAAGAGAAAGGCTCTGCGTATCCCTGAGGTGCGGCACCAAAGACCGAACCAATACGGTTTTCAAAGTCACTAAGAAAGCTCATCTAATTCCTCGCCTTCCTGATCCGCGTCAAGTGGACCTATCAGGACAATTGCAATACATACAAGTACACATAAGAATACCGTAATTAGCACCGAAACTATACTTTCAACTACCCAAAAATTGGGATTCTCCATCCAAGCTGCCCATATAAAGCCACTTGAAAGCAATGCAGCACAAATAATTTGTCCAAAAACCATCCACCCACGGCGTCTTTTCTGGCTCATAAGCGAGCCTAAAAGAGCAGATAGGGAGCATGCCCCAAAGCGAATCCAAAAAGGAAGTCCTGAGGTCAGCGAGGTGTAGTCATAAGCAAGAGGCGTTGCCGCAAAGCCTAAAGATATGCCTCTTGCAAACAGTGTCCCAAAAAGATAGCTAAAGGCTCCTGTTAAAACCGCAGGTAGTGGATGCATGGTGGCGGAGACAAGCGCTGGTGCTGAAACAGGAGCAGGTAATAAAGCTCCTAATAAGCAGTTGATGCTGCTGAATTTTGAGACCCTTCCTGCAAAGGCCCACCATATAACGCTTACTAAGGTTACAAGCGTTGCAAATGGGAATGAAGTGCTGGTAGGGCTAATACTTGCCAGGGCATATACCGCGCATGCAATGACAAGCGCAGAACCCAACGGAGTCCAAAGAGCAGCTGCCGCAGCTCCTACAAGAGAACCCACCACAAAAAACGTGAACGATTCTGGAGCAATAAGCTGGAACAACTGGGCGAGAAGAATACCGGCGACCAGGGCTGATACGCCACGCACGGTAGCCGAGGGCAGCCAGGGGAAGCGGATTGAGAGCGGAAGATGCTTGACGTCCCAGGTCTCGGTTTCCTCTTCTTCCGACTGTTCCACCAGGGATTTGAGGCTTTTCTCGCCCTGCTTTTCGCCGCCAAGAGGAGTCACAATTTCTTGTGCAAACTCCAAGACGCTTCCTTGTCTCATCGACGGTTCAGGGGAAAGTGCCTGCGTCAAGGCGGCATCTACAGCAAAGGGGACCTCGGGATCTTCTTTGAGCAGAGGAATCTTTGGGCCCTTGTAGATGTGATCAAGGGATTCTTTAGCCGTTCTGCCCGCAAATACATTGACGCCCGTTAGCGCCTGCCTCAGAACAACAGCAAGCGAGAAAATATCAGCGCGCTCGTCAACAAGCATGCCTTCAACCTGTTCAGGAGGCATGTAGCCTACCGTACCTCCGCGAGCACCACCATAACCAGCAGCTGAGGCAAGTGTTGCCATACCAAAGTCGGCAAGTTTTACCGTACCCTGGCGGTCAATCATGATATTTGTTGGCTTGATGTCCAGATGGAGCACGCCGTTTTCATGGGCATAGTGAAGCGCCTTTGCAAGTGAAGACACCATGTGAGCTGCTTCGGCATAGGTGAGGTAGCCACCCTCAACGCGAGCCAAAAGCTCCGATAAATTAAGGCCATCAACAAACTCCATGACCAGATAGGCGTAATCGCCTTCAATCTCAAAGTCATGAACAGTCACAATGTTTGGATGAGCCAGCAAACAAGCAGTTCTTGCCTCAGAAAGAGCCTCGTCAACAGTTGAAGCAAACACGCCGGGAGTCTCGGAAGCTCCCAACAGTGGCATGCGTTTAATGGCTACGCGTCTCTGCAAACGAGTATCCCAGCAGGTACAAACGGTGCCAAAGCCTCCGTTACCTCTGCGAGCAAGAACGCGATATCGGTCCAGCAAAATTTCTGGCTCAGCCGCAGATGATGCCTGCTGAGCAGAAGGTGAATGTAGATATGTAGTCTGCGTGGTCTGTGACCGCGAGTCACTCACGGCAACCTCCTGTGTTTAAAGTGTGTTTGTCGGCCGTGACTGTCTATATTCTACCGCTGAAAAGAATTTTCTTATATATCTATTGTTTTTCCATGAGAAGAAAACAAAATGTTGTAGTATTATTCCCTAGCACGCGGGTGTGGCGGAATTGGCAGACGCGTACGGTTCAGGTCCGTATGAACGCAAGTTCATGGGGGTTCAAGTCCCTTCGCCCGCACCATTTGCATTTAAAAAGCCCCTTTACGGGGCTTTTTTTGTTGCCTATTTGTTGTCTGCATCAAAGTCAGACCAGCCTTCTTCGTCTTCTCCAAAGAGGTCCCAGTCGTCTTCAGTCTTCTTGTGGTTGAAATACATCTTTTTGGTTTTGCGCTCTAACACAAAAGAAATAACCAAAAAGAGCAAAATTCCACCAAGTACGAGGAACAACACACCGGTCTTATCGCCAAAAAGCCAGCCGACAAATGAGTTAATTGCGTCCATAATCTAGCTCCAGAACATGTGAAGGGTTAAGAATCTGAATACAAGTATATACTTGGTAAGCTATAAGAAAAAATGCACTGCCAAAAAAGTGTTGATTCAAGGAGAAGCTGCATGCTTGATATCAAATTTGTGCGCGAGAATCCTGACCTCGTGGATAAAGCTTGCGAGTCCAGGCAAAACGCCCATTGGGATCGCGAGAAATTCTTTGAGCTTGACGAGGAGCGCAGGAGCGTAATTGCCGAGGTTGAGTCTCTTCAGGCAGAGCGTAACGCTGTTTCTAAGCAGATTGGCCTTCTTATGCGTGAGGGCAAGAAGGAAGAGGCTGAGGCAGCTAAAGAGCAGGTAGCAGCTAACAAAGATCGCATCGCAGAGCTTGATCAGCGCCGCGGAGAGGTTGAGGAAGAGCTCACCGCCCTTGTTGCGGCTATTCCAAACATTCCTGACGCATCCGTTCCTTATGGCAAGGATGACTCTGATAACCCTGAGGTTCGCAAGTGGGGAGAGCCAACTCAGTTTGATTTTGAGCCAAAGGCGCACTGGGATCTTGGACCCGAGCTGGGCATGATTGATTTTGACCGTGGCGTAAAGCTTGCAGGAACTCGCTTCTATCTTCTTGGCGGCATGGGCGCTCGCATGGAGCGTGCGCTTATCAACTTCATGATTGATACACATAACCAGGCAGGCTTCAAAGAGTGGTGGCCACCAGTTATCACAAATCAGGACTCTCTGTTTGGCACTGGTCAGCTCCCTAAGTTTGAAGAAGATCTCTATCATGTACAGCCTGACCTCTACCTCATTCCAACTGCTGAGGTCCAGCTCACAAACATCCATCGTGACGAGATTCTGGACGCATCTCAGCTCCCTCTGCTCTATACCGCATTCACCCCATGCTTCCGCGAGGAGGCAGGTTCAGCTGGTCGAGACACCCGTGGCATCATCCGCGTCCACCAGTTTGACAAGGTAGAGATGGTCAAGTTTGCAAAGCCTGAAGACTCCATGAATCAGCTTGAGTCCATGGTTCAGGAAGCCGAGAAGATCCTTCAGCTTCTGGGTCTTCCTTATCACGTGGTTACTCTCTGCACTGGTGACATTGGCTTCTCTGCATGCAAGTGCTATGACATTGAAGTTTGGCTCCCAAGCTATAACGCATACAAGGAGATTTCTTCTTGCTCTAACTGCTGGGATTTCCAGGCTCGTCGTGCAAATATCCGTTATAAGGATCCAGCAGAGTTCAAGGGCACCCGTCTAGTTCACACGCTTAATGGCTCCGGTCTGGCAGTTGGCCGTACCATGGCTGCAATTATGGAGAATTATCAGAACGCAGATGGTTCCGTTACCGTGCCCGAGGTGCTCCGTCCTTACATGGGTGGCATCGAGGTTATTCGACCAGAATAGTTTCTCTTTTTAATCAAAATTGATTCAATCTCTGAAATGGTCTTCTAGTGAATTGTGAAGACCATTTCTTTTACTGATTTATAGAACATATGTTCTATAAATTTGCTATACTGAGATCAGTAAAGGAAGAAAGAGGTGGCTATGAAAGGTCTGGTAGAGGTACAGAAAGAAATTGTATTAAGGCAGTTTGTTCAGGGTAGTGCGGCAAAAATTGGATTTGGTCACAAGGAGTTTTATTCAGAGATCCATATTGCATCAGAGCAACTTGCAACTTTAAGAAAGTGGATTTCAGACCAAGGTAGAGTGGGTTTAAAAGATTTAAGCCCACAAGAGTATCTGGAGGTTATTATGGCAGAAACATGCATGGCTGAGGTAATGGATGAGCTTGATGAAGCCGGTGTTTCTTATCAGTATTTGTATGCAAATTCGTCTGGTGAAGTAGCTTTAAGACCAGGTAGATAATAAAAAAGAGCTCCCGAAGGAGCTCCTAAGTTCAAGTGGCGCGGCGTATAGGATTCGAACCTATGACGCCCTGATTCGTAGTCAGGTCCTCTATCCAGCTGAGGTAACGCCGCGTGCAAGTAGATAGAATGCCATTTTCCAGTTGAAAATGCAAGACTAATCTTAGAAAAAGTTCTTCTTGGTAAGAAAAAAGCTCGTTGCAGAGATGCAACGAGCAGAAAATTCTGGCGGAGAGCTGGGGATTCGAACCCCAGATGGGCTTGGGGCCCATACTCGCTTAGCAGGCGAGCACCTTCGGCCTCTCGGTCAGCTCTCCAAAATGGGTGCTTGAGAATGATACCCCGAACTGGCGTCACTCACAATAAGACATTTTACAAAACATGTGAAAAATGCTCAACAACCACGTTTTTTCGGTGAGCGCGAAGTACATCCCATGAAAAGCGATTGGCAACTTGTACTGCAGAAAGAGGCTCTTCTTTTTCTGCAAGACCTATGCAATAAGCCAGAAAGCCAAGAATCTCTTCTGGTGTTTTTCCTTGGTCTCTCAGAACACCAAGATCTAGATCGTGATTGCGTTTAGAAAGTCTCCTGCCATCAGGTGCAACCAGTAAGGGGAGGTGAGCATAGATGGGATGAGAAAAACCAAGCACGTCTTGCAAATAAAGCTGTCTGGGAGTAGATGAAAGAAGATCTGATCCTCTAACTACTTCAGTTACGCCCATGTCAGCATCGTCAACTACTACAGCAAGTTGATAGGCAAAGACGCCATCTGCACGCTGGACAATAAAGTCTCCGCATGATTCAGCAAGGTTTTGTGATGTTTGACCATAGACCTTGTCTTCAAACGCGTAGGTCTTATTAGCAACTCGTATGCGAGTTGCTGGAATTTTATGTTTGGAAAGCTCTTCACGCTCGGATTTGCTCAGGTCGCGGCAGGTTCCCGCATAGACATATGCACCATCGCTGGCATGAGGGGCTTGTGCAGCGTGTAAGTCTGCTCGGGAACAAAAGCAAGGATATAAAAGTTTCTGTTGTTTCAATTTCAATAGAGCGTCCTGATAGAGCTCCGCACGCTTGCTTTGGTAATACGGACCTTTGTCCCAAGTTAGTCCCAACCACTGTAAATCATCAAGGAGGAGGGAGGTGTATTGAGGATTATGAGCACGAATATCCAGGTCTTCGATGCGAAGAATAAAGCTGCCATTTTGGGAACGAACGCTGGCCCAAGCCATAAGCGCTGAGAAAACGTTGCCTAGGTGCATCCTTCCAGAAGGTGTGGGCGCAAATCTTCCAACGCAAGAACTCATTCTTAGAAATCTCCTGCATAGATATAGGCAAATCCATAGTCTTTTGTTGATGACCTAATAGCTGCCTTATCTTTACAGGTGAGGCCTTTGTGCTGATAGAAACCAAAGTCGCAATCGTCATCAGTTGCAAGGAAGTAATGCTTAGCTCCTTGCTCTTTCATAAAGTCCAGAACGTAGGAGAAGAGCATGCCTCCAATACCTTGGCTCTTTATAGCGGGGTTAATGCAGAACAGAGTAATTTCCCATTTGGCATCGTTAGTGTTTGTGTTCCAATAATCATGAACAAGATGAGATTCGACATCACCAAAGATCTCGTAGTCCTTAAAGCGAGCTTCACTCAATAGTTTCTTAGCTTTTGCTGTTGTTTCGTTTTCTAACTTCTGCCATTTTTCAAAATCTGCTGGAGTTTCTCCGTTTGAGCAGAAAATAAGACCAAGTATTTGACCATCTTGCTTTGCTACAAAGCGATGAGTAGAAACGCCAAGAAAATAGGCGATATCAATAGTTGCAAGTGAGCGACTTTCATCTTTTGATTCATCGCCATCCAAGTACCAGACGCGTTCAACGATTGAGATAAGTTCTGGTAAGTCAGTATCTTCGAAGGGGACTATGATTGGAGTATCGGCAGACATATGAAATAGTTCCTTTCAGGTGTTTTACAGCGGAAGATTATAGAATAGTTTCAAGTTTGTTTACATCTAGTATGTAGTGTTTCGCAGCTGATAGGCTGTAAGTGTTTCTGATAGCAAGTGTCAAACACAAAGGAGCGGCAATGGCTGAGGCCCCTATCAAACGTGCGCTAATTTCGGTAACAGACAAAACAGGTATTGTTGAATTTGCACAAACGCTTACTAAAGAGTTTGGCGTTGAGGTAATTTCAACAGGCGGAACCGCAAAAATCCTCGAAGAGGCTGGTGTGCCTGTAGTTCCTATTGAGTCTTATACCGGATTTCCAGAGATGATGGACGGCCGCGTTAAGACGCTGCATCCTCGTGTTCATGGTGGTCTTTTATGCCGTAGAGATAATCCCGGTCATGTCGCAGATGCAGAGAATAATGGCATTGGCATGATTGACCTGGTCTGCGTTAATCTCTATGAGTTTGAGAAGACTGTAGCTGATCCATCAGTAACTCTTGAAAACGCAATTGAGCATATCGATATCGGTGGACCTTCAATGCTCCGCTCTGCTGCAAAGAATAATGATTTTGTTACGGTTGTTGTTGATCCGGCAGATTATGGTCGTGTTCTTGATGAGATGCGTGTCCATGACGGTGCAACTACAAGGGCTTCTCGCCAGCAGCTGGCTTTGAAGGTATTTAAGACAACGGCTGCATACGATGGCGCTATTGCCACATACCTTTCTGGTGTTGTTGAAGCAGAGCAAAGTAAATTCCCAGAGACTTTGCTGGTAAAGGCAATAAAAGAACAAGATCTTCGTTACGGAGAGAATCCTCAGCAGTCCGCAGCGTTTTATAAGATGCCTGGAGCTCCTGCACACTCTCTGGCAAACGCTCAGCAACTTCAGGGTAAGCCCTTGTCTTACAACAATTTGCTTGATACTGATGCAGCTTGGGCTGCTGTTCGTGAGTTTGATGATCCATCAGTCATTATTTTGAAGCACCAGAATCCTTGTGGATCTGCTACGGCGGAAAATGTTGTTGAGGCATACGATCGAGCATTTGCTTGCGATCCAGTCTCTGCGTTTGGTGGAATTATTGCAGTTAATAGAGAGGTTCCTCTGGAGTTTGTTGAGCACTTTGCAGACATCAATAAGCAGTTTGTTGAGGTTCTTATTGCACCAAGCTTTACAGAAGAGGCTCTTGAGCGCCTGTCAAAGAGAACAAATCTTCGCGTATTGGCTACGGGCGGAATCGATAGAAGCCGCGAGCTTGAGATGAGAACTGTTGACGGAGGTCTTTTAGTACAAGACCTTGACCACGCAGACGAAACTGCAGATAGCTTTGAGGTTGTTACTAAGCGCCAGCCAACTCCAGAAGAGCTGAACGATTTGGTATTTGCTTGGAAAGTTTGCAAGACCGTTAAGTCAAACGCCATTTTGGTTGCAAAAGATCAGGCTGGAATTGGCATGGGACCAGGTCAGCCTAATCGTGTTGACGCCGCTCTTCTCGCGTGTGGGCGTGCAGAGGCAGCTTGTGAGCGCATGGGAATTGATTCAAAGAATCTTGTGGCAGCATCTGATGCCTTCTTCCCATTCCGAGATAACGTTGACACCTTGGCGGCCCATGGCGTAACAGCCATTATTCAGCCAGGCGGATCAGTCAGAGATGATGAATCTATTGCTGCTTGCGATGAATACGGCATTGCAATGGTGTTTACAGGTAAGCGTCACTTTAGGCACTAATCTGCTAATTCGGGACTAGCAGTTCATTTTAAAAAAGTTGGGGGAGGACACTGTGGACCAGGAAGAGTTAGAAGCAGCTCAGAAGTTTGAGCTTGATAATCCAGAACTTGTTTGTCGTTGGAGATTATCTGGAGGTGTCCTCCCTCTTGATAACAGGCACTTACGTGCGCTGAGCAAGCGAGTTGTTGCGCAAAAAGAGGTTTCTCCGCACTTGATTGCTTGGGCTAAGCAGCATATTGAGGGAACGCTTAAAGAAGGGTCACAAGAGTTTCCAGATGGCGTTCTTATGATTTTGCTTGAGAGCAATGGACAGGCTGCTATGACTGTTGGACCTTACCAGTCTTTGGAAGAGCGTTCTGTTCTGTCTCTTGCGGGACGCGCAAGAATTTCACAGCGAGAAGAGCAGCAAACTCATTGTGCACCAGAGGTACTTTGGCTGGTAAAAGACGGAAAGCTTATTGCGGGTGTCTCGGAAGAAAGCGTTCGATCGGGAGTCACAAGTTTAGTGTTAGACCTGGCACAGACTCTTCATGAGCCAACAGAGTTTAATCCAGACGTTATTGCCCAGGTATTTGATGGAACCGCCGAATTTGATGAAGCTTTCCTTACTTCAGATGAACATGGAATCGTATGTGCTTCTGATGCTCAAGGTGAGATAGGAGAGCGTTTCTTATTTGGTTACAAGAAACTTTGCGAGATCAAAGCGGCCAAGTAATCAGATAAGTGCGATATTTAAGGCTCATCCAGCAAAGGGTGCGCAACGCACGATGAAGCTGTCGCACGTTGAGCGCCTACGTAAAAATCTGTCTGTTTTTCAGACAGATGGCTTCTTGTGTACTTGAATATTTTGTCGATTTACAAAAAACTTGCACTTTAGTGTTATGTTTATTTTGTAATTCCGCAGGTAGAAATTCCTACCTGAAAATAGGTATTTGTCAGCTTGTATTTCTGATTTGTTTCATTGTTTTTTTTGCGCAATAATAAAAGCATTATGCGACCGCTGCCGGCCGAACTATGAAACATGTTTCCGTAGTCACCCAGGGTCTACAGCTTTATTTTGGATCGCACAGACGCATACTGTGAGAAATCACAGATTAGGCAAGGAGAGGAAATGGCAAGAAAGTTTAAGTCCATGGATGGTAACAACGCCGCGGCTTACGTGTCGTATGCGTTTACCGAGGTAGCGGGCATTTACCCAATTACCCCATCAAGTCCAATGGCAGACTATGTTGACCAGTGGTCCGCCCAGGGTGTAAAGAACATCTTTGGTACAACCGTCAAGGTTGTCGAGATGCAGTCCGAAGCTGGCGCAGCTGGTGCTGTTCACGGTTCTCTTGGTTCAGGTGCTCTGACCACTACTTACACCGCTTCTCAGGGCCTCTTGCTCATGCTTCCAAACATGTACAAGATTGCCGGCGAGCAGCTCCCTGGTGTTTTCCACGTCAGCGCACGTACCGTTGCAACCCATGCACTGAACATCTTTGGCGATCACTCTGACGTTATGTCCGCTCGCCAGACTGGCTTTGCACTTCTCGCAGAAGGCAACGTCCAGGAGGTTATGGATCTGGCTCCTGTTGCTCACCTCGCAGCAATCAAGGGCAAGGTTCCATTTGTTAACTTCTTCGACGGCTTCCGTACTTCTCACGAGATTCAGAAGGTTGCTGTTTGGGATTATGCTGATCTGGCTGAGATGTGTGATATGGACGCTGTCCAGGCATTCCGCGATCATGCACTGAACCCAGAGCATCCATCAAGCCGTGGTTCCCACGAGAACGGCGATATCTTCTTCCAGCACCGCGAGGCGTGCAACGAGGTTTATAACCAGCTGCCAGCAGTTGTTGAAGACTACATGAACCAGATCAACGCTAAGCTTGGTACTGACTACGGTCTGTTCAATTACTACGGTGCAGAAGACGCTGACCGCGTTGTTATCTGCATGGGTTCCTTCTGCGATACCCTCGAAGAGGTTATCGATTACCTGAATGCTCATGGCGAGAAGGTCGGTCTGGTTAAGGTCCGCCTCTATCGTCCATTCTCTGTAAAGCACTTTGTTGACGTTCTTCCTGAGTCCGTCAAGAAGATTGCTGTTCTCGACCGCACCAAGGAGCCAGGTTCCGTTGGTGAGCCTCTCTACGAAGACGTTGTTTCTTCCCTCTATGAGGCTGGTCGTACAGGTATTAAGGTTGTTGGTGGTCGTTACGGCCTTGGTTCTAAGGACACCCCACCATCATCTGCATTCGCAATCTTTGAGGAGCTCAAGAAGGATGCTCCTCAGCGTGAGTTCACCATTGGTATTGTCGATGACGTTACCAACCTGTCTCTCCCAGAGGATCCTGAGGCTCCTAACACTGCAGCTGAGGGCACCATTGAGTGCAAGTTCTGGGGTATCGGCGGCGACGGTACCGTTGGCGCTAACAAGAACTCCATCAAGATTATTGGTGACCACACCGATAAATATGTTCAGGCATACTTCCAGTATGACTCCAAGAAGACCGGCGGTATCACCATCAGCCACCTGCGCTTCGGTGATCACAAGATCCGTTCTCCTTACTATGTCACTAAGGCAGACTTTGTTGCATGCCACGTTCCTGCATACATCATCAAGGGCTACAAGATGGTCCGCGACGTCAAGCCTGGCGGTACCTTCCTGGTCAACTGCCAGTGGGATGCAGAGGAGTTTGCACACCACCTGCCAGCAGAGGCAAAGCGCTACATTGCTAAGAACAACATCAACGTTTATCTGATCAATGCAATTGACCTTGCCAAGGAAATTGGTATGGGCAAGCGCACCAACACCATTCTTCAGTCTGCATTCTTTGCTCTTGCAAAGGTTCTCCCAGAGGCAGACGCACTTCAGTACATGAAGGACGCTGCAACTCATTCTTACCTGAAGAAGGGCCAGAACGTCGTCGATATGAACCACAAGGCAATCGACGCTGGTGCTACTGCATTTACTAAGATTGAGATTCCTGCTGATTGGGCTACTGCAGAGGATGCTCCAAGCACAATCACCCTTGAGGGCCGTGAGGCTCTCCTCAAGCAGGTTCGCGACATCATGACTCCAGTCTCTCGTATGGAGGGTGACGCACTTCCTGTTTCCGCATTTAAGAACCACGTTGATGGACAGTTCGAGCTTGGTGCTGCTGCTTATGAGAAGCGTGGCATTGCTGTTGTTGTTCCTGAGTGGAACGTCGAGAAGTGCATCCAGTGTAACCAGTGCGCTTATGTCTGCCCACACGCAGTCATCCGTCCATTCGTCCTTACCGACGAAGAGGTTGCTGCTGCACCAGCACAGTCTCAGTTCAAGGATGCCGTTGGCCCTAAGGCTAAGGGCTACAAGTTTGAGATTGCTATTTCTCAGCTCGACTGCACCGGTTGCTCCAACTGCGTCTACATCTGCCCTGCAGATGCTCTGACCATGAAGCCAATCGAGGAGCAGGAGTCCAAGCAGGAGATCTTTGACTACGCAGTCAACCACGTCTCCGAGAAGACCGAGCTTGTTGCTAACAACGTCAAGGCATCACAGTTCAAGAAGCCTCTTCTTGAGTTCTCCGGTTCCTGCGCAGGCTGCGCTGAGACCAGCTACGGCCGCCTGGTCACTCAGCTCTTTGGCGATCGTATGTACATCTCCAACGCAACTGGCTGCTCCTCCATTTGGGGTAACCCAGCTTCCTGCTCACCATTTACTACCGATGCAAATGGTCACGGTCCAGCATGGAACAACTCCCTCTTCGAGGACAACGCAGAGCACGGTATGGGCCTGATGCTTGGTCACCAGGCACAGCAGAAGCGTCTCCTGGAGCTTGCTCAGCAGCTTGTCGACGAGGATGGCGCATCTCAGGACCTCAAGGATGCTGCTAAGGCATGGATTGATTCCGTCAACGACGCAGCTCTCTCCAAGGAAGCTTCTAAGACTTTTGTAGTTGAGCTTGAGAAGTCTGATCTTGCAGCAGCTAAGGAAATCCTTGCTAACAAGAGCTTCCTCACCAAGAAGTCCTTCTGGATCTTCGGTGGCGACGGTTGGGCATATGACATCGGCTTCGGTGGCCTTGACCACGTTCTTGCTTCCGGCGAGGACATCAACGTCTTTGTCTTCGATACTGAGGTTTACTCCAACACCGGTGGTCAGTCCTCTAAGGCTTCCCGTCTTGGCCAGGTTGCACAGTTCGCTGCAGCTGGTAAGGACATCAAGCAGAAGAACCTTGCTGAGATTGCTATGACCTATGGTTACGTCTATGTTGCTCAGGTTTCCATGGGCGCAAACCTCCAGCAGACTCTCAAGGCAATTGCTGAGGCAGAGGCTTATCCAGGACCATCCCTCATCATCGGTTACTCCCCATGCGAGATGCACTCCATCAAGGGCGGCATGGCTCACGCACAGGAGGAGATGAAGAAGGCGGTCGAGACTGGCTACTGGAACCTCTATCGCTTCAACCCATCTGCACCAGCAGGTAAGAAGTTCACGCTTGACTCCAAGGCACCTAAGGGTGGCTACCAGGAGTTCCTGATGAACGAGGCTCGTTACAGCCGACTCACCCGCGAGTTCCCAGAGCACGCAGAGAAGCTCTTCAAGGAGAACGAGGAAGCCGCAATGGCTCGCTACGATCACCTTGTCCGCCTCTCCGAGCTTTACGCTGCAGAGAAGAAGGAGCAGCCTGAGGAGTAAGGTAACTTACTTTCACGTAGCTTCAGCCGAGCCAGGACATCCTGGCTCGGCTTTTTTATGCGACATTTTTGGCGAGAAGCCCTGTGTTCTTCAAGCCCTTCTCGCGAGGTGATAAACTAGAGAGACTTTGCTCACGATGGGAGTTACTGTGGCACAAAAAAAGAGCAGACTATTTCCTGTAGCTTTTCTCGCTGCTAAAGCAACACTTGCAGCACTTAAATTGACCAACCATGAAGGCGGAACGCTGCCAGGCTTTATTGCTGAAGGCATTGATCCTGCATTTTTGGGAGACATTGCTAAGCCAGAGCAGATTGTCTTTATTACCGGTACAAACGGTAAGACAACTACCAATAACTTGCTCAACGATCTTCTCGCCGATAATGGCTACCAGACCGTTACCAACCGCGTTGGCGGCAATATTTCCAGCGGCTTTGCAAGCTCGTTTGCAAAGAACGCCACGTGGAAGGGTACGTCAAAGACTAAGCTTGCAGTTATGGAGTTTGACGAGCTCTCTGGACCTCGCATTTTTCCGTACCTGCAGCCTGATATTTTGTCTGTTACCAATTTGTTCCGCGATACATTCTCTCGCAGTGCAACGCCAGACTACGTGTTTGACGTTATGGATAAGGGCATTCCTGCTTCAACTCATCTGATCTTGAACGCAGATGACATGATTAGCTGCAGACTTGCTCCTCAGTGCACTCATCGTACGTATTACTCCATCGCAAGGCTGGCAGAAGACACCGCAGAGCCAGTGGGCATTGTTTCAGATCTTACTGCCTGCCCCAAATGCGGTGGCAAGCTCAAGTGGGATTATGCTCACCTTAGGCATCTTGGACACGCAACTTGCGAGGAGTGCGGCTATACCAACCCAACTCCTGATTATGAGGTCATTTCAGTAGAGCCAGAGACTGGCAAGTTTGTGGTCAAGGAGCACTGCCACGAGGGTGCACCAACATACGAGTACAAGCTCAACAGCTACTCTATCGTCAACCTCTATAACTTGTTTGTAGCCATTGTAACCGCGCGTGAGATGGGTCTTGCGCCTGCAACTATCGCTGCATCTTTGCAACGCGTTAACATTGCTTCTTCCAGGTATAACGAGATTGACTACAACGGTCGTCGTCTTATTAGCATGGCTTCTAAGGGCGAGAATGACACGGCAACCTCGGTCACCATCGATATCCTTCGCAAACAGCCAGGTGACAAAGCAATTATCATCATGATTGCTGACGCCTATATGGCAAAAGCAAAAGACCAGACAGAGTACATTGGTTGGTACTACCAGACAGACTTTGAGTTCTTACAAGATCCAAGCGTCAAGCAGGTCATTATTTATGGCGACACGTCGCTTGACCTGCAGCTTAGGCTCAGACTTGCCGGTATTGATCCAGCTAAAACCTTTGTGGCAAGCTCTCCTGAAGAGACCGCTGACCTGGTTGACCTTAACGCTTGCCAGCACGTTTTCTATGCACACGGCCTCTATAACGGTGGCATTGCTGACATCAGCAGAAACCGTATCATTGAGCGCTTGAAACAGATGGAGGCCTCCCATGAGTAATCCAGCAACTAAGATTGAGATTCTTTACCCAGAGTACGGAAACCAGGGTGGAGACAACGGAAATGCTCTCTACCTGGAGGCCTGCCTTCCAAAAGAGAACTTTGTGTACACCTCTCACGCCGCAACGCCTTACTTTGTTGAAAACACGCCATCAGCAATCATCATGGGTGGCATGACAGAAGCCCAGCAAGAGCTTATTATTTCTCGCCTTATGCCTTACAAGGACAGGCTTGCAGAGCTGGCTGATCAGGGCATTCCTATGCTGTTTGCGGGTAATGCTTCAGAGCTTTTTGGCGAGAAAATCGTTAATCCTGACGGCTCTGAAATTGAGGCTCTGGGCCTCTTCAAGTTTACGACCACTCGCTATATGTCCCAGCGCTTCCACGATGTCCAGGTGGGAGAGTTTGATCCTGGCAATGGCAAAGAGCCTTTTGTTGTCGTTGGCTTTAAGATGCAGTTCACACTCACCGAGGGAGATAACTCTAACTGCTACTTCCTTAAAAATAAGGTAGGTTTTGGCATCAATAAAGAAAGCAAGCTGGAAGGTTTCCGTCGCAAGAACGTTATTGCCACCTGGCTTATTGGGCCACTGCTTCCGCTCAATCCTTATCTCACACGTTGGATTTTGGATATGGCAGGCGAGGAAGACACTCCTCTTGCCTTTGAGGAAGAGGCTGTTGCCGCATATCAAAAGCATGCTCGTGAGATGGTCTATCCAGGAATGCACCTGCATTACTAATTGTATGTCTGCACTGCTCATTTGCTCATATATGCGTTTCGTCGTATCATGAATTAAATTTTTTAGAGTTAACAAGGGGATTGTTTTGCCACAGGTTTCTTCAGCTTATGCAACAAAACAGCGCGCTCAGCGCCTTGCACGTATTGGTATTATTGCTGCCCTTTATGCAGCACTTACGCTTGCAGCTCTTCTTTTCTTGGGCGGTCTTGCTTGGGGTCCTGTGCAGTTCCGCATTTCTGAGGCGGTTGTGGTTATTGCACTCTTTACCGCTGACGCAATCCCAGGACTGACGCTTGGCTGCGTTATTGCCAACCTTGCAAATATGGTCATTTCTGGCACAGGTGCCCTGGGATTGTTAGACGTAGTCTTTGGTTCTCTGGCAACTGCTCTTGGTGCATGGTTTACCTGGAAGAACAGGAAGAACGTACCACTTGCGCTTCTGGGGCCAGTGCTTGCAAATGCCGTTATTGTGTCTGCATATCTTCCCATTTTGCTTCAAGGATTGGGATTCTACACAATTCCATTTACCACCATTGAACTTGATGGATCATATCCTCTTATGTTCTTGTTTGGTTTTATCACCACAGGACTCGGAGAGGCTGTTGTTCTCTATGTACTAGGAGCTCCTTTGGCTCGCGCGCTTAAGCATTCGCCTTTGCCTCAGCAGCTTGCTTCTGAGGATTCTGCTACAGAATCAGTCGAGAACTAGACAGCCATGCAAAGACTTGCTCAGTACATACATAGATCAACCAGGATAGTCCTGATTATTCTTGCCTGTGTATTGCTGGGCTTGCTTTCCTGGAGCGTCATGGCAGACAACCTGTTTGCCGCTCTTGTTGCAGGCGGAGGACTTGCCACGGTCATTGTTCTTGGTGGCACTACCCAGCCTGGTAATGAGCACGCCAGGTCTCAAGCAACAGAGCGAACACTTGAGGTTGCCTCTAAGACGCTTAAGACCTTACGCGGAGGCTTGTCGCAAGAAACAGCGCCAACTATCTGCACACTATTGCTTCCAGAAACTTCTGCAGCCGCTATTTCCATCACGGATACAGAATATGTATTGGGATTTGAGGGAGATATTGCAACCTCGCATATGCCTGGCTCAAAAGTGGTTGGCCCTGCAACTGAGGTTCTGGAAAGCGGCCGCATGGAGACGTTTGTCTCGGTAGATAGTCGTCAGCAGGTACTACAAAGGCGCGGAGGCTTTGGCAATGGTGGCAGTTCCTTTGGCATCATTGTTCCGTTGATTGTTCAGGACCGCACGGTTGGCACTATCAAGCTCTACTATCGTCGTGGCATTGAAATTGATCGTACGCAGTTGGCAATTGCTGAGGGTTTGGGTGAGCTTCTCTCCACACAGCTTTCCTCGTATGAACTTGATCGCCAGGCAGAGTTAACCGCTCGAGCAGAGGTCAAAGCCTTGCAGGCACAGATTAATCCGCATTTCTTGTTCAACACGCTCAATACAATTGCATCTCTTACGCGTACAAACCCCAATAAGGCGCGAGACCTGCTTCGCGAGTTCTCTGTGTTTTATCGCCGTACGCTTGAGAGCTCTCAAGGTGCGCTCATTCCGCTTTCTCAGGAATTGACACAAACGCGCAGGTATTTGACAATTGAGAAGGCGCGTTTTGGAGAAGAACGTATTCAAGAGTCTGAGCATGTCGATGAGGGATGCGAAGATATTCAGGTACCGTCTTTTTTGATTCAGCCTATTGTCGAGAATGCCGTGAGGCACGCTATGAAAGATGAAGGCGCCCTCCATATTGACATCCACGTCACACGCGATGATGATGATATTCTTATATCTGTTGCTGATGATGGTCTTGGAATGGATGAAGAGACTGTTTCTCGCTTACTTAATGGTCAAGGTCCTACCCCGCAGGATTCTTCGGGGAGAAATAGGGGCACGGGTATTGCCATTAAGAACGTAGCTGAGCGAGTTGAGCGCTTCTACGCCGTTGGCTCTGGCATGGAAATCATGTCTAAACCAGGGCAGGGTACGTGCGTGACACTCAAGCTTGCAGGTGCGGCACTGCAGGCAACAGCATAGTAGTATCGGTTTTTGCTTAACGCTGCGTTAGGCCGTTGGGAGATGAATGACATGCGTGCCATGATTGTTGATGACGAGGCTCCAGCCCGTTCTGAGCTCAAGTTCTTGCTTGAGGAGACCGGACGTCTCGAGGAAATCATTGAGGCCACAAGTGCAAGGGATGCTGTCGAGAAACTCATGGAGTCTCGCGTTGAGGTCTTGTTCCTCGACATCTCCATGCCTAAGACAAATGGAATGCAGCTTGCAGAGGCTCTTCACAAGCTGAAGAATCCTCCCCAGATTGTGTTTGTCACTGCATATAGCGAGTACGCGCTGGATGCATTTGGCGTTAACGCGGTAGATTACCTAATGAAGCCCGTTGAGACCGAGCGCCTTGAGCAGGCTCTTGATAAGGTTGAGGAGCGCCTTCGTCCTCAGTCTCCTATGGCAACCATTGAGCGAATTCCTGTCATTAAGAGCGGAAGCAAAGTTCTTGTTCCTATTGATCAGATTCGCTTCATTGAGGCAAAAGACGATTACTCCTGTATCTACACGGAAGATGACCGTTTCTTGTCTACTATTTCCCTGCAAAAACTTGAAGAGCGCCTTGCTCCGCACGGATTCTTCCGCATTCATCGTAGCTTTATCGTGAATCTTGAGTATGTTGACGATGTTGAGGTTATCTCTGCTGGTATCCTACAGTTGACTATTCAGGGATTTGAGGAGCGTCACATTTCGGTTTCTCGCCGTCGTGTGGTTGCACTCAAGCGAGCACTGGGACTGTAGAAGCTCAAAGGGTTTCTCGCCAGCAGCTTAAAAGCACGTAGGAGTTTGGTATGGCACTGGTAAGGTTTGACGTAATTTCAGATACGCATGGGTATTTGTCATCTGAGTTGCTTGAAGCTCTGCAAGGTGCCAACTACATTGTGCATGCAGGAGATATTACCTCTAACGCCGATTATCAGACACTGCAGAAGATTGCTCCCGTTAAGCTTTGCCTGGGCAATAATGACTTCTGCTACAACTATGGCCCCATGGTAAAGAAAAAGATTATTTTCTTTACGGCTGGTCTTAAGTGGCAGGTATGTCATTATCGTGAGAGGCTTGACCTGGTTAAATGCAATATTGCTATCTGCGGCCACACGCATAAGCCTTTTGTACAGCGTGACGAGTGGACCAATACACTTGTAATGAATCCAGGAAGCCCTACCTACCCGCGTAGTCGCGAGGGCGCAACAATGGGACGTATTATTGTTGATGATGAAACAGCACAGGTAGTCAGCGCAGAGATTATTAGTCTGTCTTCGCTTGAGGTGCTTTCTTCTTGTAAATAAGCGATGGAATCATCAGCTTGGTAAAAAGCACTAGCCATACAAGGGCAAGCGAGAAACCACCAATGACGTCGGTAGCATAGTGGACACCCAGATAAATTCTACTGACGCCAATCATAATGATGACACCTGAGAACAGGCCACACCAAATCCAACGCTGTAGCTTGTCTTTCTCGTAATGCCAGACAAGCCAAATGAGTAGGCCATAAAAAGCCATCGAGAACATCGAGTGGCCCGAAGGGAAGCTGTAGCCAGTTTCAACTACTAGCCTAAAGCCATCTGGACGAGGACGCTGGACAATAGCCTTAAAGATAAGGTCAACAATAACAACGCCACCCAGGTTAATAAAGGCAAGCCTGCCAACACTTGGTCCTGGTGCAAAAGCAGCAACCACAATAAGCATGACAATAACGGTGACGGGGCTTGCAAGTCCAGAGAACCCTTCCATAACCTCTGTAAGAAGGGGAGTTCTGAGGTGGACAACAAAAAGCCTGTAGGCAAAGTGATCAATGCCAATAACGTCGCCTTCAGAAACGTCAATCAACAGAAAAATAAAAATTGCTGATGAGACAAGCAGAATGATGGTAGAAAGGCTAGAACGCAGACGCTGTAGAAAAAGGCGCTTGCGAACTCCTGTTAAAAGTCCTGTCTTTTGAGCATCAAGGCTTTTATCGGCCATTAGTTCTCCTTGTAACAAAAAGGCGGCACGCCGATAGACGTACCGCCGCTTAGTTCAATGATAAGCCAGCGCAAGCGCGTGACACACAAGAACTTACAGGTTAGCGTTAAGCTCAGAAACGAGGTCAGCCTTAGGAAGATTGCCAACCATGGTGTGAACTGGCTCACCGTTCTTGAAGAGGATGAGGGTTGGAATAGAAACGATGCGGAAACGAGTTGCAAGATCAGCCTCGTCGTCAACATTTACCTTGTAGACGTCAAGCTTGTCTGCCATCTCATGGCCAACTTCCTCAACGACTGGGCCAAGAGCGCGGCAAGGACCACACCAGGATGCCCAGAAATCAACGAGGACAGGCTTGTCTGCGTTAGCAAGAACAGAATCGAACTCTGCAGTAGTGAGCTGCTGTGCCATAGTGAACCTCCAGTTACATAGGGCTATAAAGCCATTAACTTTTTATTGCTAGCAAACTTATCCCCAAATTAGAGAAGTGTATACACAAAACTTTATGGACTTGCTCAAATTGTGAATTACGTGCATAGTTGGCATATAAGAAAGAGGTGCGCATGCCAAGCGAAAGATCTATGCGAAAAGAAGCCTACATGGCAAAAACAACGCATGAGTTTGGAGATTTTGCTGCTCAGGGGGTGTGTATGGCAGGCAATGCTTTTGCATCGGTTTTATTGGTAAAAGGCCAGGAAGACTTTGAAGAGGCTGAACTTTCTGCACTTAAAGCTTCTTTAGAGCATTTAGGCTATGCACCTGAGGCATGGGCTACCTTGCTTACCACCACAAAAACAGGAGATCCTATAAATCCCCTGCTTGTCAGGCAGGCGATAAGCGCTTTTAGCCCAGATACGGTGCTCATGGTAAATGATGCAGCAGTTACATTGGTGCGTGAGGCATACGCAGAAGAGCTTGACCAGCTTACAACTGACGCCGAGAAGAACTTCTCGCCCCGTGTTCTTGTGCATGTGTGTGGAATGCGCATGGTAAATCTTGATAACTTTGCCGGAGCGCTCGAGGACCCTCGTCAGAAGCAGTTACGCTGGGCGGCTATTAAACAAGTCCCACCTTTGGGAGAACCTTATTAGTAACGATTTGTCGTATTTTTTACGAAAAACGACATTGTGGCGTTTCATGAGCGTTGCGAAGATTATCCTTGAGATAGTCAAAAGAAGGAGACTGGTATGGCATCACCTACAGCACCACATATTTTGCCTACTGACGCAACACAGACTAAGGCTTGGCGCGCACTTGCAGAGCATTACGCCAGCTTAAAAGATACAAAAGCTACGCTGAAGAACTGGTTTGCAGAAGACCCTCAGCGTGTCCAGAATCTTACGTTTGAGCTTGATCAGTTCTTGATTGATCTTTCCAAAAACCTTGCCACGCAAGAGACGCTTGACCTTCTGTGTGACCTTGCAGAAGAGGCCAAACTTGAAGAGCGTAGAGATGCTATGTATGTCGGCGAGCATATTAATACTACTGAGGATCGAGCAGTTCTCCACACAGCGCTTCGTCGTCCCGCAGCTGAGGCCGGCACGCTTATTGTTGATGGACAAGATGTTGTTTCTGACGTTCACCAGACGCTGAACAAGATGTATGCCTTCTGCGACCGAGTTCGCTCGGGAGAATGGAAGGGCGTTTCTGGTAAGCCTATCAAGACGGTTGTAAGCATTGGCATTGGTGGCTCTGACCTTGGTCCTGTTATGGTTTACGAGGCTCTGAAGCCTTTTGCAGACGCAGGTATTACTGCTCGCTTTGTCTCCAACATTGACCCTGTTGACCTTGGCGAGAAAACCGAGGATCTTGATCCAGAAACAACACTCTTCGTTATTGTTTCCAAGACCTTTACTACGCTTGAGACACTTACTAATGCTCGTTGTGCTCGCACATGGCTTTTGGAAAAGCTGGCTGAACAGGGTGTTATTGATGGTTCAGATGCTCAGAACGCAGAAGCTATTCGTAAGCATTTTGTTGCTGTCTCCACTGCACTTGATCTGGTAGAAGACTTTGGTATTGACCCACAGAACGCCTTTGGTTTCTGGAATTGGGTTGGCGGCCGTTATTCGGTTGATTCTGCAGTTGGTCTGGTACTGGCAATTGTTTTTGGTCCACAGCGTTTTGCAGAGTTTCTTAGCGGCTTTAACGCAGTTGATGAATACTTCAAGACAACCCCTCTGAGGCAAAATGTTGTTGCTCTTATGGGTCTCTTAAATGTTTGGTACGTTAATTTCTTTGGCGCGGCATCTCATGCGGTACTTCCATACAGCCAGTACCTGCATAGATTCCCTGCATATCTCCAGCAGCTTACCATGGAGTCCAACGGCAAGTCTACGCGCTGGGATGGCACTGCGGTTACCTCTAACACAGGTGAGATTTTCTGGGGAGAGGCTGGTACCAACGGTCAGCATGCTTTCTACCAGCTTATTCACCAGGGAACTCAGATTATTCCTGCTGATTTTATTGCGTTTGCAAATACTGCTTTTGCTACAAAAGATGCAGACCTTGATGTCCACGAGCTCTTCCTCTCCAACTTCTTTGCACAGACCAAGGCTCTTGCTTTTGGCAAGACCGCTGATGAGGTCCGCGCTGAGGGAACTCCAGAATGGATGGTTCCTGCACGCGTCTTTGAAGGAAATAGGCCAACTACCTCCATCTTTGGTAAAGAGCTTAACCCACGTGCCGTTGGAACGCTCATTGCGCTCTATGAGCACATTACCTTTGTTGAGGGTGTAGTGTGGGGCATTGATTCGTATGATCAGTGGGGCGTAGAGCTTGGTAAACAGCTTGCAAAGCAGATTTTCCCTGCAATTCATAACGACGAAGAACTAGCAAAGCAAGACGCTTCCACTCAGTCTCTTGTTGATTTCTATCGCAGAAACAGAACATAACACGTTACATAACATAAAATTATTTTTTTATTTCATGTTAAGAAGGTCATCTTGTATGGCCTTCTTTCTTACTTTTAGAAATGTATTTCGAGGAGTGCTGAGCGGACATTTCTTTATCTAATATATGCAATATTGCTACTTTTATGTTCATATATGCAAAAAATTTCTGCATATTTATTTATGCTGTTAGAACGCCTGTTCATCTAAAAGAAACTGAATCAATTGAATTTTTTAAATAAAATTTAAAAAATAATACATCAAGAATATTAAAAATTTGCGAATGCCAATAGCGCATGTATACCTTTGTGTTATAACGGCTAGGCAAGTGACACTTGGCTTGGAATGTAAGTTTTGATGCATAGCAATTTACATAACAGGCTGGAAATTTTGTATTGGCGTAGTACGGCTGTTAATACAGGCGAAGTACAGCCACAGTGGTGATGTCTGGAATGGAGCAGTAATGAAGTACCTTTTGCTCGTAAGTCATGGAACGTTTGCACCAGGTCTGCATAGCGTAATGGACATGCTGATGGGACCCAGAGAAAACATCTTGAGCTACAGCATGGAAGATGGCGTGGGAGCAGCTGAATATAGAGAGAATTTGTCAAAAATTCTTGAGCCACTTACTGCTGACGACGAGGTTGTTGTTCTTGGTGACATTATCGGTGGTTCTCCACTTACTAATGCACTTGATCTTCTCGCCAAAAAAGGCCTGCTTTCCCATACCGTGGCTTTTAGTGGTGCCAATCTTCCCATGGTAATTGGTGCTTTGATGGCTATCGATGATGGCCTAAGTGGTGAGGCTCTTGTGTCATCAATCCTGAACGAAGGAAAAAATGGCGTTAATCAGATCGTCTTAGCTCTTGAAGACGATGACGAGGAAGACCTTTAGTAATTACTGCAAGTACGCGTAGCTGCTTGCGTAAGAAATATGTTAGGAGAAAACATGATTTCATTTGTTCGTGTTGATGACCGCATGATTCATGGTCAGACAGTCACTCGTTGGGCCCTTGAGGTTCCTTGTGACGGAATCATTGCAGTTAATGATGCGGCTGCATCAAATCCTGTCCTTAAGTCTGCTTACAAGTCAGCAGCACCTGACAAGAAAGTATTTGTTTGGACATTTGATCACTTCAAAGAGAGCGCTCAGAAGGTTCTAGACAGCGATTCTCGTTATTTTCTTATTACTAAAAACCCAGTTGACATGAAGAAAATTCTTGTTGACTTTGGTTTTAAGCCAGGAATTAACACGGTCATTATCGGTCCTGGTAATGACCGTCCTGGTGCGGTAAAGCTGGGCAACAACCAGTCCTTTACTCAAGAAGAGGGACAGGCATTTGAGGATATAACCAAAGCTGGTTATACCGTTCAATTTGCTCTTCTTAAAGAAAAGGCAATTGGTGAGTGGCCTAAATTCCGCGAGAAGTTTGACGTAAAGTAGTATTCGGAAGGCGATTTTTATGGCAATTAATGCGTTTCAAGCTGCCCTTTTGGGTTTGTTTGCATGCCTTGCGTCACTACCTGGCATGGCTGGTACTACCGTAGGTAACTATACCCTCGGTCGTCCACTTGTTGCAGGTCTTGTCGTTGGTGTCATTCTTGGCGACGTCCAGACTGGCATTATTGTTGGTGCAGCAATCCAGTTGGTCTACATTGCACTCGTAACACCTGGCGGAACTGTTTCCGCTGACGTTCGTGCAGTTTCCTACATTGGTATTCCTCTAGCAATTCTTGCAATCAAGGCTTATGGTCTTGATCCAAGCTCTGTTGAGGCTGCATCTCAGGCAGCTGCTATTGGCGCAGCTGTTGGTACTCTTGGTACCGTCTTGTTCTACGGCACCGCTACCATGAACCTTGTATGGCAGGGTATTGGCTGGCGTGCAATGGAGAGCAAAGAGTGGGGTCGTATTAAGAAGACCATTCCAATGGTTGACTTTGTATTCCCTTGGGTTTCTCACATTCTTTTCTCGTTCATTCCAACATTCTTCATTTGCATGGCTGGCGAGAGCATGGTTGGCATCATGAAGGAATACCTTCCTATGAACGGTATCCCAATGATGACCCTCTTCACCGTTGGTACCCTTCTTCCTACCGTTGGTGTTGCAATTTTGTGCAAGCAGGTTATTACTAAGCCTCTTGATTGGGTAACTTTTGCCTTTGGCTTTATCCTTGCTGGCGCACTTGGCCTGAACCTCATTGTCTCTGCAGTCGTAGCAGTCTTCTTTGCTGTTCTTAACTATCAGCTTCAGCAGGCAAAGAATGTTCGTTTGGCTGCTGCAACATCAGGCAATGTAAGCGCAGACGATGAAGAAGAGGAGGATATTTAATCATGGCTGAAAAGAAAACCATTTCTCAGAAAGCACGCAATAAGTCTTTCTTGAGCTGGATTTACGGCAATCTTACCTGCTTCTCTCAGGAGCACATGCAGACATTTGGTTACCTTGCATCCATGCTTCCAATCGTTGACGAGCTTTACGATACTGATGACCAAAAGGTTGAGGCACTTTCTACCTATACAACCTTCTTTAATACCGAGCCACAGATTGGTTCTATGGTTGTTGGCTTGACCGCTTCTCTTGAAGAGGCTCGCGCAAACGGCGAGGCAATCGACGACGAGACCATCAATGGTCTTCGCGCTGGTCTTATGGGCCCTCTTGCTGGTCTTGGTGACTCCATTATCGTTGGTACTTTTATTCCAATTCTTCTTGGAATTGCACTTGGCCTTTCTAAGGGCGGCTCCGTTCTTGGCCCACTGTTCTATGTTGTGGTCTGGAACCTCATTATGTACTTCGGCATGAAGTTTGCTTACGACCAGGGCTATAGCCTGGGCTCTTCTGCTGTTGAGGCACTTGTTGGTCCTGAGTCCGAGGCTCTCCGTAGCTCCATTGTTATGATTGGTACTATGGTCATTGGCTCTGTTGCTGCTACATGGATTAACGTCACAACTTCTCTGAATATTGCTGGTGTTGACATTCAGACAACACTTAATGGCATCTTCCCTAAGGTATTGAACCTTCTGTTTGTATACCTTTGCTGGTGGTTGATGACTAAGAAGAAGCTCAGCCCAACGGTTGTTATGCTTATTCTTGTTGTTGTAGCACTTGTTGGCGTTGTTATTGGCGTCTTCAACCCAGGTCTGTCTTACTAATTTTTTGCGCAAAATCCTGTCTGGCGCAGAAAAGACAAACGTAATAAAGTGGCATCGTCATACGGCGATGCCACTTTTGATTGAGAGTTTTTATGAGCAAGAAAAACTATGTAGGAGCAGCTTCTCATTCACACGAGGATAACCCTTTGGTTGTCGAGGCTCGTATGCAGACAAAAGCTCTTGGAACACTAAGCGTTTATAGAAGAGCCGCTTATTCTGGCATCGCAATTGGAGCATGGCTTATATATCTCAGCGTGTACGGGAGTCTCTCTACAAGTTCTATGGCAACGGCTGTGCTTGTGGGCGGCATAGTTCTTCTCGTCATATCTGTTCCTATAGCTGGAATTTTGCATGTAGGTATCTCAAGAGGAAAAAAGAACGTCGAGAAGATCATCAAAGCAATTGAAAAAAATTCGTCAAAAAATGCGTAGAAGCGATACGATCTGTGCAAAGATTTCTCTAATAGGGTAGAGTATCTACAGCGCATTGAGCGGGTGCGGATGACGTGACACCTCGAACCTGGTCAGGGTCGGGAGACAGCAGCCATAAGGGGTCACTCGCGGGCATCCGTTCCCACTCAGTGCGCTTTTCTTAGGCGTATAGTGTGTTTGCCGCGACATTTGTCACGACGATTGGACTTCGATGGGTTTTGTAAACTACATCATTGAGCTGCTTAGAGATCCTCGCGCATTTATTGCTTCAATGATTGCCACAGGCCCTCTTGCTGCGTACGGTTTTGTTTTTCTGATTGTTTTTATTGAGACTGGCGTAGTCTTTTTCCCATTTTTACCAGGTGATTCTCTGCTTTTTGCAGCAGGATTTTTTGCCCACAATGGCGGTTTTAATATTGTTTTGCTGCTTGTTATTACGTGGGCTGCCGCAATTCTCGGCGATCAGATGAACTTTATGATTGGCCATTTCTTTGGTCAAAAAATCATTGCTTCTGGAAAAGTTAAAGCACTCACTCCAGAGCATCTTGAGAAGACCCAGAAGTTTTTGGACAAGCATGGCCATCTGGCAATTTTCTTAGGACGCTTCTTCCCCTTTATCCGCACGTTCGTGCCTTTTATTGCGGGTATGGGCGGTATGCACTGGCGCAACTTTGGCATCTATAACATTCTGGGCGGTCTTACCTGGTCCACGATGTTTGTGTTGCTCGGCTATTTCTTTGGCGGCATTCCTGTAGTTCAGGAGCATTTTGAGCTGCTGATTGTGGGAATTGTTGCGGTCTCGATCATCCCTACAATTGTGGGAATTGTTCGTGGGCGTATGCATAAGGGCGAGAAGAACGACGAAGAAGCCACAGATAAGGAAGAAGACAAGGTGCAGTAACAAGCCTTTGTACTTCTCGTAATTTGATGATAGAAATCCCGTCAGGAAAGACTCGGCCTGACGGGATTATTTTTACTCTTTGGAGAGCTGGTAGGTATCAGTAAAGGTGACGGTCTGACCGTTTTCCGTGTGGGTGGAAATAAGCTGAGCTACCACGCTGTTATCAGCAATATCAAAAGTAACTTTCAACTGTGGTTTTTGAGCTGTGCTGAGGGACGTGCTAGAAGCAGAATGAGCATCCAGACTTGCATTGGTTACATCTACCACTCCAGAAACCTGAATTTGATCTCCGATGGTTCCAGAAGTAGTCAGAGAGACAGATGCGTTCTTGAACTCAGTGTCACCTGGATACCAACGGTACGAGGTGTTAAGCGCTCCATGGTTGTGGACAACACCCTCTGCAGTACCCGTAAGTACCAGCTGATCTCGAGAAAAACCTGCAGACGTTACGGTCAGCGTTAAAGGATTAGTTCTGCCAGCGTAACAAGGACTGCCACTACTGGCTTCACAGCTAACAAAGGTGCCCTTCCACGTTCCTACGAGCCCGCTGTAGTCGTACTTAAGTCCTGCCGAGGGGTTGGCTGTGTCCAATGCCCAGGTACCCGTAGAAGCATCAAAGGTAAATGAGGCGGTAATTTCGCAGGTGAGCGAACCAAAGAAGGTTGGTGAAACACCCGACATTCTTACCCAGCAGGTTTGCTGCTCACGGTCAAAGCCCGCATCAAGAACGGTGAAGGTTGCGCCAGAGAACTGCGAGCTATAAGAAATAGCTTCGTTAGGATTTTTCTCATCAAGTTTTGCTAGCACATCGCCAATAGCGTCAAGGACTTTTGTGGTGGAAACGCCCGAAGTTGCCTGGTAGGTAACAGATTGTGATTCTTCGTCACCGATAGCGTTCCAGCCCTGGGTATTTGCGTATCCAAGTTTGGTCATCTTTGTAGCAGCAATTGCATTACCTGTATAGGTAAGGCGTACGACAGAGTTGGCGTAGCCCGTCGCACCAAACTGCGCGGCATCACTTGAGATTGCCGTGGTACTTCTGGTGCGAGACACAACTTCAATGCCCGTAAGGAGTAAGGACTCATCAGCATCATATTCACCAGGAGTCCAGGCTGGTGCCTCAACGCGTGTGCGCGCATCAGCAATAACAGTATCAGTTGAAGGAACGTTGCTCACGCGAATAAAGAACACGATAACTGCAGATAAAAGAGCAAGACTTAAAAGAGCAAGAATGCCAGAAAGCAGGCTGTAGCGGCGTACAAACCTAAACAGCGCACGACGCCTGCTGCGAAGATAGCTTGAGAACGTATCAGCAACATCTTTTATAGACGTTGCGTCATCGTCAGAGGTTGCATTACTCGTGTCAGCAGCATTTTTGACAGAAGCTTCAGTAGCTTCAGCCTCTGCATGTTCGTGAGTGTTCTCTTCAAGCTCTTTGAGGCGAGCTTCTACAGCAGAAAGGTCCTGTGTCAGAGCTGCATCGTTTACGATTTTCTCCAGGTCAGTGGTGCTATCTGCGTCGTTTTCAGGAGAGCTCTCATCCGAAGCAGAGTAAGTCTCATCCTCTTCACCATCTTCGTCTAGACCAGGAAAGATAGGGCTGACAATTTCCATGATGTAGTCTTCATCAGCAGCGGCCATATCGGCAGCAATAGGGTCGGTGACCTCTTCAAGCTCGTCGGTCTTCTCGCCAGCGGTGTCAACTGCCTCAGCAGCCTGGGCATCAAGAGTCTTCTGATCAGAAGAGGTGTCCTCTGCAGCAGGTGTGTTATCTGGTTGTGAAGTTTTGTTCTTAGAAGTCATAGCGCCTCATTACCGTCTAAACCTGCTGTAATTTTCTCACAATTATGTAACTTGTGTACCCTCATCCTGTGCAGATAGGGAGGTATCGGTTTAAAAACCGCCTAGTGGTGGTACACTTCTTTAGTTGAATTCTCACCTCGCAAGCAGCTTTGCAACAGTTTGGCCGCATGTCAATGAGCCAAGCGCGCACGAGGCACTTATCTTAGGAGCAAGAATGCGTGACAAGCTAGAAAAAATCGTCGAGGCCTATGCTGAGCTTGAGCAAAAGCTTGCAGACCCAGCTGTTGTCTCTGATCCAAAAGAGTATGCTCGCGTGGCAAAAGAGCACTCTAATCAGGCAGATTTGGTTGCTCACGCCAACAAGTACATCACTGCCCTTGATGACATCGAGGCTGCAAAAGAGCTTCTCAACGCTACTTCTGATCCAGAAGAAAAAGAGATGCTGCAGGAAGACATTGCTGCTAATGAAGAGATGCTCCCTCAGCTTGAGGATGAGATCAAGGTCATGCTGATTCCAGGCGATCCAAATGACGAGAAGGACACTATCGTTGAGATTCGCGCTGGTGTTGGCGGCGATGAGGCAGCAATCTTTGCAGGCGACCTCTTCAAGATGTATGAGCGCTTTGCTGAGGCTCGTGGTTGGAAGACAGAGATCCTGTCCAGCTCTCCTTCTGAGGCAGGTGGCTTCAAGACTATTGAGTTCAAGGTCACGGGCGATAAGGTCTATTCAGTTATGAAGTATGAATCCGGCGTTCACCGTGTTCAGCGCGTTCCTAAGACTGAGTCTCAGGGCCGCATTCAGACCTCTACCGCAACTGTTGCAGTTCTTCCAGAGGCTGATGAGATTGATATTCAGATCAACCAGGAAGACCTGCGCATTGATACCTACTGTGCATCCGGCCCTGGTGGTCAGTGCGTTAACACCACCTATTCCGCAGTTCGTATTACTCACCTGCCAACAAATACGGTTGTTCAGTCTCAGGATCAGCGTTCTCAGATCCAGAACCGTGAGGTTTGTATGCAGATGCTTCGCGCTCGTCTTTACGAGATGGAGCTGGAGCGTCAACAGGCTGAGCAGGGTGCAGAGCGTCTTTCCCAGATTGGCCATGGCGCACGCTCCGAGAAGATTCGTACCTATAACCAGCCACAGGACCGCGTAACCGACCACCGCGTTGGCTTCAACGGCACCTACAATGGCGTTCTTCTGGGCGATACGCTGCCATCCGTTATTGAGGCTCTTGCTGCAGCAGAGCGTGCCGAGAAACTCGCTCAGGCTGTTTAAGGTGCAAACTTCATGACAGATGAAGTTTGGACAATCCAGAAAATTTTGACGTGGACTACTCAGCACTTGGAAAAGAAGGGTGATGAGCATCCACGTCTTTCTGCAGAATGGCTTTTGTCTGCGGTGACAGGCCTTTCTCGCGTTCAGCTCTACACCAACTTTGACAAGCCGCTTTCTGCGGATGAGCGCACTCGCATGCGCGAGGCAATTAAGCGCCGTGCAGAAGGGGAGCCGCTCCAGTACGTGACGGGCGAGATGCCCTTTAGGCACCTGGTTCTTACTTGCGAGCCAGGTGTGCTTATCCCACGACCAGAGACAGAGGTGCTGGTAGACGTTGCGCTCGAAGGCGTTGATGCAGCAACTCCAAACGTCGACGGAGAAGTGTGCGTACTTGAGGTTGGCGTTGGAACGGGCTGCATATCGCTCTCCATTGCCACTGAGCGCCCACAGACGCGCGTCTACGCCACAGACCTTTCTCCTAAGGCGATTGCGCTGGCAACTCGTAACAGAGATGCCCTGGACCTCCAGGAGCGCGTGGAGCTCATTGAATGCGACCTGGTAGAAGGTGTACCCGCTGAGCTTGCACAGTCCTTCTCGGTATTGGTGTCTAATCCGCCTTACATTCCTACAAGCGTGCTTGAGCAGGAAGTTCCTGCCGAGGTCAAAGGCTTTGAGCCTGAGCTGGCGCTTGACGGGGGAGAGGACGGCTTGGATGTCTACAGGAGGTTGCTTGAGGCGGCTCCTCGTATGCTTCTACCTGGAGGAATGCTCTGTGTTGAGCTTTACGAGGGACGCCTGGATAAGGCGGCGCATCTTGCTGAACAGCAGGGAGTGTGGGAGTCCGTTGAGGTCAAAGAGGATATGACGCACAGGCCGCGCATTCTTGTGGCGCACCTAGCAAAGTAGCACTTCAGCCGTCTGGCGAGAAAAACTGTGTAACGCGTAACACCGCGCAGCACACAACACCGCGCAACACACAACAATGAGTCGAGGGTTTTATGGGTGAATACATCAAAGTTGATCAGATGAATCCGGATACATCTGTAGTTTCTTTAGCAGTTGAGGTGGCGCGTCGTGGTGGCGTGCTTATCATGCCTACCGATTCTGTCTATGGCATTGGCGCAGCTGCAACTCCTCAAAACCCTGGTCATAAGCGTATTTTTGAGATTAAACAGCGTCCCTCAACGCAGACGCATCCCTGGCTTGTGCGCAGTAAATCCGAACTGCAGAAGTACTCTCACAATACTCACAGCTGGGCAAATA